>CAMCWB010000079.1 GCA_945882315.1 Bauldia litoralis | reverse complement strand
GTCGAACCGTGTGTTCAAAACCTACGACGAGATCGTTGCCCTGTGCTGTGACGCCTGGAACAACCTTATCGATCGACCTTGGAAGATCATGTCCATCGGAATGCGTGACTGGGCACATCGGTTCTGATCAGTGCGGGCTGGTATAAGGTCGAAGCGGGTGGTTGTCAGCGTCGCCTCATCGAGTCCCGTTTGCGGGTCGCTGAGGCTCGTGTTGCCGATACCGATCTGGCCCTGCAAGACAGCCCGCAGCGGACCGGCCGCGAAGTCGGCATAAAGCCCAGCGAACCCTTGCAGAAAGTCGCCGCTGAGCTCTCCGTCACTTCCAAAATTCTGGTCGATGCGGCCGAGCACGCCGCCCCCGGTTACCCCGAGGCCGAGCGTTCCATTCTGCCCGACGGCAACGCAGGAGGCGTCATAGCCGGCCTGGACGCCGCCGAGATCGAGCTGGAAGTCGACGTCGGAGAGGGTGGAGTCATGCGTGCCGCCGATGAGCCGGGCCCAGCGGCCGGTCTCGCAGGCACCGCCGTGGGCGAGCGGCACCCGCTCGGCGGAGGCAAGCGTCCGGCCGATCAGCTCGATGGCCGCGGCCGCGTGCTCGGGCGCCTGGCTGAGGCTGGTGGTCAATACCCAGTCATTGCCGGATCGCTCGAGCCGATAGGAGATGACGCCGTCCTCCGGCAGGCCCGAAGACGTGAGCGTGCCGGTGTTGGCGCCATCGACCGTGATTACGCGGATATCGCCCAGAACGCGCTCCGACGGTCCGACGGTCCGACGAGATTGAAGCCGAGCTCGGTCTCGGCCACATAGTCGCCGGAGAGCATCACCTGGTCGCTGCGGCCGAAGGCCGTCGACAGGTCGAACGTCGCCATGCCGCTGCCCGACCAGGACTTCGCCGTGAGCACGGTGTCGGCAGACCCGTCATCCATGCCGAAGCCGCCATCGTTAGTGAAGTTCCCGTTGACGACCAGGTTTCCCATCACGAAGGAGCTGCCACTCGCATGGATGAGGTCGCCGTCGAGGGTGCCACTCAGCTCCATCGAGCCGTTGATGTTGTTGATGTTGCCGTTCTACACGCCGCGGCTGACGATTGTGCCGTCATTCGACTGGACGTCGCCGTTCCAGATGCCGTCGATATTGTAGATATCGCCGTCATTCGCGAGGACGTCGCCATACCATGTGGCGGTGGCGTCGCTATCCTCGGCGCTCTCATTGATGATCGCGGCGCCGGCATTGTTGGTGACGTCGCCGTGGAATTCGTTCGTGCTGGAGATGTAGGCGTTGTTGACGACCGCGCCGGTGACGACGCCATCATTGATGAAATAGCCGGGATTGGCATTGACGGTGATCCCGTCGGTGACCGTGAGGCTGCCGCCGCGATGGATGTTGATACCGGTGTTGAGCTCCAGCGACTTTATCTCGCGCTCGTCGGTTACGACGGGGCCTCTGAAGGTCGGGTCCGGCTCGACGACGACGTCGTCGTCTTGGCCAGCCACGGTCGCCGAACTCCAGTTGTCCTGATTTCCCCAGTCGAGGTCTTCGTCGGTCGGGTTCTCGTCGGCGGGACCTTGGAAGGTGAGCTCGGCAGCCTGCGCCATCGGCACAAGGCCGGCGACACCGGCAGCAGCAAGGCCAAGCGCAAACAGCGGCCCGGCGGTCGCCGAGCCCTTTGACGCAAACATCGGAATGCCCCCACCTTCGCCGCCCGCCACGGCGAATCGTGTGTAGGTTATAGCGGACCAAAGGCACGCTCAATTGTGAATAGTGCCCGCTCTCACAGAAGCCGGGGGAGTGAGTGGACAAGCCTCTCGACATCCGGTCGTGCGCCCTGACGGGTGGCTTGACCCCACCCGGACGATCCTGACAGAAGGGACGCGATCGAAGGCCGGGCGCTTGTCCGGCCGCCTCCCCGCAAGAAGTCAGGACTTTTCGATGACCGACGAGACGCTCGGCTTCCACAACACGGCCGACCTCCGTGACGCCGCCAAGCGCCGGCTGCCGAAGGGCCTCTTCGAGTTCATGGATCGCGGCAATGACGACGAGGTCGCCATGCGCGACAACCGTCTCGTCTTCGAAAAGATCAAGCTCCGCCCGCGCGTCCTCGTCGATGTCGCAAAGCGCAGCCAGGAGATCACCCTTTTCGGCAAGAAGCAGGCGATGCCGGTCATCGTCGCGCCGACCGGTTCGACCGGCCTTGCCTGGTATGAGGGCGAGGTGGCGCTGGCCCGCGCCGCCGCGGCGATGGGCGTGCCCTTCACGCTGGCGTCGAGCTCGATGACGGCGCTGGAGCGCGTCGCGGAGGCCGGCGGCACGCTCTGGTTCCAGTTCTACATGTGGCAGGACAGGTCGCTGTCCCACCAGCTCATCGAGCGCGCCCGCAAGGCTGGCTACGAGGCGCTGGTCTTCACCGTCGACACGCCGGTGACGCCGGGCCGCGAATACAATCTCAAGAACGGTTTCACCATCCCGTTCAAATTCACGCGCCGCAACGTCACCGACGTCATGATCCATCCGCGCTGGGTGATGGGCGTGCTCATGCGCTACATGATGACCACCGGCATGCCGCGCTACGCCAATTTTCCGGCGGGCTCGCAGACCAAGATCACAGCCCTGCCGATGGGCCGCACGACCGTATGGAACCCGTCCGTCACCTGGGACGACGTGAAGGAGCTACGCCGCCTCTGGCCCGGCCCGCTCATCGTCAAGGGCGTCCAGGACCATCGCGACGCGCTCGCCGCCGCGGAGGCCGGCGCCGATGCCGTGGCGATCTCCAACCATGGCGGCCGCGTCCTCGACAGTTCGCTGCCGCCGATCCTCAATTTGCCGCGCGTCCTCGACACGGTCGGCAAGCGCATCTCGGTCATCGTCGACAGCGGCTTCCGCCGCGGCAGCGACGTCGTCAAGGCGATGGCGCTCGGCGCCAGCGCCGTGATGCTCGGTCGCGCGCCCCTCCACGGCACCGCCGCGGCAGGCGAAGCCGGCGGCAGGCGGGCCCTCGAGATCTACCGCGACGAGATCGACCGCGTCATGGGCCTCCTCGGCTGCCCGACCATCACCGACCTCAGCCCCGACCATGTCGTGATGCCGAAGGACGACTGACGGACAAATCCTTTCCTGGAACAATTCGAAGCGTCAAGGGTTGACCGCCGATCGCCGGAGGAACTCTTGGAAACGCCCGAACCGCGGAAAGGCATGCCGAGCCCGAAGCTCTCGCGTGAGGAGTTCGAGCAACGCTACCGGCAGCAGTTCCGCGATCCGGCTTTCGAGCCACTTTCCGCCGACCTGGCACGCATCACCGCCGCCGCCTGGGACGCCTATGCGCATTCGCGCAAGGCTCCGCACACGCAGAAGGCCGGCCCCGAATTCGTCGATCCGGATTACGACATGTCCGTCGACTGGATCGCCGCCCGCGACGCCATCCGCGCCGCGCAATCCCGGCATGAGGATAAAGCCGGTCCGCACCGCATCCTGCTCATCAACGGCTCCTCGCGGAGCGAGCACACCTGCCCCGGCGAGATGTCGAAGAGCTACCGGCTGATCGAGATCGCGCAACAGGCGATGGCGGCGGCTGACGTTACGACGGAGATCCTCGACCTCAGCCGGCTCTCATCCGAATACGGCCGCAACATTTACCCCTGCAAAGCCTGCTTTTCGACCGCGGCGCCACTCTGCCACTGGCCTTGCTCCTGCTATCCGAACCATTCGCTTGGCCAGACGCAGGACTGGATGAACGACATCTACCCGCGCTGGGTCGAGGCGCACGGCATCATGATCGTGACGCCGGTCAACTGGTACCAGGTCTCCTCGCCGATCAAGCTGATGATGGACCGTCTCGTCTGCGCCGATGGCGGCAATCCCGACCCGACCCGGACGCATGGCAAGGATGCCAGGAAAGCGAAGGAGATCGAGCTCGCCGGCTGGGACTATCCGCGCCATCTCGAAAAGCGGCTCTTCTCGGTCGTCGTGCATGGCGATGTCGAAGGTGCCGAGAATGTCCGCCGCAGCCTCTCAGACTGGCTGACGTCCCTGCATCTCCAGCCGGCCGGCGCCGAGGCCGAGATCGACCGCTACATCGGCTACTGGAAACCCTACGCGACAAGCCACGAAGAACTCGATCGCGACGATGCTGTGCAGGGCGAGGTCAGAAATGCCGCCCTCAACCTGATCGACGCCGTCCGCAAGACCCGCGCCGGCCGACAGGTGACGGCCGGCGAGGATCTGAAGGCCCCACGCGAGAAGTGAACCGCTATTTCCCCGGGATCACCGGCAGGATCAGGTAGGGCTGCTTGTCGCCGTCGAAATGCAGCGTGTTGGTGCCGTTGAACACGGCCGGCGGACGGTCGTCCTCATCGTCATGCACGAAGGGACCGCAGCCCTTCATCGGGTTCTTCATGTTGGAAAGCGTCGTCGCCGCCCCCGCCCACTCATAGTCGCGGCCACGGATATTGACGCCGAGGCGATAGCCCTTCGGCACGACGATGCAGGTCGGCCAGATCTCGATGTCGAGCTCGACCGGCGCGCCGGGCGTGAGCGGCTGCACTTCGTCATGCGTGTGATAGGGCCGATACGGCTTGCTCTTCTTCGGATCGAGCTTGCGGTGCGAGGCGCGCAGCCACCCCTGGCCGACCGGCGTATGCGGATCGAGCGCCCCGTAAAAGACGACTTCCTCGCCCTTCGGATCGAAGACCTGCAGCACGAGGAAGACGTCGGCATCCTTGGTCTTCGACGACAGGAAGAGTTTTAGCGCTGACGGGCCGGTGATTTCCGTGTCGGCCTCGAAGGGCGCCGTCAGGAAGGAGACGCCGTCACCGGTCGTCTCATAGTCGAGCGTCGCGGTCGTGCCGCTCGGCTCGCGCTTGAGCGATTTCGCGGCGGGGTCGAGATAGAATTTCGTCCACTCCGTCCTCGCCAGCGGCCATTCAGTCTCGGCGCGCGACGGAAATTTGATCTGGCCCGGCCTGCGAACCTGCATCGTCACCGTGGGCTGCTTGTCCCAGCCAGTGTCCTCACCCTTCAGGAAATGGCCGAGGAAGCGCTTCTGGATGGCGACGCCGTAATCCGTATAGAACTCGGCCCAATGCGCGCCGCCATGGATCTCGAGCCATTTCTGCTGCGAGGCGGCGTTGACGAAACCCTCGATATTGCCGCGCAGATGCAGTCCCTGCCCACCCCAGTTGGCGCAGGAAAGAAGCGGCACGACGATCCTGTCCATCGCGCCGGCGCGCGACTTGTAATACTCGCCGTCGAGATCGTTCTTGAGGAGGTCGCCCCACAGATCGGAGCGGTTCTTGACCATCTCCGCGTCGGAGAGCGTCTCCGGTCCGCTGATATACTCGCCCGTCACCTTGCTCTTGCGGCCGCGCTCGCCGAGACCGTGCTGCACGGTCTTGACCTGCATCTCCTGCCAGTTCTTGCGGAAGACGCAGAGGATGCCGCCGTGACGGTTGTTGTCGCGGTAATTGTCGGAAAAGCCTTCCCAGATGCAGATCGCGGCGAGATGCGGCGGCTGCAGCGCGGCGACGCGCCACTGGTTGGCACCGTAATAGGAGATGCCGTTCATGCCGACCTTGCCGTTCGACCAGGGCTGCACCCCTGCCCATTCGATGCAGTTGTAGAGATCCTTCGTCTCACGCGGACCGTGGACATCCATGAAACCCGGCGAGCGGCCGGCGCCGCGGCTGTCGATGCGGATGCAGGCATAGCCGTCCGGTACCCATTTCTCCGGGTCGACGACTTCCCAGTTGAGATATGTGCCGGACGTGCCTTGCAGCGAATCCGGATAGTCGCTCTCGAGGATTTCGTAGGCGGTCTTGTAGCCTTCCTTGAAATCCAGCCCCTTCCCGTAAGGGCCGTAATTCATGATCACCGGATACTTGCCGTCGCCGACCGGGCGGAAGATATCGGCGCGCAGCACGATCCCGTCGTCCATCGTGATCGGGACATCCCACTCGACCCGCATCCCGTCGCGGATTTCACTCTTCTCGGCCACAAATCCCTCCCGGTTCTTCTTGTCTGGCTTGTCTCTACCGGCCGTAGCATTCAACTTCGCGGCGGAGCAAGGGCCCCGGCCGCGGCAACGGCGATTTCACCGAGAGCGGGCTGCCTATTCGGCCGCTTCGCGGAGCGGGATGAGGTGGCCGGCGACCGACTGGAGATGCGTGCGCATCGCCGCCGCCGCGCCCGACAGGTCGCGATCCTCGATCGCATCGACGATGCGCATATGTTCGGTGAAGCTGTGGTGTCCGACCGGCGGCTTGGCCGGGTCCGGCCGCAGCCTTCCCCAGACGACGGCGCGGCGGATCGAGTTCAGCGCATCGAAGAGGCCGAGGAGCACGGTGTTGCGTGCCGCCTGTGCGATCTGCCGGTGCAGGACATTGTCGAGAGTCTCATATTGCCGCCAGCTTTCGGCGAGCCGCGTCTTGGCCATGCAGTCGCGCATCGCGGCGATATCGTCGGGCGTCGCGTGCAGCGCCGCCTCACGCGCCAGCTCCGGCTCGAGGATCAGTCGGGCGCGCATCAAATCGGCCGGATTGGTGCGCGCGGCGATGTCGGCGACATGCACGACCTCGTCGATCGGCCCGCTGCCGATGAAAGTGCCCTTGCCGACATGCCGCCAGACCTGGCCCTCGCTTTCGAGCACGGCGAGCGCCTTGCGGAGATCGCCCCGCGACACGCCGAGCGTTTCGCAAAGCTCGCGCTCCGGCGGCAGGCGGCTGTCGGGCGGCAGGTCGCGCTGCGAGAGATAGGCGTGAAGCTGCACCAGGGCAGCCTGCCCGCTATTGGCCTCGAAATCCATCCACTTCACCAATCATGTCATTGGTTGGACCGGATAATGCCATTTGCGAGCCTCGTCAACGCGACATCTCGGACATGCTTGACCAATAGCGGAGTGGGTAGTAACCAATAGAAGATTGGTCAAGAACATTTCTGGGAGGAAATGGCCATGAACGCGCTGTCCATAGGCACTGCATTTGCTGCCTTGCTTGCCGGCGGACTAGCCACTCTGCCGATCGCCGCCGACGCCGCACCGATGCGCATCGCCTTTGGCGATCTGCCCGGCGTGGAGTCGGTCCAGACGCTCGCCGCCCTCGAACGCGCCAAGGAGCGCGGCGTCGAGATCGAGCTCACCATCCTGAACGACGAGGACCTGGCGACCCAGGCGATCGTCAGCGGCCAGGCCGATGTCGGCATCGGCGCGCCCTATACGATCATCCAGAAAGCCGGCGTACCGATCCGCATCTTCATGCAGATCGCCACCGCCCGCTTCTTCCCGATCGTCAACACCGACTTCTACAAGAGCTGGAAGGACCTCGACGGGCAGGAGATCGCCGTACAGGCGCGCGGCTCCGGCACCGAGGCGGTCATGCTGATGATGGCCAAGAAGAACGGCATCACCTTCTCCAGCATCTCCTATGTGCCCGGTTCGGAGGTGCGCCGCGGCGCGCTGATGCAGGGCACGATCAAGGCCTCGATCGTCGATGCCGCCAACCGGCGCATCCTCGAGGCGGAGGGCAAGGGCAAGTTCCTCGTCCTTCCGGTCGAGGGGCTGAAGGCGACCGACGAAGCCCTCTTCGCCACCAACGACTACATCGCGGCAAATGCCGAAGCCGTCGACATCGTCGTCGAGGAGCTTCTCAAGACCGCCCGCGAAATCGCCGAAAATCCCGCGGTCGCCGTCGAGCTCCGCAACAAATACAAGCTCCTGCCCGACCTCGGCGCCGAAGCCGACGCCGAGATCGAAGCCTATTACAAGGAAACCACCGAGGCCGGGGCGCTGGCGCTGAACGGCGGCGGCCCCGATGCGGTCAAGGACGATTTCGATTTCTACACGCTGTCCGAGGCGATCGAAGGCGATCCCGCGTCGCTGAAGGCCGAGGATTTCTGGAACATGGCATCGCTCGACCGGGTGATCGCGAAGCTCGGCGCGAAATAGGCCGCCATCGCGGATGACGATGCATGTCGACATACCGCGCGAGGCCACCGGTCTCGTGCCACTTGCCGGGCAGCGGCGCAAAGCTGCTGCCCGGCCTTTCGACCGGCCACTCTTCTGGCGGCTCCTGTCGATCGCCGTCTTTGTCCTCATCTGGGAAATCGCCGGCCGCGTGCCGGTGAGCTACGCCTTCCCGACCTTTTCGGCGACGGCCGTCGCCTTCTTCGAGATGATGGTCAGCGGCGAATTGCCGAAAGCCTATCTCTCGACGTTGCAGCCGCTCGTCCTTGGCCTGGTCCTGTCGACCGTCCTCGGCATCGGCCTTGGCATTCTCTGCGGCCTCTGGCGGCCGGGCGAGTTCATGGCGATCCCGATCTTCGTCGTGCTGCAGGCGGCGCCCGTCGCGGCCTTCATCCCGCTCGTCACCTTCGTCTACGGCATCGGCCTTGCGGCGAAGACGCTCGCCGTCATGCTACTGGCGCTGCCGGTGATCGTGCTCAATTCCTACAAGGCGGTCCGCAACGTCAACGCCTCGCTCCTCGACATGAGCCGTTCCTTCCTCGGCAACCGGCGCCCGTCGATCGTCAAGATCATGCTGCCCGATGCGAGCCCGGTGATCCTCGCCGGCCTCCGCCTCGGGGTCGCCGCCGGCTTCGTCGGCGTCGTGCTCGCCGAGCTGCTGATCACCCCGACCGGAATCGGCGACCTCATCACCTATCACCGCTCGCGCGCCGACTACGCCGAGATGTACGCGACCATCGCCTCGATCATCGCGCTCTCGACCGTGACGCTGATCGCCCTGCAATGGGCGGAAGTGCGCTTCCTTCGTCCTGAAAAGAGAAGCGGTGCATGATGCCCCCTGCCGCAACCCGGTTGTCCCGCCCGGAACTCGTGCCTGACGATGCGATCGTCGAGATCCGCGGCATCTCCAAGACCTACGGCGCCGACGTCGAAGCGTTGCGTGACATCGACCTCGACCTGCCGCGCGGCAAGCTGACCAGCCTTCTCGGGCCGAGCGGCTGCGGCAAGACCACGCTTCTGAAGATCGTCGCCGGCCTGGTGAAGCCGACCGCCGGCACGATCCGCGTCGATGGCCGGATCGTCGACGGCCCCGGCCCGGAACGCGCCTTCGTCTTCCAGGATTTCGCGCTGATGCCCTGGGCGACCGTGATGCGCAACACCGCCTTCGGGCTTGAGCTCCGCGGCATGGCGCGGGCCAAGCGCGAGGAGATCGCCAAACGCTACATCGCCGAAGTCGGCCTTTCCGGCTTCGAGAACAAATATCCGCATGAGCTGTCGGGCGGCATGCGCCAGCGCGTCGGCCTCGCCCGCGCCCTTGCCGTCGACGCCGAAGTTCTCCTCCTCGACGAGCCCTTCTCTGCCGTCGACGAGCAGAACCGGCGCAAATTCCAGGAGGATCTGATCCGGCTGCGCACGGTGCAGAAGAAGACCTTCATCTTCGTCACCCATTCGATCGAGGAAGCCGTCTATCTCTCCGACCGTATCGTCCTCCTCTCGCCACGGCCCGGCCGCATCTCCGGCATCATCGAACCGAACATCGACCGCACCGGCAATCCCGACGAGATCCGCCGCGACCGGCGCTATCTCGATGCCGTCGAGGAGATCTGGCAGGGGCTTCGCGAATATGTGGACTGAGCGGCGATGAAGGCCTTCAACCGCATTCCGATCATGGCGTCGCTGCTCGTCTGGGCGGTGCTCTGGGAGATTGCCGGCCGGCTCGAGCTGATCTTCCTGCTGCCGCCTTTCACCGACGTTCTCGCGGCGGCCTACGACCTCGTCCAGACGCCGACCTGGCAGGCCGCGACGATCACGACGCTGCGTGCCTTCCTGATCGGCATGACGCTGTCGATCGTCATCGGCATACCGCTCGGCTTCCTGATGGGCCGGGTGAAGATCGCCGACGATCTGCTCGGCATGTGGGTCAATGTCTTCTCCAGCGCGCCGCTGTCGGCACTCGTCCCGGTGCTGATGATCCTGTTCGGCTTCGGCGAGCGCACCATCGTCGCCGCCGTCTTCCTCTTCTCGGTCTGGATCATCGTCCTCGACACCCGCGCCGGCGTCCTCCACATCTCGCCCTCGCTGATCGAGATGGCACGCTCCTATGGCGCCTCGCGCCGTGCCCTCTACGGCAAGATCGTTCTGTGGGCGGCACTTCCGGAAATCCTGGCCGGCCTCCGGCTCGGCCTGATCCGCGGCGTCAAGGGCGTCGTCATCGGCCAATTGCTCGTTGCCATCGTCGGCTATGGCGCGCTATTCGAGACTTTCTCCCGGAATTTTCGCATGGCCCAGTTCTGGGCCCTGACGATCATACTCCTCGCATTCGCCATGTTGGTCGCAGCACTGATCGAGCGCTTCGAGCGCAAGGTCGAGTATTACGCAGGAGCACGCTGATGAATGTCCAAAAGGGGACGGCGACCTACGCCGTCGATCCGGCGCCGCAGACGGTCCTCCCCGTCGAAGGCTCCGACCTTCTCTTCCCCATCCGCCGGGTCTATTGCGTCGGCCGCAATTTTGCTGCGCATGCGATCGAGATGGGCAGCGACCCGAACCGCGAGCCGCCTTTCTTCTTCCAGAAAAACCCCAACAACCTTCTCGTCGGCCGCGATTTCCCCTATCCGGTCGCCTCCAACGACGTCCATCATGAGATCGAGATGGTCGTCGCCCTCAAGAAGGGCGGCGATTCGATCCCGGTCGAGAAGGCCCTCGACTACGTCTACGGCTATGGCGTCGGCCTCGACATGACCCGCCGCGACCTCCAGGGCATCGCCAAGGATACCGGCCGTCCCTGGGAAGTCGGCAAGGCCTTCGAGGATTCCGCCCCCTGCACGCCTCTTTTTCGCGCCGAGAAGATCGGCCACCCCGCCAACGGCGCCGTCACCCTCGATGTCAACGGCGTCCGCAAGCAGACCGGCGACCTCAACCAGATGATCTGGAAGGTGCCGGAGATGATTTCCTACCTGTCGGGCTTGTTCACACTGGCGCCGGGGGACATAATTTTCGCCGGGACGCCCTCCGGCGTCGGCCCCGTCAAGCGCGGCGACCAGATGGTCGGCCGGGTGGAGGGTGTCGGCACGCTGGAGGTTCGTGTCGTGTGAGGGAGGAAACAATACATCATGGCATTGCCAGAGAATTTTTCGTCCGGCGCCGCTTCGGCGCCGGCTTTGCTTGCGCCCGGACGTCCGGCGCTCACCCATGAGGGCATGCGGCGGCTGATCGCCGATACTGTCAAGAAGCTCAACAGCCTCGGCATCGGCCGCAACGACGGCGTTGCGATCGTGCTGCCCAACGGCCCGGAAATGGCCGCGGCCTTTCTGGCGGTCGCCGCCGGCGCCGCCACCGCGCCGCTCAATCCGGGCTATCGCGAGGAAGAGCTGACCTTCTACCTCACCGACATCGGGGCAAAGGCGATCCTGGTTGGCCGCGACGAGACCGGAGCGTCGGTGATCGCTGCCGGGAAGCTCGGCATCCCCATCCTGCGCCTGGATGTTCCGGAAGGTTCGCCGGCCGGCACTTTCACCATCGACGGCAAGGCGATCGGGCCTGCCGTCAGCACCGGCTACGCCGAGCCCGACGATGTCGGCCTTTTCCTGCACACCTCGGGGACGACGTCGCGGCCGAAGCTGGTGCCGCTCAGCCAGAAGAACCTTGCCGCTTCGGCGAAGCACATCGCCGAGACGCTGTCGCTCCAGCCCGACGACCGCTGCCTCAACATCATGCCGCTCTTCCACATCCACGGCCTGATCGCGGCGGTGCTCACCTCGCTCTCCTCCGGCGGCTCGGTCTATTGCACGCCGGGCTTCGACGCGCTGAAATTCTTCCGCCAGCTCGAAGAGGCGAAGCCGAGCTGGTATACGGCCGTGCCGACCATGCATCAGGCGATCCTCGCCCGCGCGCCGCGTAATGCCGAAGCGATCGCTGCCAGCAAGCTCCGCTTCATCCGCTCCTCCTCGGCCTCGCTGCCGCCGACGGTTATGCTCGAGCTCGAAGCCGCCTTCTCCTGCCCGGTGATCGAATCCTACGGCATGACCGAGGCAGCCCATCAGATGGCGTCGAACCCGCTGCCGCCGCGCAACCGCAAGCCCGGCAGCGTCGGCATCGCCGCCGGCCCGGACGTCGCGATCATGTCGCCCGACGGGCGCCTGCTGACGGACGGCGCCGAAGGCGAGATCGTCATCCGCGGGCCGAACGTCACCGTCGGCTACGTCAACAATCCTTCCGCCAATCAGAGCGCCTATGAGCATGGCTGGTTCCACACCGGCGACCAGGGCACGATGGATGCGGAGGGCTATGTCCGCGTCACCGGCCGCTTGAAGGAAATCATCAACCGCGGCGGCGAGAAGATCTCGCCGCGCGAGGTCGACGAAGTCCTGATGGATCATCCGGCGGTCGCGCAGGTCGTCTGTTTCGGCGTGCCGCACGACAAGCTTGGCGAGGAGGTCGGCGCGGCCATCGTCCTTCGCGACGGCCAGTCCGCGACCGAGCAGGAAATCCGCAGCTTCGCCGCCACCCGTCTCGCCGACTTCAAGGTGCCGAAGAAGGTCCTCATCCTCGATGAGATCCCGAAGGGCGCCACCGGCAAGCTCCAGCGTATCGGCCTCGCCCAGAAGCTCGGCCTGGCCTGATGCGGGTATGCATTTTCGGCGCCGGCGCGATCGGCGGCTATGTCGCGGCGAAGCTCGCCGCGGCCGACGGGGTCGATCTGTCGCTCGTTGCCCGCGGCCCGCATCTCGAAGCGATGCGGACCAAGGGACTGAAGCTGATCGAGGCCGGCAGGGAGACGATCCATACCGTCAAAGCGGAGCAGGATCCGGCCAAGCTCGGCGTCCAGGACTATGTCATCCTGGCGCTGAAAGCTCATTCGGTGTCCGGCGTCGTCGCTGCGATGCAGCCGCTGCTCGGACCCGACACCGCCGTCGTCACGGCGCAGAACGGCGTGCCCTGGTGGTATTTCCACAAGCTCGCCGGCCCGCATGAGGGTAAGCGCCTCGTCTCCGTCGATCCCGGCAATCGCATCTGGGACGGCATCGGCCCCGAGCGCGCCATCGGCTGCGTCGTCTATCCGGCGACCGAAGTCGACGAACCGGGCGTCGTCCGCCATGTCGAAGGCGACCGCTTCCCGCTCGGCGAACCGTCCGGCGAGAAGAGCGAACGCGTCCTCGCTCTGTCGAAGGCGATGGTCGCGGCCGGCCTCAAGGCGCCGGTCCGTTCCGACATCCGTTCGGACCTCTGGGTCAAGCTCTGGGGCAACCTTTCCTTCAACCCGATCTCGGCGTTGACCGGCGCGACCCTGGCCGGGATCGTCGGCGATCCGGCGACGCGTGCGCTAGCGCGCCAGATGATGATCGAGGCGCAGGCGATCGGCGAAGCGCTCGGCGTCCGCTTCCCCGTCGATGTCGACCGCCGCATCACCGGGGCGGGCGAAGTCGGCGCGCACAAGACCTCGATGCTGCAGGATATTGAGCGTGGCCGGCCGATGGAGATCGACGCGCTGGTCGGTGCGGTCGCGGAACTTGGAACTTTTACCGGCATCGCCACGCCGGCGATCGACGCGGTCCTCGCCCTGGTCCGGCAACTCGGCCGGCAGCGCGGCTGCTACCAGGATCCCGGCGGCCTAGAGCCGATTTCCGTGAAATCGTGACCGGATGGGAGATTGCGTGGAAGAATCCGTCATCAGCAGGTGTCAATCTATCAGCATCCCGGCTTTTGCGCCGGAAGCAGCCCGGAGGATCGGACCATGACGAAATTTTCCATGCCCAGCCTTGCGACGGCTTGCGGCCTCGCTTTCATGCTGACCGTTTCGGCGACCGGCAATCTCGCGATCGCCGCCGGCGGCGATGGCGGCGGCTCGGGTGACGCCGTCAAATGCAAGGCCGGCATGACCTACAACAAGGACAAGGGCATCTGCGAGCCGACCAGCATGCTCGACGACCGCGAACTCTATGAGCAGGGCCGCGCGCTTGCGCTTGCCGGCCACTACGAGAATGCGCTGGAGGCGCTGAACGCGGTGCGCAACAAGCACGATTCCGGCGTTCTGACGTATATCGGCTACGCCAACCGCAAGCTCGGCGCCGTCGATACCGGCATCGCCTATTACCATCAGGCGCTCGCCATCGATCCGAACAACCTGAATACGCGGGAATATCTCGGCGAAGGCTATATCGCCGCCGGTAAGGTTGATCTCGCGCAAGTGCAGCTCGCCAAGCTCGAGACGCTCTGCGGCAAGGGCTGCGATCAATATGAGGCGCTGTCCGCGGCAATCGCCGGCGAACCGGAGCATTGGGGCGGCCTCTAGGCCGGGCCGGAACTGCTCTGAGGAAATAACTGGGACGGGGAAGGACTTATACCAGCCCGCACTGATCAGAACCGATGTGCCCAGTCACGCATTCCGATGGACATGATCTTCCAAGGTCGATCGATAAGGTTGTTCCAGGCGTCACAGCACAGGGCAACGATCTCGTCGTAGGTTTTGAACACACGGTTCGACAG
>CAMCWB010000078.1 GCA_945882315.1 Bauldia litoralis | reverse complement strand
GCCGCTCAGGGTGGGCTCGATCCGATCGCCAGCAGCCTGCCGCAGACGGCAATCTGCGGCAGGCATTCCTCTCGGAATGTCCCCACGATAAGCGATCCCGCTATTACAAGGGTGGGCAAAGGCGCGTTTCAGCGTCGTGCCCACGCGGGAGCGTCGATGAATACGCGTGGGCTCGGCCTTCGGCCTTTGCCCACCCTACGATTCCGAGGAGATCCCATGGCCGTCGAGACATCAGAAACGCTTCGGGCATCGAGCGTCCTGGCCATCGCGCCGCGGGTCGCCGTTCAGGCCCTCGGGCCGAAGGAAGGCGGTGTGCTGCTACGGCTCGATAGCGGCGAGATGTACACCGTGAACGACACGACGCTCGACTTTCTCCAGCGCATCGATGGAACGAGGACGATCGCGGCGATCGTCGAGGAGTTGACCAGCTTCATCGACGTCGCGGCGGCGACGCTGACGTCGGACCTCATCGAGGTCGCGGGCGAGCTTCGGAAAGAATCGCTGATCGCAATCGTCCGATGATGCCCTTTGTTTCCCACCGCATTCCGTTTGGCCTCAATCTATGGATCGCGGCGCGGCTGATGCCGGTCTTCGCCAGGCGACCACTCGATGAAATCCTTGCCCGGGCGACGCCTGGTCCGGGCGCGCAGGCCTATGGTGGATTGTCGCCGTTGACGATCGTCGCGGAGGTGAAGCGTGCCGTGGCAAGGCCGATGCGTATGCGCGGCCGCCGCTGCCTGCGGGAAGGGCTTCTCGCATTTCACTACCTGTCGCTTGCAGGCTATCGACCTATCCTGCATTTCGGGCTGGTGCCGCAAACGATCACGACGCAGCGTCCGCAAGCGCATTGCTGGGTGACGGTCAATGAGGTGACGGTGATCAACCCGCCGGCCGGTCCGATGATCGATCTCTTTGCTTATGACGGCTCGGTGGCGCTCGCATCAAAGGATGCCACGCTAGCCCGGGCGACATATGACTGAGAAGGCGACCTATGATTTCTGTGGCTCCGGGCTTCGCCTGGAGGCGGAGGACGCGGAAATCGCCGAAATGTTTGGGCGCGGCTTTGGCGGGTTTATCGCCGGCGATGAGCGGTCCTTCGCCAAGCCGCCTTTCGTGTTGCGCATCGGAACGGGAGAGCCCGTTGCGGCAGAGGACCTGCCTCTGGTCTGGGAAGGGACGTTTCCGGAGGGCGGCGCCGGGCGATTATTCGAGACCGAGGAGCGTTGCCGTCTCGAGGTCGCCGGGGCCTGCGTCCTCGACATCGCGCCGGCGTCGCGTCAAGCCTCCGTGGCATTGGCGCCCGGGGGCGGGCGGCGTTTCATGGGCTCCGCGTCGATGCTCCTCCTCGATTTCGTGCTTCTTGCGGGAGAGCAGCATCTCGTCCACGCCGCGTGTCTCACGCGGCCAAAGACCGGAGGCGCGATTCTCGTCTGCGGCCCGTCCGGAGGCGGCAAGACGACGACGGCGATTGCGCTCTCGCGCGGTGGGTTCGGGCTGATGACCGACGATGCCGGCGTGATCGCATTCGGCCCGGATTCTGTGCGGGCCTGGGGCTTGCCGCGCGGGTTGAAGGTGCATAAGCACACGGCCGCGCTGATGCCGTGGCTGGCGCCGTTGCTCGGCGAGCATTGGGACGGCAGCGGCGAGCAGGGCCTGCCGCTTTGCGATGTCGCCGGCCATCTGGACCTTGCGAAGCCGACACTGGTGCCGCTGGAGGCGGTTATCGTTCTCGGCAGCAGGAGTGCCGGTGGCCATGGGATCGAGCCGGTTCCGAAAAGTGCCGCGCTCATCGAGATCGCCGCCGACAATATCGCCTGGTATGCGTCCGGCGCGCCACAGCGGTCGGCCCAGATGTTCGATGCCTTGGGGCGGGCGCTCGCCGCGGTCCCGACCTATCGGTTGCATGCGGGACCCGACCTCGATGCTCTTCCGGCTTTCGTCAAAAGATTCTTGGAAGGAGCGGTATGACGCGAGCGGCGATCGAGAACTGGCTGGCGCGGCTCTCCGATCCGCGCGGCCTCAACGCGGCGTGGCCGGCCGAGGCGATTGCCGCCGATGACGCGCGGACCGTCGACCGGCTCCTGTTCGAGGCCGAGCGGCATAGCGTCCAGCCGGTTCTTTTCGGGCATCTGCTTGGGCTCTTGCGGCACGATCCCGACGCTTTCATCTTGGGCACAGGCAAGCAACGCGGGGAAAGGGCGCTTGCGCTCATTCAATCCGTCAACGAGAAGCGCCTCCAGGAGACGGCTCAGGTCATGGTTCTGGCCGAGGTGGCGCGGGAGGTCCGCTCGGCGATGGCGGGACTACCGGTTGCCCTGGTGAAGGGTCTCGATTTCGCCGAACAGATTTTTGGCGGGATTCAGTATCGGTCCTTTGCGGATATCGACCTTCTCCTGCATCCCTCTGTGGAACCGGACCTGCGTGACATACTGATGCGGCAGGGCTTCAATGAACATCAGCCGAAGGCTGACGACGTCGGCTATACCGAGCGCCAATGGCTGAAGCCGCATCCGCAAGTCGGATACATACTGGTCGAATTGCACACGGACCTGGTGCATACGAAGCGGCTCCGGGAGAGAATTTCGTTGGACTATGAGCGCTACGCGGGTGAACGGTCGGGAGGCGTCACACCAGCGGCCCGCCTCATTCTGGCGGCGGTGCACGCCGCGACGTCGCATCTGTTCGGCAGGCTCCAATATGTCGTGGATGGGATGATGGCCGCACGCGTGGGGGTCGACGGCAAGGAACTGGGCCAGCGCGCCGTCGAGACCGGCGCCGTCCTGCCGCTCCGCACGATGCTGCGCCTCGCGACGGAGATCTTTGGCGCGGAGGAATGCCGGGAGCTCCTGGGCAGCTTGCCCTGACCGGCCGGGAGCGATTGGGAGCGCCGTCTCATCGGCGCGAGGATGGTCCTCGGTGCCAAGGGTCCCCACCGTTGGCGGTTCATTCCGCAGCGCCGTCTCTACCGGCGCCTTTTGAGGGCGGGGTAGTCGATGCGGACCTACCGCGCGCTTTTCCTCGGAGCGATGGATCCCGCCACGGCAGCGGCGATGCGGGGCTGGCTGTCGGCCGGGCACGAGATTGCCGAAGTCTGGTACGGGCAGCCGCGATGGAAGGGGGCCATTCACCGCGATGCGCGTTATGCTCTTTTCGCCCCGCAGTGGTCGGTATCCACTGTTGCACGACGGCACGGCATCCCGGTTCGCGCCGTGCCGCGGCTCGCATCGTGGCCCGAGCGCATCGACGCTCTGAAAGCGGCGAGGGCGGATGTCCTCATCAGCGTCTATTTTTCGTATCTGGTGCCGGCCGAGATGCTGGAGCAGTTCGGCGACCGGGCCGTGAACCTGCATCCGGCGCCACTGCCCCGCTATCGGGGGCCCACGCCCTTCCATGCGATGGTGCTCGACCGGTCCATCCTGACGGACGGCGCCATGACGCTTCACGTCATGACCGACCGCTTCGATGAAGGCGCCATCATCGCCCGGAGGCCCGTTTCCTTTCCAAGCGACGGGTCCTTGGCGCGCTATATGCTGGCCGCGGCGACGGCGGGACGCCAACTCCTGTCAGAGGCGCTGCCAGCCTATCTCGACGGAACGATCTCGAGCGTGCCACAGGAGGCGGAGGACGCCACCTATCCACGGGTTACCGCACGCGATCTCGCGCTCTCGTCTTCCCTCCATGCGGAAGACATGCGTTTCCGCTGCATGGTGCTGGCGCGCCGGCGGGCTGTTCGTGTCGATGGCTTCCCGGCGCTCCGCATCGCCGGTTTCGATCGCGAGCTTGGGCCGCCGACCGGGAACCCAGCGCAGATTGGATTGCTGACCGTCGACATGGATGCCAAGGACCGCCGGGTTCGTCTCATCCGAAAGCGACCATGGTCCAGTCCTCTCGGCAAATGGCGCGATTGGGTGACCCATATCGCAATACGGGACGAGGAGAGCTGACGCCGGTCGGCGGAAACTGAGGCCGTTGCGGCGGTGGACGAGAAAGCTTAGCCTGCCAGTTGACCGGAAACGAACGCGGGTGGGCAAGTTCATGAAACGAGCTTACGAAAAGCCGAGTTTGATCAAGGCGCAGGTTCGGTTGCAGGCGGTCACCGCGGTGCCGTCCAAGCCAACCGGCCCCACAGACCCGGCCTAAGTATCGGGCGTTTCGCGTCCGTGGGGATCGTCAGCAGCGACGCGATCGGCAGTTGCGGCAAGGAGGCCGCGGCAGTAGCATACGCAGAATTGATGAGGATTCGAATGGGATCGGGGAGCACATCATGAAGCGGGCTTACGACAAGCCGACGCTTTTTAAGGCGCAGGTTCGACTGCAGGCGGTCACCGCGACCAAGCCGACGGGTCCTGAAACCAACGGAGTTGGCAACGGCGGTTAAGTCAGCATCGCTGCTGTAGATAAGAATTTGCGCGCCCGGCCTAGTGTCGGGCGTTTTGCTGTCCGGAGGGTTGCTTGGCTGAAATCCTGCCGCTTATCGTAACCCTCCTGCTTTTGATCGTTGCCAGCGCCTTCGCGCTGGCGCGGCTGTTGCTCAAGCGGAAGAAAGCCCGGGCTCGACACTGGCCGCAGTCGCAGGACTATGCCGTCCGAGCGGACTGGAATAAGAGCTCCGGCGAGCTGAACTATTCCTCCTTTGTTTATTTCGACGTCGACCGGGACGGGATTTACGGGATCGGCGATCGGCCGATGGGAGGCATTGTCGTTCGCCTACGCGGGCGAAACCGGTATTTGGCCACGGTCCGAACGAACGGCAACGGCTTCGCCAATTTCATTACCTCAACGACGAAGCGGAAGGCGGCGATCAACCGGCCGGGACTTTACGAGTTTGCCGTTTCGGTTCCACCGGGATGGGGCGCGACCTCAAAAAACGAGATGCAATCCAGGAGCTTCTTCGAACTCCCCGGTTCCACCTCCGGCCTGTGCACGGAAGAGATGGTGAGGCCGGTGGGGATCGCTCCGGAACGCTTCGTACGCGGCACTCTCCCCGAGGGAGTCAACGCTGCGGCGCGTGTTCATCGCGGCGCGGACGAGGTCGCCTCGACGGAGCTCGCAGGCTCGTTCCTCCTGAAAATTCCGGAAGGCGCGGACAGAATGTCACTGCGCCTATCGGGGTGCGAAAGGTCGGTCCCGCTCGGCGCTTATCCGATCGATCTCGGGACCTGCGATCTGTCCCGTTTCGTGGCCTTTGGAAAGCCGAGGACGACGATCTCCTTCGATGATGTCAGTTCGCGCGGCCTGCGCAAAATCCCTTCTGGCTTTGCCGGGCTGAACTGGTTCAACCTGAATGTCATCCGCCGCGATTTCCAAAGGGGCAGCCAAGGCTACGTGAACGGCAACACCTCGGGCGATCACATGACCTATACGAGTAGCGGCCACCCGGCGGAATTCTGGAGCGAGACGCCCTTCGACTTCCTGGGAGCGCTGCTTTCCGCCGCATGGCTTCAATCGGAAGGAGAGACCGGGATCATAGAATGCTGGCGAGGCGATGAGCCGGTCGCGCGGGACGAGGTAAGGCTGTCGGCGCTGACGCCGGTTCATTATCAGCCCATGCTCGTAGACATCACCCGCGTGCGATTGTCGACGCTTCATTACTGGCAAATGGTTCTGGACGATTTGACGATTGCCAGATGACAGGCGAATAGCGAGCTGATCCGCCTGCCCACCTCTATTCGCTACTCGCTACTCCCGATGCTTCCAATAGAAATGCCCGCCGGCTTTCACCGACGGGCAAGTTCCAAGATCCAATCTCGGTCTTAGTTATTGGGCAGGGGCAGGCGCGACTGGCTCGGTCGTAGCGGCCGGCGGGCTCATTTCCTGGTCCTGCCGGGCTTCGGCGACCGTGACGAAGGCCGGAGCGGCTTCAAGCTGCTCACGGGTCGTCTCCAGGACGAGGACGACATTGCCGTCCGCATCCGTGGTCTTCTCGACCGCGTCGAAGCTGACGCCGACATTCTTCTCGCCGATGCCGAGGAAGCCGCCGACACCGATCACGACGGCGTCAACATCACCGGCATCCGAGAGAACGATGTCGTTGATCGAGCCAAGATCCTCGTCGGCGCCATTCTTCACCGACGCGCCGATCAGCGACGACGCGAGATGGTCATCGGAGGCCTGCTCGGTGATGAACAGGTCCGAGCTGGCTGCGGCGGTATCCGGGCTGCCCATCGAGGGTGCCATCGCGCCGTCGGGGGCGCTGGTGTCGGGCAACGTCGTTTCCGGCGCGGTCATGCTGGGTGCTTCCGGCGTCTCAATGCTCGGAGCCGGCGACGGCTCGCTCATTGCAGGCGGCGAGGCCGGTGTTTCGGTGGACTGGGCGAAGGCCGGCGACGCGGCAACAAGGGCGGCCAGGGCGGTTGCGGTCATAAGGGTCTTCATTTGGATTCTCCTTTTCTCCAAGAAATCTACCCCGCTAACGCGACACATTCGGATGCGTTCCGGCTGAACGCCGAAGATAAAAAGGTAATTCTGTGGCAGCGATGGGCAATAGCCCTAGATTGGTCTGGATACCGTGTTGAGCCAGGCGCGCTCGCCGGCGTCAAGGAGATGACCAAGCTGCTGCGGCAGGCGTCCGTGATAAGAATTGAGCCAGTCGCGCTCCTGTTGCGTCAGAAGGCCGACATCGATCAGCCGCCGATCGATGGGACAGAAGCCCAGCGTCTCGAAAGCATGCATCGGCCGGTCGCCACCGGCAATTTCTTCCGGCGCCATGACCGCAAGGAGGTTCTCGATCCGGATGCCGTAGGCGCCGGTGCGGTAGTAACCGGGCTCGTCGGAGATGATCATGCCGGTTTCGAGCGGAACCGCACCGAGCTTGGAGATACGGGCCGGGCCCTCATGCACCGCCAGAAACGAGCCGACGCCGTGGCCGGTGCCGTGATCGTAGTCGAGGCCGGCCTGCCAGAGCGCCAGCCGTGCCAGCCCGTCGAGCTGGGCGCCGTTGGTGCCGGCGGGGAAACGGGCGGTGGCGACGGCGATGTGGCCTTTGAGGACGCGGGTGAAGCGGTCGCGCATCTCGGCGGTCGGGGTGCCGATCGCGACCGTGCGGGTGATGTCGGTGGTGCCGTCGCGATACTGGCCGCCGGAATCGACCAGATAGAGGGTTCCGGCTTCGAGCCGCCGTGACGTCTTTTTGGTGACGCGGTAATGGACGATGGCGCCGTTCGGCCCGGCGCCGGAAATCGTGTCGAAGGAGATTTCGGCAAGCTCGGCGCCGTCGCGGCGGGCGGTCTCGGCGCGGAACTCCTCCAGCTTTTGTGCCGCGGCGATCTCGTCGATGCTGCCGTCCGGAGCGGTGCGCTCGAGCCAGGCGAGGAAACGCGTCATCGCGGCGCCGTCGCGGATATGGGCGCGGCGCGACCCGGCAAGCTCGGTGGCGTTCTTGCGCGCCTTGGGCAGCGTCACCGGATCGCCGCCCTCGACGAGCGCCGCGCCGGCATCCTTCAGCGCCTTGCCGATCGCGGAGGCCGCCGTCTGCGGATCGATCAGGACCGTCGCCCCGTCCCTGCCGAGGGTGGTCAGCGCCGCCAGGAACTCCGGCGGCTCGCCGATGCCGACCAGTTCCGAGAGCGTAGCACGGACGGCGTTGGAGAGCTTGCGGCCGTCGATGAAGAGCGTCGGCCGGCCGTCCTTCGGCAGGATGGCGAAGGACAGCGCCACCGGATTATGGGCGACATCGGCGCCGCGGATATTGAAGAGCCAGGCGATCGAATCCGCCTGGGTCAGGACGACCGCATCGACATGCTTCTCGGCAAGCGATTTCCGGATCCGCGAGATCTTGTCGGACGAGGCTTCGCCGGCGAGCTCGACGGGATGCAGCGTCACGGCGGCGAGCGGCGGGGCGGGACGGTCGCTCCAGAGCGCATCGATCGGGTTCGTCGCGACGGGGACCAGCTTGGCGCCGGCCGCCTCGCAGACGTCTTCGAAGCGGCCCACGTCTTTGATCGTCAGGAGCCAGGGATCGTAGCCGATCCGGTCACCCGCCGAGAGCTTGGCCGAAAGCCATTTCGACGGCGGCGAGTCGATGAGATGGACGATCTCGAAAGCGCCGGTGTCCGCCTGATTGGCGGCCTGGAGCGTATAGCGGCCATCGACGAAGAGGGCGGCGCTGTCCTTCAGCACGATGGCGAAGCCGGCCGAACCGGTGAAGCCGGTCAGCCAGGCGAGACGCTCGGCGGCTGGCGGCAGATATTCGCTCTGATACTCGTCGGAATGCGGAATGAGGAAGCCGGTCAGCGACTGACGGGCCATCTCCGCCTGCAGACGCGCGAGGCGCTCTTTGCCGGCGCCGCCGGCGGGATCGTCGAAGGATTGGAACATACTTTCTTCTAAAGCGCCGCCTTCCGACCTTCAATTGCCGAACGAACGATCAACGGCCTTCTCATGCGTAAGAATCGTGCGCTGCGCCAAAATTACTTCGCACATGCGAAAGGCGCATGCGTGCCATGCGGTTATTCCGGTTACTTAGAGTGTTATGAGGCGCTATTCCGAGGCTTACGGAGGAGGAAGACGACTCGTCCGAAAGGAATTCGATGATGGTGACTTTGACCCTTGGCGAGCTTGGCAGCGAGATTTCGCGGCCGGGCGCCATTGCGCGGCGGACGCTGCGGCGCGTGAGTTCGGCCCGCGCTCTTCAGGGCCGCCCCTACATCAACGGCTACATGCTGACGCTCGACGACGCGACGCTTGCGGCTTATGGCGTCGACCGCAAGGCGTTGGCACGCGGTATCGACGCCCGCTATCCGCTTTAGGTTTTTTCCATGATAGGGGCGGGCCTGGTGCCCGCCCTTTTCATTTGCCGGCTCACAATGCGGAACGCTCGGGCGGCTAACGCTCGAAGGTGATCGTCAGCCAGTCGTTCAGGATCATGCTCCGGACGAGCCGCAGCCCCTGGCCGCGATAGGCGGCGACGATGCGGGCGCGCTGGTCGGGGATGAGGCCGGAGAGGATGACCGTGCCGCCCGGCGCCAGATGGCGGCGGATGGATGGCGCGAGGCCGATGAGGGGGCCGGCGAGGATGTTGGCGACGACCAGGTCGAAAGGACCGGCGCCGCTGAAGACGCCGCCCTTGAGATCGCCGGCCGTGACCACGGTGACGTTCGCGGCGACACCGTTCAGCGCGACATTCTCCTTCGCGACGCGGGTGGCGACCGGATCGATGTCGCTCGCCAGCACGCGGGCCTTGGCCGCCTTGGCGATGGCGATGGCGAGCACGCCCGAGCCGGTGCCGACATCGAGGGCGCTGCGGATCGGCCGCGTCCGCGCCAGACGGTCGATGGCGATCAGGCAGCCGGCCGTCGTGCCGTGATGGCCGGTGCCGAAAGCCTCGCCGGCTTCGATCTCGATGGCGATCTCGTTGGGCAACCGCCTGGCGCGGTCGTGGCTGCCAAGGACGATGAAACGCGCGGCGCGGACCGGGGGCAGGCCTTCGAGGCTCTTCGCCACCCAGTCCGTATCGGGCAGTGTTTCGATCGTCGGCTTGCCGGCCTTGCCGGGCAGGATCGCCGCCGCGATCTTCTTCAGCGCGGCGATCTCTCCGGCATCGTCGGCCCCCGACAGATAGAGCGTGAACCGCTTGCCCTTGGCCGTCTCATCGATGCCGGCGGGAAGCGCGGAGAGCGTGTCGTCGACATCGATGGCGGCGGACAGGGCGACGGCTTCCGCCTCGGTCAGGAGATATTGGGCGATCTTGGCGGTCATTTTTCCGGACGGGTTCGGGGGCGCGTGACGCCTCATGGCATGGCGGGCGGCGGACTGGCAATCGCGTTCACCTGAGCGGGCCGCGTCACCGATCCGTCATCGAGCCCTCATCCGCCTGCAACACAGGCGCCCGAAAATCCGGGAATCAAAGGTGGCTCAGGTGAAGTCGAGGGCATGGAGAGCATCGAGGCGCAGACCTTGGTCTGGAACCCGCCGGTCTGGCGGGAGATCCTGCGCTGGCCGCTGCCCTACCAGGGCCCGGGCGATCGCCTCCTCCTGAAGAGCGTCGCGCTCCTCGGCCGCGGCCATGTCGGCGCGGTGCGCGGCCTCGAGCATATGCGGCCCGGTGTCGATCCCTTCATCCTCGTCGCCAACCATGCGTCGCGGCGCGAGGCGATGCTGCTGCCGGCCATGCTGATGCTGCATCGTGGCGGCCGGCTCATCCATTTCCTCGCCGACTGGAATTTCAGGCTGATCCCCGGCGTCGGCTTCTTCTATCGCCGGGCGGGCACGATCACGGTGACGCGCAAGCCGGCGCGGCCGCGTTTCCTCAATCTCCTGAAGCCACTCTTCACCGACCCGATGCCGGCGCTCGAAAGAGCACGGGAGCATCTCCTTGCCGGGCGCCCGGTCGGCATCTTTCCGGAAGGCACCGTCAATCGCGATCCGTCGCGGCTGCTCGGCGGGCGTACCGGCGCGGCGCGGTTGTCGCTGGAAACCGGCGTGAAGGTGATTCCGATCGGCATCCGTTTTCCGCAGCGGACGGAGAACGCTCTCGGCCCGATGGAGATCGACATCGGCGCGCCGTTGCAGCCGCCCACGCTATCCGAGGCCGGCGTCGCCTCAGTCAAGGACGTGCGGCTCTGGCACGGCGTGCTCATGACCGAAATCGCCCGCCTGTCGGGCAAATCCTGGAAACCGCGCAAAGGAGAAGCAGCATGATTTCCGATCGGAATATTGTCTCCGCGCGCGTCGCGGACGAGGCCGGGCGGCATGAGGTGATCGAGATCCTCCGCGCCACCTATCACTCCGAAAAGCGCTGGGTGAGCGACCCGGCCGGGCAGATACCGCCCGCCGACCTTTTCCGCGAGGACATCTCCTGGTTCATCGTCAAGATCGACGGAACGCCGGCCGGCGTGCTCCGCGTTCTCTACAATCCGCCGCTCGCCGAATATGCCAAATACGGTTTCAAGCTTCTCGACAAGGCGCCGGACATCAACGAGTTCCTGCGCGACAACCGCGTCGCCGAGATCGGCCGCTTCGCGGTGCTGCCGGAGTTCCGCGGCAAGATCATGGTCGCCGCGGCACTGATGGGCGGTGCCACCGAAGAGACGCTGGAGCGCGGCTTCACCCATTTCGTCACGGATGTGTTCGAGGACGACCCGCACAGCCCGTTCGGCTTCCACACGCGCGTCATGGGCTTCCACGCGGTGGCGACGCATGACGTCGGCGAACTGCATTCACGCAGTCGCCGGATCACCATGATCCTCGACCTCAAGGCCGCCTATCAGCGTCTCCGGTCGCGCAAGAACTGGATCTTCCGCTCCCTCACCGGGAGTTGGGCCGAGGCGCTGCACCAGAGGCTGGTGGCGTAGGCGCAACCCGCCGCAAGGCCGACGGCGGATTACGCCCCGTTGGGGCTAATCTGCCCTACAGATTAGGCGGCGACGGCCGTCCGTGCGGAGACAAGCGCGACCAGATTTCCCTTCACATCGTCGGTGAAGGTGGGGTCCTCGCGAAGCTCGGCGAGCGTGCGCGGGGCGGGAAGGCTCCTGCCGTCTTTCTCGATTGCCTCGGCATAGAGGCCGATGGCGTCCGCTGCATTCTGCATGGCCTCCTCAACCGTATCTCCCGCCGAGAAACAGCCGAGGAGATCGGGAAACCAAACGCCGATCGCGGTTTCGGGTCCTGCATCCTCGACGATGGCAACGTAGTGGCGCATGTCGTTCACTCTCAATCCGGATCCCAGCCAGCCTGGCGATAAATCGCGCGAACCAATCCTTTGCCCAAGTCTTTCTCGGGGTGCGGCACCACGATTGTAGCACCCCATGCACCTGTCCTGGCGTTGCGAAGGACATGGTGCGATCCGGCGACCCGGTCAAGAAGCCAGCCTTCGCGTTGCAGCCGCCTCAGAATATCACGGCTTGATCTCAACATCGATCAATGCCGCTCGACGAAGCTGTCCAGAACGCGTTTCTGGCCGGCTTTTTCGAAGTCGATGGTGAGCTTGTTGCCGTCGATCGAGCGGATGCGGCCGTAGCCGAATTTCTGGTGGAAGATGCGCTCGCCCGGCGAGAAGTCGGAATGGCCGCCGATGACGCTCTTGGCCACCAGGTCGCCCTCGATCAGGCGCGGGCCGGAATTGAGCGGGCCGCCGAAGCCGCGGCGGGATTTGTCGTCATTCGACTCGCGGTTCTTCTGGGCACGCTGCCAGCCGGGTGTGCTGTAGGTGTTCTGGAAGGGGTCGCGGAGGTCGAAGCGGCTGGCGCCATAAGAATTGGAGCCGTAGCCGCCGTAGTTCGATCCTTCCTCGACGACGTCGACATGGGCCTCGGGCAATTCGTCGAGGAAGCGCGATGGGACGCCCGCCTGCCAGAGTCCGTGGATGCGGCGGTTCGAGGCGAAGCGGATGATGGCGCGCTTCTTCGCCCTGGTGATGCCGACATAGGCGAGGCGGCGTTCTTCCTCGAGCCCGGCGCGGCCGCTCTCGTCGAGGGTGCGCTGCGAGGGGAACAGGCCTTCCTCCCAGCCGGGCAGGAAGACGGTCTCGAATTCGAGGCCCTTGGCCGAGTGGAGGGTCATGATCGAGACCTTGTCGACCTCGCCCTCGCTGTCGACGTCCATGACCAGCGAGATGTGCTCGAGGAATCCGGTCATCGACTCGAATTCCTGCATGGAGCGGATCAGCTCCTTCAGGTTCTCCAGGCGGCCCGGCGCATCGGCGGAACGGTCGGCCTGCCACATCTCGGTGTAGCCGGACTCTTCCAGGATGATCTCGCCGAGCTCGGTATGGGGAAGCGTGTCGAGCTGGCTGCGCCAGCGCGCGAAGGAGGCAAGCAGGTCCTTGATCGCGGTCCGTGTGCGTGCCGCGACCTCGTCGGTCTCGACGATATCGGCGGCGGCCTGCATCAGCGGCATGTTCATGGCGCGGGCGCGGTCGTGCAGGAGCTTGACCGTCGTCTCGCCGATGCCGCGGCGGGGCACGTTGATGATGCGCTCGAAGGCGAGGTCGTCGGCGGGCTGCGCCATCGTCCGGAAATAGGCGAGCGCGTCGCGGATCTCCTGGCGTTCGTAGAAGCGCGGCCCGCCGATGACGCGGTAGGGGAGGCCCAGCGTGACGAAGCGGTCTTCGAAAGAGCGCATCTGGAAGGAGGCGCGGACGAGGATGGCGATCTCGTTGAGGCGGTCGCCCTTGCGCTGAAGCTGCTCGATCTCCTCGCCGACGGCGCGGGCTTCCTCCTCCGAATCCCAGGAGGAGGCGACCGTCACCTTGGCGGAGTCGGGGTCGACGCTCTCGGTGAACAGGGTCTTGCCGAGCCGGCCTTCATTATGGGCGATGAGATGCGAGGCGGCGCCGAGGATATGGCTGGTCGAGCGGTAATTGCGTTCGAGTCGGATGACCGTGGCGCCGGGGAAATCCTTCTCGAAGCGGAGGATGTTGTCGACCTCGGCGCCGCGCCAGCCATAGATCGACTGGTCGTCGTCGCCGACGCAGCAGATGTTGTGCTTGCCGGCCGCCAACAGCCGCAGCCAGAGATACTGGGCGACGTTGGTGTCCTGATACTCGTCGACCAGCATGTAGCGGAAGCGCCGCCGGTATTCGGCAAGCACGTCCTCATGCTCGCGGAAGAGCCGCAGGCACTCCAGCAGCAGGTCGCCGAAATCGACGGCATTCAGGACCTTCAGCCGATCCTGATAGGCGGCGTAGAGTTTCCTGCCGCGGCCATCGGCAAAGGCGCGGCCGTCGGCCTCCGGGACATCCTTGGGCGTCAGGCCGCGGTTCTTCCAATGGTCGATATGGCCGGCAAGCTGGCGGGCCGGCCAGCGCTTCTCGTCGATGCCTTCGGCAACGATGATCTGTTTCATCAGGCGGATCTGGTCGTCGGTGTCGAGAATGGTGAAATCCGACTTTAGCCCGACCAGCTCGGCATGGCGGCGCAGGAGCTTGGCGCCGATCGAGTGGAAGGTGCCGAGCCACTGCATGCCCTCGACCGCGCCACCGATCAGGTCGCCGATGCGGTGCCTCATCTCCCGCGCCGCCTTGTTGGTGAAGGTGACGGAGAGAATCTCCCAGGGGCGGGCGGCGCCGGTCGCCAGGATATGGGCGATGCGGGTGGTGAGCACGCGCGTCTTGCCGGTGCCGGCGCCGGCAAGTACCAGGACCGGCCCATCCAGCGTCTCGACGGCGAGGCGCTGCTCGGGATTGAGCTTGTCGAGATAGGCGCGCGGCCGCGCGCCCGCCGCCCGCTCGGCAATGCCGCCGGGGCGTGGCTGATGCGGCTCGTCGGCCCCCAGGTCGGAACCGGGGATCGCGGCGCGCGGCGGAAAAGGCCCTGTCATGTTGCCTGGAATACGAATCTTTGGCATATATCCCCTTGACGTATGCTCATAGGGCACCTATCTTTTGGCCATAGGAGAGACGTCCATGGCTAAGCCAATGACAATCACGCAGTTTTTGGCCGAGTTTCCGGGTGATGACGCCTGTCTGGCGCACCTGTTTAAGGTCCGCTACGGCAACGATCCTGCCTGCCCGAAATGTGGTGAAATCGGCAAGTTTCACAAGCTGACGAAGCTGCCTGCTTACACCTGCAATTGCGGCCATCACGTCCACCCGATGGTGGACACGCCGTTCCACCGGAGCCGCACGCCGCTGCAAAAGTGGTACTACGCGATGTTCCTTTACACGACGACGCGAAACGGCGTTGCCGCGAAGGAATTGCAGCGCCAGTTGGGCGTCACCTACAAGACAGCTTGGCGCATCGCTCACCAAATCCGCGACTACCTCGCTTACGTTGATGGTGACGCGCCGCTCGGTGGTCCGCATGGTCGCGTTGTCGAGACGGACGAATTGTTCGTCGGCGGCTACGACCAAATGGGCAAGGGCGACAAGGCAATTGTTCTCGGCATGGTCGAGCGTGGCGGCGAGGTCATTACGCGCGTCATTCCCAACCGGGCCGAGACGACGATGACGCCGATCATCAAGACGCACGTCCGTCCCGGCTCTCGCGTCGCGACCGACGAATTTACCGGCTACATGAACCTCGGCGAAGAAGGCTTTACGCACGCGACGGTCAATCACAAGGCGAAAGAATACGTTCGCGGCGGCGTCCATACAAACACCATCGAAGCCTTCTGGGCGATATTGAGGCGCACGATTGCCGGAACGCATATATGGGTTTCGCCCAAGCATCTGCCTAGGTATCTCGGCGAGATCGAGTACCGCTGGAATTTGCGCCAGCGGCCGGATTTGATGTTCCCGCTTTTGCTCGCTTCTTTCCGTCGGCCATTGCCTTAGCAAGGTGTTCAAAGGCGTCGCGGTCGCCCGTCGCTTCATGCTCCGTGGCGAATTGAGCGAGCTTCCCGCTCTTGCGCGCTTCAGCGAAGCTGAGGTGTTTTCCTCTGGACATTTGTGATCGCCTTACCGCCTCGGTTTGTGGCCGACGAAAAACTCCACCGTCACCTCTGTTGCTTCGCGGGATATACCGCCGCCGGACCCATTGAAATGGATGCCCGCTTCCGTCAAAGCGCGCATGACAAGCTCCTGAGTTGTGGGGTTGGTTGTCTCTCTCGAGTCGGGAGGGACCCTTACGTGAAAACCAAGACCATCGTTCGCGCTGTCTGTCTCCTTTAGTCCGGCATCCGCCGGATGACCGGCTCTTCGGCCAAGATTGACACCAGGGACGGGCAGTCGCAAGCCCGCCCCCCTCCGTGAGCGATCAGATGCCCCGGCGGCCGGTAAATTCGGCGCGTCGGGTCGCGGAAGCTCCGATATTGTCCTCAT
>CAMCWB010000077.1 GCA_945882315.1 Bauldia litoralis | reverse complement strand
CGGCACCCCACGATCCGGGACCTGACCTGAAGCCTGACCTGACCCCGAACCGCAACTGAAGCAACAACCGAGAAGCAGGACCGAAGAGACCAAGAGCCCCCACTCGACAGGACGCCCTCCACCCCCTCGCAACGGCGTCCCATTCTTCGGTCCTACATCGCCGCCGTCCGGTATCGCTCCCGGGCGGCGGCGTTCTCGTTTTAGGGGGTTACCCAGACTTGAAGACGGCCTCATAGACATCCGGCTTGAAGCCGACCGTCAGCTTGCCGTCCCGGTCCAGCACCGGCCGCTTGATCATGGTTGGTTGCGCCAGCATCAGCCTGATCGCCTTGGCCGCGTCGATCGACTGCCGCTCCTTTTCAGGCAATTCGCGAAATGTCGTGCTGGCTTTGTTGAGAAGCGGCTCCCACCCGACCGCCTTGACCCAGCTTTCGAGCCGGCCACGATCGAGACCGCTCGCCCGGTAGTCATGGAAGCCATAGGCAACGCCCCGGTCGTCGAGCCAGTTGCGCGCCTTCTTCATCGTGTCGCAATTCGGAATGCCGTAGATCGTCGTCGCCATGCTGCACCGCCTGCCAGGAGATAGCGGGCTAATATAAGCCGCGAAGGCGTCCCGCAATCGCCGATCGGTCAGGCCCGTCCGGCAAGGCGCTTGATCTTCATGAGGTCGCCGACGAATTCACGATAGGCCTCATGCCGAGCCGCTTCATCCAGGATCCGGAGGAGAAAGGACGGATGCACGGTGACATAGCCCTTGCGGTGGCCGAAGCGGATGGCGCCGCGATTGCGCCCAATGGCGATCGAGCGGCCGGCAAGCGCCATCGCCGCGGTGGCACCAAGCGCGACGACGAGTTTCGGGCGAACCAGCTCGATTTCCTTGTCGAGCCACCAGCGATAGCGCTTCACCTCGCCGGAGGTCGGCTTCTGGTGGATCCGACGTGTGCCGCGCATCTGAAACTTGAAATTCTTGATCGCGTTGGTGATGTAGACATCGCCGCGCTCGACGCCGGCATCGACCAGCGCCCGGTCGAAAAGCTGGCCGGCGGGCCCGACGAAAGGCCGCCCCTGGCTATCCTCCTGGTCCCCCGGCTGCTCGCCCACAAAGGCGATTTCCGCATCCTGAGGCCCTTCGCCCAGCATCGGGCGACCTGCACCCGGCATCAGCGTCCCTGTCGAAACGATCAGGCGATTCAGCTCGGCAAGCGTGCGCGGTTCTTTCTCCCGCGGCTCGAACAGGTCGTTATCCTGATTGAGGTCGGAATTCCGTTCCATGGCGACCCACCAATCGAAGCCCCCCTTTTGCCCAACGCATAAGGGAGCAAAGGGTTCGCAACGCAATTACGCCGAGAGCGGTACCCGATGCCGCCCACGGCTACAACATCTCTGGTCGGAAGTGACTGCGGCGGCTGATGATCTTGCCCGCGACCATAAAGACGCCATCGCCGGTATAGTGCAGCGTTTCGGGATGCTTGGGCGAAGCCGCAACATGCGCCTTGACCACCTCGAAGACGAAAAAACTGTAATTTTTGACCAGAGCGTCGTCATTAAGACGGCACTCGAAACTGGCGTGGCATTCGCCGATCAGCGGCACACCGACTTTCGCGGCTTTCACCCTCGTCAGGCCGAAATGCTCGAACTTGTCGATCTCGTTGCCGGAGGTATTGCCGATCCCGACGACGGTGTCGGTGAGCTTCGTCGTCGGCAGATTGATGACGCATTCGCCGCTCTCGCGGATCATCGCATGGCTGTGATTGCCGGACGAAATCATGCAGCCGACCAGCGAAGGCGAGAACTCCATGACGGTGTGCCAGCCCATCGTCATGATGTTGGTCTTGCCCTTCGACGCCGAGGACACGAGCACGATCGGCCCCGGCTCGAGATAGCGCCGGATTTCAGAGACGGGAAAACCACGCTTCGCAAGGGTCCGAGCCATCAATCGCCTCCATGGCTTACACCAGGCTACAACTCATGGCCTGCGCTTCCGTTCGACGTTCAGGACCGGCTGCGGCGGGCCTGCTCCTCGCGCGCCAGATACTGGTGGACGAAGGCGATCGCCATGCTGCCCTCGCCGACCGCCGCCGCGACCCGCTTGACCGGACTGAGACGCACGTCGCCGCAAGCGAAGACGCCCGGAGCGCTCGTCTCGAGGAGATACGGATCGCGGTCCTGCGACCAGCGTCCGGCCTTCCTCACATCGTCGCCGGTCAGGACATAGCCGCGCTCGTTGCGCGCGATATCGGCCGGCAGCCATTCGGTCTCGGCATCGGCACCGATGAAGATGAAGAGGCCGCCGCATTCATGCCGGCGTGTCTCGCCGCCGGCCTTGTCGGCGATATCGATCGCCGCGAGGCTGGTGTCGCCATGCACTGCACGGACCTCGGAACGAAGCATGACCGCGACGTTGGATTTCGCGCGGAGCTGCTCGATCAGATAGTGGGACATGCTGTCTTCCAGCGACCCGCCGCGGACGACGAGCGTCACCTGCCGCGCATGGCCGGCAAAATGGAGGGCCGCCTGTCCGGCGGAATTGCCGGCGCCGACGAGATAGACGTCGAGCCCGTGCATGGCATTTGCCTCGCTGCGCGCCGCGCCGTAGTGGATGCCCTTGCCGATCAGCCGATCGAAGCCTTCGATGCCCAGCCTCCGCCAGGTGACGCCGGTGGCAAGAATGAGCGTCCGCGACCGGATGATTTCGTCGCCGTCGAGGAAGACCTCGCGCGTCGCCGGATCGATCCGCGCGACCGATCGTGTCACCAGGATTTCCGCGCCGAGCCGGCGCGCCTGCGACAGCGCCCGGCTGGAAAGCTCATCGCCGGAAATGCCGCTCGGAAATCCGAGATAGTTTTCGATCCGCGAGGAGGTGCCGGCCTGCCGGCCTGGCGCCTCGCGTTCGACGACGATCGTCCGCAGCCCTTCCGATGCGCCATAGACCGCCGCCGCGAGCCCCGCCGGCCCGCCGCCGATGATCGTCACGTCATAGTCGGCGGCGCGCGGATGGGTCTGCACGCCGAGCCGATTGGCGAGGTCGCGAAGCTCCGGCTTCTCGATCACCGTCCCATCCGCAAGCCGCGCCATGAGACCTTCCGTCGCCGCCTTGCGCGCTTCGGGCCAGGAGCCTTCCAGTTCCGGCGCATCCGGCGTCAGCCAGTTGAAAGAAATCTGGTTGCGCGACAGGAACCGGCGAAGATCGCCGCACGCCGTGTCGAAGCGCGCCCCGACCAGGAGAACGCGCGGCTTCTGCGGCTCCGAGGTAATGCTCTGCAGCCCGCCCATCCGCTCGCGCGCCAGCGCGCTCACCTTCTGGTGGTGGTGGTGGGCGACAAGCACCGCACCGGCATCACCGTCGCCACCGAAGGGTTCGCGCTATTTTGCGAGGTCACCCGCTGGGCTACAGCGTCACCACCAACGGTGGGCGCTTCCCTCGCGTCTACGCCAGGCTCTCCTTCCGCGACGTCCCTCACGGCAACATGCCACTGAGCCGGCTCATCCACCCGGCCGGCGAACACGACTCCGTCAAGGCGCATGAGGTCTCCTCCGACCTGAAGTCAGAGAACCTTTACGCGGTCGGCGCGGGGAAGCCCAAGAAGGAATCCCGCGGGTGCGGCATGTCGGAAGGCTGGCCAAGGAGCGGGAGGCCGGCGGAACGCTCCCGGCCGATTTCGACGGGCCCGGCCACTGGGGAAGATCGGCCGCTTGTTCGACCTCATCGACGCGCACCGCGCCGCCGTTGTGCAGGAGGCCGCCCAATGTTGCTCCGGGCCTTCAAGTGCAACTGTATATCGGGCAGTGGAACCCTCGCCGCGGCCTCTTCGCCCTGGGTGACTGGACGCTCGGCGCCGGGCGCTCCTCGTTCACAGGGCGGCTGTGGCGTTCATGCTTGCGGCCGCGATCGGAGTGTGGCGATTGCGATCGTGGGAGGCGAGTGAGAGGCGGCGGATTCCCCCCCGATCAGGCCGCGGGTCGCTTGCGCGAGACTCGTCCGCCCCTACGGTCTATTCGACCGGACCGCCGAGCACGCCGGCCCAGCGGCCGGCATCTGGGAGATCGAGGCTGACGCCATTGCGGTCATTCGCAAGGAGGCTCTCGCCGCCGCCGCCGCCGAAGCGGGCGCGGAGGCCGAACTTGACGGACGTATCGAGGGAGTTGTCGTCCTCGTCGACCTCCTCGGCATAGATGCCCTCATAGCGGGCGAAGAGCGACAGGCCGACACCGGCCTGGCCGACCGCCTGCTCGGCCTCGATAGCCCAATCGACGAGGTAGAAATCCGTCTCGCCGCCGTCGAACGTGCCGATCGCAGTGCCGAGTTGGGCTTCGAGCTTGGTGTTCTCGGTGAAGAAATGCCGTGCGGCGCCCCTCAGGAAGAAGGTATCCAACGGGAAGTCGGCGTCATCTGCCGTCGCCTCGGGGAAGGTCAAATAGCCCATCTGCGCGTAGATCGTGCTCATGCCGACATGGGCCTGGGCTTCGGCGCCCGCCGCGAAGCCCCACTGCCGGTCGTCGGTCTCCTCGCCGACCTCGGCATAATAGCCGGCGCCGAAGAGGCCGATCAGGCTGCCCGCCGGATCGCGCCAATAGGCATGCGCCTCCGCCGGCCGACCAGAGATACTGACCCTGGTCATCGTCGATATTGTCGGAGGTCGTGCCCTCGCCGAAGGCCTCGATCTGGAGGCCGTAAGAGCCCGAGAGCGGAATGTTGAAGGCGGCCCAGCCGCCATAGAGGGCGAAATCCGTGTCCTCTTCGTCTGCGCCGGCGGTGTCGGTGGTGTCGATCCAGTTGTAGCCGCCATAGCCCTCGAGGAGCGTCGTGATGCCGGCGGAATGCGTGCTATCGGGATCGGCGGCGAAGGCAGCCGAGGACAGACAGGCCAGCGCGAAAGCGCAAAGGACGGATTTCATGGAAAGACCCCCGAGCTGAATTATCTCATACCTAGACTCCGCCCCATGCGAAAGCAATTGACGACTTCGTCGGGGGAGCGTCGGTGCGATGCCGTGTTCAGTGAGGCGGCGGCGGGCGCCGGATCTCCGCCGGCGGGGCCAGTTTGATAGTCAGGACAAGAGCCCAAGCTCGGGCAGGTTCGGGCGGAAGAGTGGACAAGAAGATCGCGGTGCCCGGCACCAGCGCGTGCTGCAGGGACAGGAAGTGGTGGGCGGTGAGAGGCTCGAACTCCCGACATCCACGGTGTAAACGTGGCGCTCTACCAACTGAGCTAACCGCCCGTCGCTGACCGCCGAGGATTTAGGCGGTAGGCCGGCCCCGTGCAAGCACGGAACATCCATTCAGGTAAATGCGCAATGCCGGGCGCCGGCCTAATCCGGACCGGATAATTCGGGGACATCCCCGCTGGCGCAACGCCCCAAACGAAAACGGCCCCGCGCCAGGCGCGGGGCCGTGAATGGAAAACCGCCTGATCAGCGGTTCACGGCATCCTTGAGGCCCTTGCCGGCCTTGAACTTCGGAGTCTTGGAGGCGGCGATCTTGATCGCTTCGCCAGTCCGGGGATTCCGACCCATGCTGGCCGCGCGCTTGGCTACGCTGAAATTACCAAAGCCAATGATCTTGACTTCCGTGCCCGATTTCAGGGACGCGGTGATGGCGTCGAACGTCGCGTCAACCGCCTGACCGGCACCAGCCTTGGACAGCCCGGTGCTTTCCGCGACAGCCGCGATAAGATCATTCTTGTTCATGAGGTAACCCTTTCCCTGGTCACAGCCAAAAGCGAATCGTGCCCCCAGCTTCAGGGCGAACACTCTTGCTAAAATGACCGGCTGGCAAGCGAAAACGGCGGAATCCCGCGATTTTGATGGGAATTGCGGGGACTAGAAAAAGCAGCGCCCGTCACTAGGGCGGGCGCTTATTCGTCAATGCTTACAAGGCTTTAGTGGGCCATTCTGGCTTCCGAGCCGTCATCGTCTGGAACCGCAGCGGCGACGGTCGCCGGTTTAGGCTCAGTCCATTCGATCGGCTCGGGCCGGCGAACCAGCGCGTGCTTGATGACATCGTCCATCCGCGCCACCGGCACGATCTCCATGCCGCTCTTCACGTTGTCCGGGATATCCGCCAGATCCTTGGCGTTATCCTCGGGGATCAGGACCTTCTTGATCCCGCCGCGAAGTGCTGCGAGCAGCTTCTCCTTCAGACCGCCGATCGGCAGGACACGACCACGGAGTGTGATCTCGCCCGTCATCGCGACGTCCCGGCGAACCGGGATGCCGGTCATCGTCGACACGATGGCGGTCACCATCGCAACGCCGGCCGAGGGACCATCCTTGGGCGTCGCGCCTTCCGGCACGTGCACGTGGATGTCGCGCCTGTCGAAGAGCGGCGGCTCGATGCCGAAGTCGACGGCCCGGCTGCGGACGTAGGACGCCGCCGCCGAAATCGACTCCTTCATCACGTCGCGGAGATTGCCCGTGACGGTCATGCGGCCCTTGCCGGGCATCATGACACCTTCGATGGTCAGCAGCTCGCCGCCCACCTCGGTCCAGGCCAGTCCGGTGACCACGCCGACGAGATCCTCGAGCTCCGCCTCGCCGTAGCGGTAGCGGGGCACGCCCAGATAATCCTCGAGGTTCTTGCCGGTCACCTTGACCGACTTCCTCTTGGACAGGATCAGCTCTTTCACGCTCTTGCGGGCAAGCGTCGCGAGCTCGCGCTCGAGATTACGCACGCCGGCTTCGCGCGTGTAGCGCCGGATCACGGTCTGCAGGGCCTCGTCGTCGACGGAGAACTCCTTGGGTTGCAAGGCGTGCTCCTTGATGATCTTCGGCATCAGGTGACGCCGGGCGATCTCGATCTTCTCATCCTCGGTGTAGCCGGCGATGCGAATGATCTCCATCCGGTCCATCAGCGGGCCCGGAATGTTGAGCGTGTTCGCAGTCGTCACGAACATCACGTTCGACAGGTCGTAGTCGACCTCGAGGTAATGATCGTTGAACGCCGAGTTCTGCTCCGGATCGAGCACTTCGAGAAGCGCCGAGGACGGATCGCCGCGGAAATCCATGCCGATCTTGTCGATCTCGTCGAGCAGGAAGAGCGGGTTGGCCTTCTTGGCCTTGCGCATCGACTGGATCACCTTGCCGGGCATCGAGCCGATATAGGTCCGCCGGTGGCCACGGATCTCCGCCTCGTCACGCACGCCGCCGAGCGACATACGGACGAACTCGCGGCCGGTGGCCTTGGCGATCGACTTGCCGAGCGAGGTCTTGCCGACACCCGGAGGTCCGACAAGGCACAGGATCGGCCCGCGCAGCTTGTTGGCGCGGCTCTGCACGGCGAGGTACTCGACGATCCGGTCCTTGACCTTGTCGAGGCCGAAGTGATCGGCATCCAGAACCTCCTGAGCGAAGTTCAGGTCGTTCTTGATCTTCGACTTCTTGCCCCACGGGATCGAGAGCAGCCAGTCGAGATAATTGCGCACGACCGTCGCCTCGGCGGACATGGCGCTCATCTGCCGGAGCTTCTTCAGCTCGTTCTGGGCCTTCTCGCGCGCTTCCTTCGAGAGCTTGGTGCGGGCGATCCGCTCTTCCAGTTCCTGCAGCTCGTCGCGTCCGTCGTCGGAATCGCCGAGCTCCTTCTGGATCGCCTTCATCTGCTCGTTGAGATAGTACTCGCGCTGGGTCTTCTCCATCTGGCGCTTGACGCGCGAGCGGATGCGCTTCTCGACCTGAAGGACCGAGATTTCGCTTTCCATGAGTCCGAGCACGCGCTCGAGCCGCTCGACGACGGTCGGCAGCGCGAGGATCGCCTGCTTCTCCGGAATCTTGATGGCGAGATGCGAGGCGACCGTGTCGGCGACCTTGGAATAATCCTCGAGCTGCGTGACGGCGCCGACGACCTCGGGCGAGATCTTCTTGTTGAGCTTCACGTAGTTCTCGAACTCGGCCACGACCGAACGCGACAGCGCCTCGACCTCGACGACGTCGCCGACCTGGTCCGCCATCTTGTGCGCATGGGCTTCGTAATAGGTCTCGTTGGCCGTATATTTCACGACCTCGGCACGGCCGATGCCTTCGACGAGCACCTTGACGGTACCGTCCGGCAGCTTCAGGAGCTGAAGCACGGTCGCGATCGTGCCCACCGGGAAAATGGTCTCGGGCGTCGGATCGTCCTCACTCGGGTTTTGCTGGGTGGCGAGCAAAATCTGCTTGTCGGCGCGCATCACTTCCTCGAGCGCGCGAATGGACTTCTCGCGGCCGACGAACAGCGGCACGATCATGTGCGGGAAGACGACGATGTCCCGCAGCGGCAGAACTGGGTAGACCTCATTTCCGGATGGGATTCCGGTCGAACCTTGCTGGTCGACGGTCATGCTATGTCCTTTCCTCACCGGCCGCCGCGGGGAGGCGCAGCGCCGGCGTGAGCATCGCAAACCTGGAGGAAACCGCCCGCCTACCGGGATTAGTATGAATCGGCAGGCGTTTGTGCGCGACGCTGAGCCATTAGGTGGCGTCACCCACCCCTTGTGTCAAGACAAGGGGCTGGTGCCAACAATGGGGGCCAAAGGGTTTTCCCGGGGCCGTTTTCGCGGGTGGCTTTCGACGGCCTAACCGGCCGTCGAACCAACGTCGCTGCGTCTGTCGGAGTAGATATAAAGCGGCCGCGCCTTGCCTTCGACGACCTCGCTGGAGATCACCACTTCCTGCACGCCATCGAGGCCGGGCAGGTCGTACATGGTCTCCAGAAGGATCTGTTCCATGATGGAACGCAGGCCACGGGCACCGGTCTTGCGCTCGATCGCCTTCTTGGAGATCGACGACAGCGCATCCGGATGGATGGCGAGGTCGACATTCTCCATGTCGAAGAGGCGCTGATACTGCTTGACCAGGGCGTTCTTCGGCTCGGTCAGGATCCTGATCAGGGCTTCCTCGTCGAGGTCCTCGAGCGTCGCCAGGACCGGCAGGCGGCCGACGAATTCGGGGATCAGGCCGAAACGCAGCAGATCTTCCGGCTCGACGTCGCGGAACACTTCACCGGTCTTGCGGTCCTCCGGCGAGGCAACCCGTGCCGAGAAGCCGATCGAGGTCTTGCGGCCACGGTCGGAGATGATCTTCTCGAGGCCCGAGAAGGCGCCGCCGCAGATGAAGAGGATGTTGGTCGTGTCGACCTGCAGGAACTCCTGCTGCGGATGCTTGCGGCCGCCCTGCGGAGGTACGGAGGCAATGGTGCCTTCCATGATCTTCAGGAGCGCCTGCTGGACGCCCTCGCCCGAAACGTCGCGGGTGATCGAGGGGTTGTCCGACTTCCGCGAGATCTTGTCGACCTCGTCGATGTAGACGATGCCGCGCTGGGCGCGCTCGACATTGTAGTCGGCCGCCTGAAGCAGCTTCAGGATGATGTTCTCGACATCCTCGCCGACATAGCCGGCTTCGGTCAGCGTCGTGGCGTCGGCCATCGTGAAGGGCACGTCGAGGATGCGGGCGAGCGTCTGCGCGAGCAGCGTCTTGCCGCAACCGGTCGGGCCGATCAGCAGGATGTTCGACTTGGCGAGCTCGACCTCGTTGTTCTTGGCAGCGTGGTTGAGGCGCTTGTAATGGTTGTGGACCGCAACCGAGAGCACGCGCTTGGCGTGCCGCTGGCCGATCACATAGTCGTCAAGCACCGCGCAGATCTCGGACGGAGTCGGAATGCCGTCGCGCGACTTGACGAGTGAAGACTTGTTCTCCTCGCGGATGATGTCCATGCACAGTTCGACGCATTCATCACAGATGAAAACGGTCGGGCCCGCGATCAGTTTGCGGACTTCGTGCTGGCTCTTGCCACAGAAAGAGCAGTAGAGGGTGTTCTTGCTGTCGCTACCGCTGGCTTTGCTCATAATCTCTATCCCCAGGACTGGCCGCGACGTCTTACGTCGGAACCGCGGTTTTCGTTTCCACGGTCAGGCAGCGCTCCCTCCGCGCATACTACCTGGCCGGACATTACCGCCCCCTCTGGCGGACACACGTCCCCCAAAGAGACTCAATCATGGTATCCGCGATTTGTTCAAGAGATACTTAACGCGGAGCCGGGCCGCTCTTTGACGCGGCGGATTGAATCTCGGGGGTATTGGGGTCAGGTCTTTACGACCCCGTCAAGTGCGTCGCGCGTCGTCAGAACGTTGTCGATCAGCCCGAAATCCATCGACTCCTGCGCGGTCAGGAAATAGTCGCGGTCGAGGGTTTTCTCGATCGTGGCGTAGTCCTTGCCCGTGTGCTTGACGTAGATCTCGTTCAGCCGCCGCTTCATCTTGATGATGTCCTCGGCATGGCGCTCGATGTCCGAAGCCTGCCCCTGAAAGCCGCCCGATGGCTGGTGCAGCAGGATGCGGGCGTTGGGCAACGCGAATCGCATGCCCTTTTCGCCGCAGGTCAGGAGCAGCGAGCCCATCGAGGCGGCAAGCCCGATGCACAAGGTCGAAACCGCCGGCTTGATGAACTGGATGGTGTCGTAGATCGCCAGGCCGGAAGTGACGACGCCGCCCGGCGAGTTGATATACATCGCGATCTCTTTCTTCGGATTCTCGGCTTCGAGAAACAGAAGCTGCGCCGCGACCAAGGTCGCCATGTGGTCTTCGACAGGGCCGGTGACGAAAATGATGCGCTCCTTGAGGAGGCGCGAAAAGATGTCAAAGGCGCGCTCGCCGCGATTGGTCTGCTCGACGACCATCGGCACGAGCGTGTTCACATAGGTATCGACCGGATCTCTCATGGGAAGTCCTTCTCTGGCGGCGCGGGGCCGGATACGGGGCAGACGCCCTCGCCTCTCCGGCCAGGCCGCGAATCTCTCGGGCCGCCTATAGATATGGTATGGGCAACCCCTTCGGAAGGGGTCGCCATTTTTCTCCCGGAACGGGGCAAACCGGCGGCCAATCAGGCGGCAGCGGCTTCCTCGTCGTCCTTGAGCAGTTCCTCGCGGGTCACCGGCTTGTCGGTGACGTTGACGAGTTCGAGGAGGTAGTCGACCACCTTCTCCTCGAAGATCGGGGCGCGCAGGGCCGAAATCGCGTCCGGGTCCTTGCGGTAATATTCGAGGACCTGCTTTTCGTTGCCGGGGAACTGGCGGAGCTGGGCGGCCAGGGCGCGCTGCAGCTCGTCCTCGCGGACCTCGATCTTGTTCTTCTCGCCGATCTCCGACAGCACGAGCCCAAGGCGGACGCGGCGCTCGGCAATCTTGCGATAGTCGGTCTGGGCGGCCTCTTCGGTCGTACCTTCCTGCTCGAAGGTACGGCTGCTGCGCGCCATGTCCGACTGGATCTGCCGCCAGATGTTCTGGAACTCGGCCTCGACCATCTTGGGCGGCAGCTCGAAGCTGTGCATCTCGTCGAGGCTGTCGAGCATCTGCCGCTTGACCTTCATGCGCGAGGCTTCGCGGTACTGGTTGCGGAGCTGGTCGCGGATGGCGTCGCGGAGCTTCTCGAGCGACTCGAGGCCGAGGCGCGTGGCGAGCGTGTCGTCGATGGCGAGCTCACCGGGGGCAGCGATTTCCTTGATCTTGACGTCGAAGGTCGCCGACTTGCCGGCCAGCTGGGCGGCCCCGTAATTCTCCGGGAATGTCACCGAGATGGTCTTTTCGTCGCCGGTCGAGAGGCCGACGAGCTGCTCCTCAAAGCCCGGGATGAACTGGCCGGAACCGATGCGGAGCGTCGCGTTTTCGTCGGCGCCGCCCTCGAAAGGCTCGCCGTCGATCTTGCCGAGATAGGAAAGCGTGACGCGGTCACCATTCTCGACGGCGCCGCCGGTCTTCGGCTCGTAGGCGCGGCCGTTCTCGGCAAGCTGCGTCACCTGCTTCTCGACCTCGTCCTCGGCGATCTCGACGACCGGCCGCTCGACGGAAATCTTCTTGAAATCGCCGAGCGCGACCTGCGGCAGCACCTCGTAGCTCATGGTGTAGGCGAGGTCCGCCTGGCCGGCGAGGATGCGGTCGGCCTCGGTCTGGTCCTCGGGAAGCTGATAGTCGGGCGGCGTCGCGGCGCGCTCGCCGCGATCATCGAGCGTTTGCTTGGCGACGTCGCGCAGCGTGTTCTGGACGATCTCGGCCATGGCCGAACGACCGTACAGCTTGCGCAGATGGTTGACGGGGACTTTGCCCGGCCGGAAGCCCTTGATGCGGACCTCGTCCTTGAGCGAGGCCAGGCGCTCGGTCAGGCGCTGATCGAGCTCCTGAAGCGGCACGACGACCTTGAATTCACGCTTCAGCCCGTCGGAGAGGGTCTCGGTTACCTGCATCTGAAGCGCTTTCGTTTCCGTTGTTCGTCTTGCCGGCGTCAGCCGACGGCCATTCTTTTTCAGGAGGTCCGACCTGTCGCTCCGCCCAATGGGGCAAACGCTTTGGTGCGGGCGGAGGGACTTGAACCCCCACGACTTTCGTCACGGGAACCTAAATCCCGCGCGTCTACCAGTTTCGCCACGCCCGCCGGACCAGCCGTGGGCCGGGCTCAAGCCGAAGCGCCGCCTCTATATCATCGGGAATCCGGCTATCAAACAAAAAAGGCGGGCTTGCCGCCTCGCCTCTAGCCGGAAAGCCGGGCGAAAACGGCCGGCAGCGCCTCGGGCAGGTCTTCGGCGATAAGGCCGGGGCCCTTTTCGCGGGCGGCCGCGCCATGCAGCCAGACCGCAGCAGCGGCCGCCTCGAAGGCAGGCATCCCCTGCGCCAGCAGGCCGCCGATCATGCCGGCGAGCACGTCGCCGGTGCCCGCGGTCGCGAGGTCGGGCGGGGCGTTGTCGGCGATGGCAAGACGCCCGTCAGGCGCCGCCACAATCGTATCGGGCCCCTTGAGAACGACGATGGCGCCCGATTTCACCGCGGCCGCCTTGGCGCGTTCGAGCTTGGAGGGGATTTCGAGAAGGTCGGGAAAGAGCCGCGCGAACTCCCCTTCATGGGGCGTGATCACGGTCGGCTCGGCGCGGCCCTTGGTGAGTTCGGCGAGCCGTTCGGCCCGGTCGACGAAGGACATCAGCGCGTCGGCATCGAGGACCGCCGCCGGCGTCATGCCGAGCGCCGCCTCGACCAGCGCCGCGGTCATGTCGCCGACGCCGCTCGCCGGGCCGATGACGACCGCGTTGCGGCGCTGGTCGGCGAGGATGTCGACAAGGTCGATCGAACCGTCCATCGGCAGGAGCATGATCGCGGTCAGATGCGAGGCGTGCACCGCCAGCGCCTCGCGCGGCGACGCGACAGTCACGAGCCCCGCGCCGACGCGGAGCGCGCCGCGCGCGGCTAGCCTGGCGGCGCCGGTCCGCGTCATCGGGCCGGACACGACGATGGTGTGGCCGCGATCGTATTTATGGCCGTCGAGCGTCGGTCGCGGCAGTTGCGAGAGCCAGAGGAGCGGCGCGTTGTAGAAGGAGGTCGGGGCGAGCGTCTGCAGCGAGGCCGGGTGGATGCCGATATCCACCACGGTGATCGCGCCGGCATGCATCCGGCCGGGCATCAGCACGTGGCCGGGCTTGCGCCGGAAGAAGGTCACCGTCTCGAGCGCCCGGATCGCGGTGCCGAGCACCTTGCCGTCGCGCCCGTCGATGCCGCTCGGCAGGTCGACCGAGAGCACCGGGATGCCGCTCGCATTGACGGCTTCGATCGTCTCGGCCCCGACGCCTTCGATCGGCCGGTCGAGGCCGGCACCGAACAGCGCATCGATGATGAGATGCGATCCTTCGATCGCCGCGGGATGAAGCTCCTCGATCGACCCCACCCAGCTATTGGCGGCGGTCGCGGCGTCTCCGGACAGTTCGCCATTCGCCAGCAGCGCCACGGTGACGCGGTAGCCGGCGTCGGCCAGCAGCGCCGCGGCCACGAAGCCGTCACCGCCGTTATTGCCGGGGCCTGCCAAGATGGCGACGGTGCTGCCCGGCGGGACGCGGCGCCGCGCCATGGCGGCGACTGCGGCCCCTGCCCGCTGCATCAAAGTGATTCCCGGCGTCCCGGCGGCGATGGTCTGCCGGTCGGCGAGCCCCATCTCCTCCGGCGTGAGAAGTTCGACGGCTTCAACCGACGCAATGTCGGCATCCGCCGGCGCATCGCCCAACAGGGTCGAAAAGCGGGCAGCCCACTCGGCTGTCAGCGATGAATTATTGGCCAACTGCCTAATTCCTCATCGGCGATTGACTGCGAACGCAAACGCGGATCATGGTGCGGGCGAAGGGACTACCCCAATCCTTTGGCGGTTGCCATACCCCGCCGGTCTGGCACAGAGTCTGCAAATCGCGGGGTTCGCCCGCTTTGGCGGTCACGCTGGCATTCGGAGACGCGGAGGCAATGAAAAAGATCGAAGCGATCATTAAGCCCTTTAAGCTCGACGAAGTGAAGGAAGCGCTTCAGGAAGTTGGTTTGCAGGGAATTACAGTTACCGAGGCCAAGGGATTCGGCCGCCAGAAAGGCCACACCGAACTCTATCGCGGTGCCGAGTATGTCGTCGATTTCCTGCCAAAGGTAAAAATCGAGATCGTCCTCGGGGACGACATGGTCGAACGGGCCGTCGATGCGATCCGCAAGGCGGCGCAGACCGGTCGTATCGGCGACGGCAAGATTTTCGTATCCAATATCGAAGAAGCGGTCCGAATCCGCACGGGTGAAAGCGGCATGGACGCGATCTGATCGCGTCAAGCACTGGCTTCACTGGACGACAGGGGTCGACGCCGCCACAGTGCGGCGCGATTCATTGTTCCTGCTTTGTCAAATCTCCCCTCACAAGAGGCCAAGACAGAAGGATTGAGCCTGATGACGACCGCTAAAGACGTCCTCAAGATGATCAAGGACAAAGACGTAAAATACGTCGATTTTCGTTTCACCGACCCGCGCGGCAAGTGGCAGCACGTCACTTTCGACATCAGCCTGGTCGATGAAGAGGCCTTCAGCGAAGGCCTGATGTTCGACGGCTCCTCGATCGCCGGCTGGAAGGCGATCAACGAGTCGGACATGAAGCTGATGCCCGATCCGAACACCGTCGCCGTCGATCCCTTCTTCGCACAGACGACGCTGTCGATCGTCTGCGACGTTCTCGAGCCGCTCACCGACGAGCCTTACAACCGCGACCCGCGCGGCATCGCCAAGAAGGCCGAGAAATACATGCAGCAGTCGAAGATCGGCGACGCGGTCTTCTTCGGACCGGAAGCCGAGTTCTTCGTGTTCGACGACGTGAAATATTCGGCGACGCCCTACAACACCGGCTTCCGCCTCGACGACCTCGAACTGCCGTTCAATTCCGATACCCATTACAAGACCGGCAATCTCGGCCACCGAATCCGCACCAAGGGCGGCTATTTCCCGGTGCCGCCGCTCGACTCGCTCCAGGACATGCGTTCGGAAATGCTGGGCGCCATGGCCTCGATGGGCGTCAAGGTCGAGAAGCATCACCACGAGGTGGCGTCGGCCCAGCATGAACTCGGTGTGAAGTTCGGCCCGCTGCTCACCATGGCCGATCACCTGCAGATCTACAAATACTGCATCCACAACGTCGCCAACGCCTATGGCAAGACGGCGACCTTCATGCCGAAGCCGATCTATGGCGACAACGGCTCGGGCATGCATGTCCACCAGTCGATCTGGAAGGGTGGCAAGCCGATTTTCGCCGGCAAGCTCTACGCCGACCTGTCGCAAGAGTGCCTCTACTACATCGGCGGCATCATCAAGCATGCCCGCTCGATCAACGCCTTCACCAACCCGCTGACCAATTCCTACAAGCGGCTGGTGCCGGGCTATGAGGCGCCGGTGCTGCTCGCCTACTCTTCGCGCAACCGTTCGGCGTCGTGCCGCATCCCGGTCACGAACAATCCGAAGGCGAAGCGCGTCGAGGTCCGTTTCCCCGATCCGGGCGCGAACCCGTATCTGGCTTTCGCCTCGTTGCTGATGGCCGGCCTCGACGGCATCAAGAACAAGATCGATCCTGGCCAGCCGATGGACAAGAACCTCTACGACCTGCCGCCGAAGGAACTGAAGAAGATCCCGACGGTCTGCGGCTCGCTCCGCGAGGCGCTGATGAACCTCGACAAGGACCGCGACTATCTCAAGGCCGGCGACGTGTTCACCGACGACATGATCGACTCCTACATCGAGTTGAAGATGGAAGACGTCATCCGCCTGGAGCACACGCCGCATCCGGTCGAATACGACATGTATTACTCGGTCTGATCGACCTCGGAACACGATCGAAAAGGGCGCCGCGCGGGCGCCCTTTTTTTTGCGCATCACGACCCGCTGATGGCTCCGCAAAATCGCGCCTGACCCAGAAGACATGGTCGCATCGTCGGCTCAATCGTCATCCGAATGTCACCCGGCGAGGCACATTATTGGAACTAGCCCAATTCAAATCTGGGCCCCGTTCCACCCGCCGAGCCTCAGGAGCCACGTATGAACGCGCCCGTCGATCCGCGCCCGTCGCCTTTTCCTTCGAGCCGCCTCGAGGAGGCTGAAGGGCCCTCGCACAATCTTACCAACAACCCGACAATGGGCGAGATCATCAGCGTGCGTTTCTCGCGCCGCGGCTTTCTCCAGGGTTCGCTCGCGGTCTCGGCGATTGCCGCAACGGTAAGTCCGCTCGCGCTGTTCAGTGCCGAGAAGGCACGGGCCGCCGCCCGGTCGGCCTTCTCCTTCGCCGAGATCGAGGCCGGCGTCGACGAGACTCATCATGTCGCCGAAGGCTACGACGCGGACGTCCTGTTTCGCTGGGGCGACCCGGTGTTTTCCGATTCGCCGGCCTTCGACCCCAAGCAACAGACCGCCGCGGCCCAATCGAGGCAGTTCGGCTACAACAGCGACTATGTCGGCTACATCCCAATCGACGGGTCTTCTGAACACGGCCTGCTCGTCGTCAACCACGAATACACGAACGCGCATCTGATGTTCCCCGGCCTCGTCACCATTGCCGAGGGCAAGATCAAGCAATCGCCTCTGAGCGCGGAACAGGTCGATATTGAAATTGCCGCGACTGGTGGAACGATCGTCGAGATCCGTAGGGTCGATGGAAAATGGAAGGCGGTGCCAGACGGCAAATATAACCGTCGCATCACAGGCTCCACAGAGATGAGCCTTGCCGGCCCCGTCGCCGGCAATGAACGCGTCAAGACCAGTGCCGATCCGTCCGGCACGAAGGTCATCGGCACACTCAACAACTGCGCCGGCGGGGTTACGCCGGTGCCGTCGCGAAGTTGGTTGGAATTGAGGGTGGCGTAGTCTCCGGGTGCTTTAACCCGAACGAGTCCAGCGTTGACGCGCCGGACAGGAGACCACGCCATGACGAGCACTACCACGAAGCCCGAAGCCGTTCAGCCTGATACC
>CAMCWB010000076.1 GCA_945882315.1 Bauldia litoralis | reverse complement strand
TCGGTATCAGGCTGAACGGCTTCGGGCTTCGTGGTAGTGCTCGTCATGGCGTGGTCTCCTGTCCGGCGCGTCAACGCTGGACTCGTTCGGGTTAAAGCACCCGGAGACTACGCCACCCTCAATTCCAACCAACTTCGCGACGGCACCGGTCGGCCTGCACGGCATCGGTATCGAGCGAGACATATTTCGGGTCGACCTTCTCGCCGTCGACGACATCGCGGGCGTAGAGGTCGCGCGGCCGGTCATACTCGACCTTGAGGAAGGCGTCGCCATAGCCGCGCTCGAGGATCTTCTGATAGGCGAAGAGTTCGTCCTTGTAGGGCGCCAGGCGGAAAGGCGCGGCTGCTTCCTGCCCGAAAGACGGTACGGCGAAGGCGATCAGGAGGGCGAGCGCACAAGGGATTCGCATCGCCGGCGATGGTGGCCGAGCGACGCCACGGCCGCAACCCGCCTATGAGGGCTAGATGCGCTCGAGGCTGACACGCTGCTTGCCGGCGCCGTCGAAATTCTCTGCCGCCAGCCAGCGCTCGAAACGCGCCTTCAGCCCCGGCCACTCGCTGTCGAGCATTGCGAACCAGGCCGTGTCGCGGCTCCGGCCCTTGACGATCATGTGCTGGCGGAAGAGGCCCTCGAAGCTGAAGCCGAGCCGCAGGGCGGCGCGGCGCGACGGCGCATTGAGCGCGTTGCACTTCCATTCGTAGCGCCGGTAGCCGAGCTTCTCGAAGACGTAGCGCGCCATGAGATATTGCACCTCGGTCGCCGCCCGGCTCCGCTGCAGCGTCGTGCCGAGGACGATGTTGCCGATCTCGATGACCCGCATCTCCGGCCGGATCTCCATCAGCGTGACGATGCCGGCCGCCTTCTTGGTGGCGAGGTCGATCACCGCATAGGAAAAAGGATCGAGAAGGACCGTCCGCTCTTCGAGCCAGACCTGGAAGCTCCGCTCGTCGGCGAAGGGCCCGTAGCCGAGATAGGTCCAGATCGAGGCATCGTCCTTGACGGCCTGCCACAGGCCGTCGCCATGGAGCATCGGGTCGAGCGCCTCGATGCGCGCGTATTTTCCCTCGAGACGGGTCGGCCCCGGCCTGCCGGCCGGCGTCGACTCGACGAGTGGCCCGATCGGAAGATCGGCCGCGTTTCCCGTATCTGTCGCCACAGCAGTCTCCGGGCGTCGCCGCCACGCGCCGGTCGCTCCCCGACGCGCTACGCCATGCGGATTGGATGTCGCTGGCTATATGCCCAAAGAGCGGGTGTGAAATCAACGTCCTGCCGCAGGGGTTGCGGCCGCCCTTGAGCCGCCTCGGCAAAACGCGCCAACCGATTCCAATGACTCACGAAATTCGGCGAAGCTAAACCAGCCTCTGAGCTTCAACCTGAATCGGAAGATGAGGCGCTTCAGCGGCCCGGATGTGCCTGCACGAAATCGATGATCTGCTGGCGCACATCCGGCTTCTTCCACGGCGTCGCCCTCGCCAGCGCCGCGAGCGTGTCGATATGACGGATGCCGGGATAGATCTTGGTTTCGACCGAGCCGCCCTTGGCCTCGATCGCGGCGGCAAGGCGCGTCGTGTTGGCCGGCCGCACGGTCTGGTCGGCGTCACCGGCGAGGAGCAGCATCGGCGGCTCGTCGCCATCGACGAAGGCGATCGGCTGGCTCGCCGCCCGCACCGCCTCCGGGAAGGTCTTCCTGTAAATCTCCTCCTCGAGCGGCAGGAAGTCGTAGGGACCCGACAGGCCGATCATGCCGGCAATCGCGCTCGCCGGCAGGCCGGCATCGCGAAGATAATGCGCATCGAGATTGAGGAGCGCGGCGATCTGGGCGCCGGCCGAATGACCGGCGAGGAAGAGCGGCGGCGTGCTGCCGTCCGGCCTTGCGATCCTTGCCCGGGTGAACGCCACCGCCTTGGCGGCATCCTCGACGAAAGCCGGAAAGACCACCTCCGGATAGAGGCGGTAATCCGGAATGACGACGATCATGCCGGTCGTCGCCAGCGACTGGCCGACGAAGAGATAACCGTCGCGCGAGCCGCTGTTCCAGCCGCCGCCATAGAAGAAGACCACCACCGGCGTGTCGGCATCGACCGTGTCGGGCAGGTAGATGTCGAGCTTTTGTCGCGGGAGGTCGCCGTAAGCGATATCGCGCTCGATCGTGTAGCCAGCCCGGCTGGTGAGCGCGTTGAGGACACGCGCCGGAAAGCTCACGGCAAGCGCCGCCGGAACGACGATCAGGGCCGCGACGGCTGCAAGGCTGAAAATGACGGCACGCGACATAGGCGGGGGTCCAGGCCGCACGTCATGCGCGGCCCGGAGCAGATAGAGCCTTTTGGCCCGCCGGCAAATGCCCGCGGCAGAGCAATGTCAGGAAAAGTGGGAACCGGTTTTCCGTCCGACATTGCGCAAATTCAGGAATCTAGACCGTGGCGCCCTCGATGGTGCGCTCGATTGTCCGGGCGAGTTCCGGCTCGAGCCCGAGCCGTGCCGCCAGCATGTCGAGATAGGCGCGTTCGGCGGGATGGTCGGCGGTGATCGCCAGCAGCGAGGCGGCATAGATCTCGACCGCTTCTTCCTTGTTCATCGCCGCCTTGACGACCTTGTCAATGTCGAGCGGCGAGGTCAGTTCCTGGGTGAGAAAAGCCGCCTCCTCCAGGTCGAGCCCGTTTTCGGAGAGCTTGCCCAGAATCCGCTTCTGCTCCTCGGCGTCGACATGGCCGTCGGCCTTCGCCGCCGCGATCATCGCCGTCACCAGCGCCAGCGCGAACCGGTCCGCGCCCTGCGGCGCATTGGCGAGCGCGAAGGGCGAGTCGGCGGGCGGCGGCAGGATCGGTACGCCCGAGCTTGCCGGCCGTGGCGCCGGGACTCCTGCCGGCTGCGGTGCCTGCTGGCCCTGCTGATAGTCGCGATAGGCCTTGTAGGCGAGGCCGCCGATCGCTGCGATGCCGCCATAGGTGAGCGCGTTCTGCGCGATCTTGCGACCGCCCTTCGAACCCAGCAGCACCGAGGCGACGCCACCGGCCAGCGCTCCCGAGAGAAGCGGATTCTGCTTGGCATAGCCCTGCACGGAGCCGAGCACGCCACCAATGCCGCCCGACAGTCCACCGCCTGGGCCGCCGGCCTGCCCGCCGCCGGTCAGCGAGTCGAGAAGACCGCCGCCCTGCTGCTGGTGCCCCTGATCATTTCCGGCGCCGGGCCATGCCCCGCCGCCTTGGCCGCCACCGGCCCCCTGCCCGCCCAGAAACTGGTCGAGGAGCCGCTTCGCATCGAACATTCAACTTCCCTCCGTCGGAACTATCCGGCGGAGATAAGGGCGGCTGCCGGCGATCGCAAGCAGCCGGCGATCACGCTTTTTTGCGCGCTAATCGACGAATTCGGCCTCGGCGGTGATCGGCGCCAGCGGCTTGGTGCAGAGCTTGACCCGCGACCGCATGTCCTCGATCAGCCAGCGTGCCGCCTTGCCCGGCGAGCGTCCGCGCTGCTGCACGACATGGACCGGGAACGTCCGTCCGACCTGTTCGCGGAGTTCGAGCGCCTTGAGCTTGCCGCCGGCGATCTCGTCGCGCACCAGATGCACCGGCATGAAGCACCAGCCGAAGCCGCCGAGCAGATAGTCGAGCCGCGTGTTGAGGTCGGCGAAGCGCCAGTTGCGCGGGCTGATGATGCCGCCGGTGAGCCCGGCCGTCAGCGGCGTGCGGTCGGTCAGCACGAGTTGGATATGCTGCTCGAGGACGTCGCGGCCGAGCGGCCCCTTGACCGCAGCCAGCGGGTGATCGGTGGAAACGACGGGAACCGTCGGGATCGACACCAGGAACTCGCTGTCGAAATCCTCCGCCCCGGTCGGCAGCGGCACGAACAGGCCAAGCTTCGCGACGCCATCGCGCAGACGCTGTTCGGCGCCGCCAAGCCCCTCCGTGAACAGCGTCACCGGAATCCAGGGATGGATCTCGACGAAGGTCTTGAGGCTCGCCATCAGAACGTCGTTAGGGAAGATCGCGTCGACGGCGAGCGTCAGTTCCGGTTCGACCTCGGTCGCGATGCTTTCCGCCCGCGCTTTCAGCGTCTCGGCGCCCTGGATCAGGCGGCGGGCGTCCTCGAGGATGACGCGGCCGGCATCGTTGAGCTGCGGGATCTTGCCCTCGCGCAGGAAAAGCGGGGTACCGAGCCCCGTTTCGAGCGCCTGGATGGATTGGCTGATCGCCGACTGGACGCGCCCCAGGCGCCGCGCCGCGGCAGAGAAACTGCCGGTTTCGGCCACGGCGATCAGAATGCGCATCTGGTCGAGGGTGACGGGATCGAGCATGATCTATCTTCCAATCTGATGGTAATTGCCAGAATTTAGCCAATTCCCGTGATGGATATATAGGCCCAGATATTCCCCATGAAAAGACGCCGGCCAATTCGGCGGCGCCGAGCGAGCGAGGGGATTATGAACCAGATTGTGAATCTCAAGTCTTTGGAACGGACGCAGCCCTTACCGAAGCAAGGCGTCGATGAGGCGGCGCGCGACGTCCTTTTCCGCGACGCCCGCACCCACAATGGCTGGCTCGACCTGCCGGTACCGCATCATCTGCTCGAAGAGGCCGTCGACCTCGCCAAGATGGGCCCGACCGCGGCGAACACCTCGCCGTTCCGTATCCTCTTCGTCGAGTCTCCCGAAGCCAAGGAGCGCCTGAAGGCAACGCCGGCGCCGGGCAATTACGAGAAGACGCTGACGGCGCCGGTTTCGGCGATCATGGCCTATGACCTCGCCTTCTACGACCTGCTGCCGAAGCTTTTCCCGCATGTCGAGGCGCGGGCTTGGTTTGCCGGCAATGACGCGTTCATAACCCACACCGCGACCCAGAGCGGAACCTTGCAGGCGGCTTACTTCCTGCTTGCGCTGCGCGCCGTCGGTCTTGATGCCGGGCCGATCAACGGCTTCGACAACGCCAAGGTCGACAAGGAGTTCTTCGCGGATACGACGCTGCGGTCGAACTTCATCATCAATATCGGCTATGGCGACGAGTCCAAGCTTTTCCCGCGCAGCCCGCGCCTCGATTTCAAGGAAATCGCGCGTTTCGCGTAAGTCTGACCCAAGTGAGTCGAAGAAGGGCGGAAGCTAAAACTTTCGCCCTTCCCCGTTATCCCCGGAAATCCCAGCTGCTCTACTCTCGGCTTTCATTCGCCGGCGTGAAGCGCGAGGATGATTTCACCGCGAGGGCTGATCGAGCCTGGCAGGGCAAGCCAGACGCCCGAGATTGGACCTCCAGCGGACCGCGCCGGCGGGATCGACGAAAGTCGGGAAAGCCGGATGCCCCGCGGAGCCATCGAAGACGACAGGTCCAGCAATGGAGCTTTCGCACCGAGATGGGACGGCCGAGGGTCGCAAGACCGGCTGGCCGTGTGACAGGCAAGCGCTGCCAGCAATGGAAGCTGCTACCGGTCACTCCTCAGGCTGTAGCGGTCGGCCGGTCGCTTTGCTCCGGCAAGGCCGACGAGCGGGTCGTGAAGGACCTGACAGGGAGGCGTCGATTGGGGAAACCTAAACGACGCCTTTCTGTCGTCTGGACTTGCGGTCGTGCGGATACCACCCGGAAACAAAAAAGCCGCCGGAAGGCCGGCGGCGAGGCAGGATCCGATCGGCGGTCATGGCCGCCTTCGGAAGATCAGCCGAGTTGGATTTCCACAGCCTTCGGGCCTTTGCCGTGACGATCCGGCTCGGTCTCGAAGGTGACCCGCTGGCCATCATTGAGATGGGGAATGCCGGACTGCTGGAGCGCGCTCACATGGACGAATACGTCCTTCGACTCGCCATCGGGCGTGATGAAGCCGAAGCCTTTGGACGTATTGAAGAATTTCACCGTGCCGGTCTGACGCATATTTACTTTCCCTCTGGATGCCCGGACGCAACATGCGGCCGGAAGCTCGGCAGCTTCAGTCGGGGAAAGGAAGGCAAGCGTCTTATCAAGACAGTCGTGGTCGCCCGCAAACGACGGGCAAATTCGGCCCGCGCTGTTTCCAGTCTCCGGGTTAAAAAGCGCCCGAACGGGTATGACATATGGTCGCAAAGCGCCCGAAAAGCAACGGTTTTCGCCGCTGCGCTGCGGCAAGGCGAGCCGTCCAACCTGACTTTCGCCTGAATTCAGGCGGCCCGCGCCAGCCCCTTTGCGCCGAGCGAAAGTGACGTGACGCGCGCCCAGTCGCCGGCGTCGAGCGCGTCCTCCGGCGCCACCCAGGAGCCGCCGACGCAGATGACATTCGGCAGGGCGAGATAGTCGGCGGCGTTCTTCGGCCCGATGCCGCCGGTCGGGCAGAAGCGGATATCGGGAAGCGACGCACCAAGGGCTTTCAGATAGGCGATGCCGCCGGCCGGCTCCGCCGGAAAGAACTTCAGGAACCGGAATCCGTCTTCGGCGAGCGTCATCGCCTCGCTGGCCGTTGCAACGCCGGGCAGGAACGGCACGGCGGAATCCTTTGCCGCCGCGACCAGACCCGGCGTGGCGCCCGGGCTGACGATGAAGCGGGCGCCGGCCGCGACCGCCTGCTCATACTGCTTGCCGTCGAGCACCGTGCCGGCCCCGACATCGGCGCCTTCGACCTCGCCGGCGATCGCGCGGATGCAATCGAGCCCGGCCGCGGTGCGCAGCGTCACCTCGAGCGCGGTCAGGCCGCCGGCGACCAGTGCCCGCGCCAGCGGCACCGCCACCGCACGCGACTCGATCGTCAGCACCGGCACGACCGGAGCGGCCTTCAAAATCCGCAGAAGCTCTGCGTCGCGCTGGCTGTCCATGCTGTGTTTCCCTCGCAGCGAAGCCGAAATTCTGCACTGCAGCATGGAACTTGTCGATGGAACTTGTCGACCCGTCGCAATGGTCATATAGCTGGCATTATCTTTCTTATCGGAGGGGTCCATGCAGTCTCGCGCGTCCACCCATACGGCCTTGGCGCCAACTCTCTGGTCGTTCGCCGGCAACCGCGTCGTCCAGGATGTCGTCCTCGTGCTGATCGGCACGGCCTTCATCGCCATTGCCGCCAAGATCAAGGTTCCCTTCTTCCCGGTTCCGATGACGCTGCAGACGCTGGCGATCCTCCTGATCGGCGCCACCTACGGCTTCCGCCTCGGCACGTTGACGGTGCTCGCCTATCTCGCCGAAGGCCTCGTCGGCCTGCCGGTCTTCACCAACACGCCGCCCGCTGTCGCCGGCGCCCTCTACTTCATCGGACCGACTGGCGGCTTCCTGCTCGGCTTCGTCTTCCTGGCGGCGATCACCGGCTACGCGGCCGATCGCGGCTGGGACCGTTCGATCCCGCGCCTCGCTTCGGCGATGCTGGTCGGCGAGATCGTCATGATGGCGCTGGGCTTCGCCTGGCTTGCCTGGTTCGCCCAGCTTTCGAGCGGCGCCACCGGTCTTGGCATCGACAAGGCGCTGGCCGGCGGCGTGACGCCTTTCATCCTCGGCGACCTTCTCAAGCTGGCGCTCGCCGCGCTTGCCGTCCCGGCCGCCTGGCAGTTCCTGCGGCCGCGCGACTAGTTACCGCCGCGGCTTGATCGCGAGCGGCAGATCTTCGAAAAGCGCGGGCCGGTCATCGGTCCGCGCTTTTTCTATGCCGAGCATCCTGATCTTCGTTTCCGCACCGCCATGCGCCGAGAAGCCGCCGACCTTGCCGTCCGCGCCGAGCACACGATGGCAGGGCACGACAATCGGCCACGGATTGGCGCCGAGCGAGCGGCCGACGGCGCGGGCCGCGTTCGGATCGCCGAGCCGCTTCGCGATCTCGCTATAGGTGAGCGTCTCCCCCGGCGGGACGGTGCGCGCGATCGCATAGACCCGTCGGTCGAAATCGCCGAGCCCGGACTCGTCGAGCCCGATGAAGGCGAGATCGGCCGGCTCGCCGGACAATAGCGCGCGGATCGCAACGATTGCAGCGCTGACGTCGGAACCCGGTTCCTCGATCACCGCCGAAGGGAATCGGCGCAGCAGGCGCGCTCTGGTTTTTTCTTCGCTGGCCTCCGGCAGTTGGACGCCGGCGATGCCCGTCGCGCTCCATGCGATGCCGCAGGTTCCCACCGGCGTCTCGAAGAAGATATAGGCGATCCGATCTGGCATTCCGCAACCTTCCTGCGTCCGGTTGGATACTTCCCCGCCGCTCATGGCTGCGTCAAACGTTCGATCCCGAACACGGGAACGTGCTCGCTTTTGAGATGGAATAATTCGCGGCCCCGCCGCATCATGCTCCGCATGCAAACGAGGCTTGGGGGAGCCAAATGCCAGCTTTCAAGACGCTCAAGATCGACGAACATATGGCCGTCGTCTTTCTCGACGAGGGCTTTGCGGCGGCTTTCCGCGCCCTCGCCTATGCCTGGGATGGCGACCGTTCGCCGGATCTCCTGCCCGACATCGTCAGGGAGTGCCGGAAGCCCAAACGCTCGAAACGCGCCGCTCCGAAAGCCGGCGACAGTTCGATCACCTCCCCGGCAACCGCCCATATTTAGGCTGCTCCTGACCTGCGGAGCAATGCTCCGTTAAGGCGGCGCATGCGATATCGGCATGCTCGGGCGACCTGTGATCGGCCGGCTTGCACGAGACCCGTGATGGCCGAATCGCCTGCCAAGCGCGCCTTGCGAGAAAAGCCTGTCGGCAAGATCCGGCTCGCCGAACTCCTCGGTGCTCTCTGCCACGCACTGGATCTCACCGAAGGACAGCCGGAGGGCCATTGCGTCCGCTGCTGCTGGATCGGCATCCATGTCGGCCGCGAAATGGGCCTCCCCGAAGCCCGACTTCACGACCTCTATTACACGCTTCTCCTGAAGGACCTCGGCTGCAGCAGCAACGCCGCGCGTATCTGCCAGCTCTATCTCGCCGACGACCTCGCCTTCAAACGCGACTTCAAGGAGATCGGCAGCAGCCTGCCGCAGGCGCTCCGCTTCGTCCTGTCCCACACCGGCCTCGGCGCCGGACTTGCCGAGCGCTTCCGCGCCATCATCACCATCCTCCAGAATGGCGGCGAGATCGCGCGCGAGCTGATCGAGGTCCGCTGCCACCGTGGCGCCGATATCGCCCGCCGGATGCGCTTCTCGGAAGCGGTGGCGAACGGCATCAAGAACCTGGACGAACATTGGGATGGCGGCGGCAAGCCCGAAGGCGCCAAAGGAGACGAGATCCCGCTCTTCGCGCAGATCGCCCTTCTCGCCCAGATCGTCGACGTCTTCCACACCAGCAGCGGCCCGGCCGAGGCAGCCGGCGAAGTCCGCCACCGCAGCGGCACCTGGTTCGCACCGGCCGTGGTTGCCGCCTTCGAGCGCGCCGCGGCGCCCCCCGACTTCTGGGCGGGGCTCCGCGACGAGGCTTTGCCGATCAAGATGCTCGCGCTCGAGCCGGCCCAGGACCTGCAGCCCGTCGACGAGGACTATCTCGACGAGATCGCCGAAGCCTTCGCGCAGGTGATCGACTCGAAGAGCCCCTTCACCAACGGCCATAGCGAACGCGTTGCCATCTTCGCCGATCTCATCGCCGCCGAACTGGATTTCACATCGGAAGAGCGCCGCTGGCTGAAGCGTGCCGCGCTCCTCCATGACATCGGCAAGCTCGGCGTCAGCAACATGATCCTCGATAAGCCGGGCAAGCCCAACGAGGAGGAGTGGAAATCGATCCGCATGCACGCGGTCCACACCGAGACGATCCTGTCGCGGATCGGCGCCTTCTCCGACATCGCCGCAATGGCTGCCGGCCATCATGAGCGGCTCGACGGCAAGGGCTATCCAAAGGGGTTGACGGCCGCCGACCTGTCGCTGGAAACCCGCATCCTCTCGGTCGCCGACATTTTCGACGCGCTCTCTGCCGAACGGCCCTATCGCAAGGCGATGCCCGTCGGCGAAGCCTTCGCGCTGATGGAAGGCATGGTCGGCACAGCAATCGACGGCGACTGCTTCGCGGCGCTCCGCCGCGCCATCCCGCTCGCAGAGATGACGAAGGTAGCGGCCTAAGCCGCCACCCTGACGCCGATCGCCACCGCCTCGTCGGCAAGCTTCTGCTCGCTGACGAAGCCCGCCGGCGTGCCGCTGGTGCGATCGAAGGAAACGGCCAGCGTCTCGCTCTTCACCGCATCGAGATGGTCGCTGATCGCCTGGTCGAGCGCCGGGCCGGCCTTCACCTCGATATGGATGCGGTCGGAGACGTTGAAGCCGGCATCCTTGCGCGCCACCTGCACCATGCGGATGAAGTCGCGCGCCAGGCCCTCGCGTTCGAGCGCCGCGTCGACTTTCGTGTCGAGGACGACGACGCCGGCCGAGCCGTCGAAGCTCGTTGCGTCGAGGCCCTCCTCGGTGCGGAAGCGAAGCTCGTATTCCTCCGGCGCGATGCTCTGCCCGGCAACGTCGATGCTGCCGCCGGCGCCCTTCGTCCAGGCCCCCGACTTGGCGGCGGCGAGCACGTCCTTCATCGCTCCGCCGAGCCGCTTGCCGACGATGCGCGGATTGACGACGAGGACCTCGGCGCCGAAGGCCGAAGGGTCGGCGGCAAACACGATCTCCTTCACATTGGCTTCCTCGGCCACCACCTCGCGGAGCGGTTCGAGCAGCGCATGCTTCGGATGCGCCACCGTCAGCCGGCGGAGCGGCAGGCGGTTGCGGAGATTCTTCGCCGTGCGGATCGAGGCTGCGGCGGAGGCAACGGCGCGCGCCAGATCCATGCGCTCGACCAGCGCCTGGTCGACCGCGAATTGCGACGCGTCCGGCCAGTCCTGCAGATGCACGCTCTCGCCATCCGCCAGCGCGCGATGGATGTGGTCGGTGACAAAGGGCAGGAACGGCGCCATCGTGCGCGTCAGCGTGACGAGCACGGTGTAGAGCGTGTCGTAGGCCGCCTGCTTGTCGGCATCCTTCTCGGCTTTCCAGAAACGCTCGCGCGACCGGCGGATGTACCAGTTGTTGAGCGCCTCGATGAAGGGCGGCAGCGCGTTGCAGGCGGCGGCAAGGTCGAGCTTGTCCATCGCCGCTTCGATGCCGCGCACCAGCTCCGCCGTCTTGCCGAGGATGTAGCGGTCGAGTTCGGCGTCGGCCGAAGTGATCAGGCGGCCCTTGATGCCGTCGATATTGGCGTAGAGCGTATAGAAGGAATAGGCGTTCCAGATCGGCAGCAGCACCTGGCGCACGGCATCGCCGATGGCACGGCCGTCCTTCGGCATGGCGAGGTCGCCACCGGAGAGCAGCGGCGAGGACACCATGTACCAGCGCAGCGCGTCGGCGCTGTAGGTGTCGAAGACCGCGACCGGATCAGGATAGTTCTTCAGCCGCTTGGAGAGCTTCTGCTTGTTCTCGTCGAGCACGACGCCGTGGCAGATGGCGCGCCGGAACGGAGCCCGGTCGAACAGCGCCGTCGCCATGACCATCAACGTGTAGAACCAGCCGCGCGTCTGCCCGACATATTCGACGATGAAATCGCCGGGGAAATGGTCGTGGAACCAGTCCTTGTTCTCGAACGGATAGTGGACCTGCGCGAAGGGCATCGAGCCCGACTCGAACCAGCAGTCGAGCACGTCCTCGACCCGGCGCATCGTCGACTTGCCGGTCGGATCGTCCGGGTTGGGCCGCGTCAGATCGTCGACATAGGGCCGATGCAAATCAGTCGGCCTGACGCCGAAATCGCGTTCGATCTCGTCGAGCGAACCGTAGCAATCCATGCGCGGATAAGCCGGATCGTCCGATTTCCAGACCGGGATCGGCGAGCCCCAGAAGCGGTTGCGGCCGATATTCCAGTCGCGCGCGTTGCCGAGCCAGTTGCCGAAGATGCCGTCGCGGATATGCGCCGGGATCCAGGAGATGTCCTGGTTGAGCTCGACCATACGGTCGCGGAAGGCCGAGACCTTCACATACCAGGACGGCATCGCCTTGTAGATCAGCGGCTGGTCGGTCCGCCAGCAATGCGGATAGTTGTGATCGTAGGTCTCGTGGCGCACGACCACGCCGGCGGCCTTGAGATCGCGAATGACGTCCTTGTTCGCCTCGAAGACATTCTTGCCGCGATAGGGCGGAACCAGGTCGGTGAAATTGCCTTCGAGATCGACCGGGTCGACGACCGGCAGGCCTTCCTTCTGGCCAACATTCAGATCGTCCTCGCCGAAGGCCGGGGCGAGATGGACGACGCCGGTGCCCTCGCCCATCTCGATGAAATCGGCAGGCACGACGCGGAAGGCGCCCTCAGTCTTCTTGTCGGCGAAGAACGGAAAGAGCGGCTCGTAGCTGCGCCCGACGAGAGCGGCGCCCTTGACCGTTCCCGTCTGGACGAATCCGTCGAGCTCCGGCGCGTAATGGGCAAGCGACGCCTCGGCGATGATCCAGCGTTCGCCGCCCTTCTCCATGACGGCGTAGTCGGCATCCGGCGCGACCGCGAGGCCCATATTGGACGGCAGGGTCCAGGGCGTCGTCGTCCAGGCGAGGAGCTTCGTCGACGGCGCGCCGTCGAGCGTGAACCCGACCGTCAGCGCCGGGTCCTGGCGCATGCGCGTGGCGTTGTCGAGCCGCGTCTCGGATTGTGACAGCGGCGTCTGCGCCGCCCAGCTATAGGGCACGACGCGAAAGCCCTCATAGACCAGCCCCTTGTCCCAGAGCTGTTTGAAGGCCCACATGACGCTCTCCATGTAGGAGAGATCCATGGTGCGGTAGTCGTTGTCGAAATCAACCCAGCGCGCCGAGCGATTGACGTAATATTCCCAGTCCTTGCGGAACTGCATGACCGACGAGCGGCAATGCTCGTTGAAGCGCGCCATGCCGTATTTCAGGATCTCGCGACGGCCGGAAAGCTTCAGCTCGCTCTCGGCGTGAAGTTCGGCCGGCAGGCCGTGGCAATCCCAACCGAAGCGCCGCTCGACCTGGTTGCCGCGCATGGTCTGGTAGCGCGGCACCAGGTCCTTCACGAAGCCGGTGACGATATGGCCGTAATGCGGGAGGCCGTTGGCGAAGGGCGGTCCGTCATAGAAGACGAATTCCGGGGCGCCCTTCTCCTTGCGCCGGTCGATCGAGCGCTGGAAGGTCTTCTCCTCCTCCCAGAGCTTGAGGACCGCTTCCTCGATCTTGGGGAAGTTCGGCGAAGGATCGGCCGGCTGGTAGACCGTCGGTTTGGTGATATCGTTCATGGGCAAAGGTCCGGAAAATCGCCCTCATGACATAGAGATTCCGGCCCGGAACGCAAGCCGGAGGGAGCCTCGCCTTGGACCTGCCCAACCTAACGAAAACAGGCGGTTGCCCGTGACGGACGTTCAGAATCCGCCGGCCGCCGACAAATCCGTCCGCATCCTGAAGCTCGACGGCTCCTATGAGGGCCTCGGCATCGTCCTCGACTTCCTATCGCGGATCGAGCCCTTCTCGAAATTCGACCTCGGCAATTTCGCCAAGGCGCTCCGCCACCAACTAGCGCGCGGCGAGCACTTTGCCGCCATGTCCGGCAACCAGCTGGTCGGTTATTGCGGCTGGCTGCCGACCATGCAGGCGATCGGCGAGGCCTGGGAAGCAAACAAGGGGCCGTTGCTGCCGGTCCTGGACGGGAAGGCCGACGCGGTCGCGCTGACCGTGGTCGCTTCGGCCGACCGCAAGCTGGTCGTAACCCTGCTTCGCCGGGCACGTGAGGAAAATCCCAATCGGCGGGTCTTCTTCAAGCGGGAGCTTGGCGGTGCCGGTCCGGTTAAGAAAGCATCCGTCCGCACGTAGTTCGCGTGAAAAATTGCTGACTGTTGCAAAACAGTCATAGCGGCTATGGCGAAGCCACATTACGGTTCAGCCTTGGGTTGATCAAGCTCCGGGGGAAAACGAATGTCGGCCAAAGCAAATCTTCTTAGGTCGGTTTCGGTGGCGGCCATTCTCTTGGCGGGGACATCGGTCGCCAGCGCCGAGTTCGCCAACGGCCTGCCTGAATATTACTTCTCTGCCGAGGGCGGGCTGATCGTCACCGACCCGGCAATCACGGTCGACGACGCTTTCGTGTTAAGCCCGGACAAGGTCGGGGCCTTCGATCTCGATGAATCGCTTGGTGGATACGGCGGAGCGCAATTCGGCATGTTCGCGACGTCGAACATCGACTAGCGCCTTGGCTTGGCTTATTCCCGTTTCGCCGACAACGATACCAGCACGACACTGGTGAACGATCCCGAGACGCTGGAGCTGGGCGCTGGATATAAGTGGCAATACGCCACCGCCGACGTGGATGTCGGCTATCATCCGCAGATGCCCGCTGGCGTCGATGTGCGCCTCTCGGCCGGCCTGCGCGCCTTCTACAGCGACGATTCAGCCGACAAGGTCGGCAACTTCAGCGAGGACCCCGACTTCTTCAACACGACGATCAACTACAGCTCCGAGTTCATCGGCGGCGGTCCACGCGTGGGCGCAGAATTCGAGGCGCGCGGCGCCGGCAATTGGGGCCTGTCGGGCATGATCGCCGGTTCGGCCCTGTTCGGCGAACGCACCGTCGATGCTTCGATCGAGTTGGAGGGGCTGTGTCCGGAGGAAGCCCCGGATGAATTCTGCGCGATCGAGGAAGGCGACTCGGAATCAGAAAGCGCCACGGTCTACAATCTCGATGCAGCCATCGGCCTCGACTATTATTTCATGAACAGCAGCAAATTCACGCTTGGCGTCCGCGCCCAGCAGTTCTGGGACCTCCGCGCCAGCGAGGAGTTTCTATTTAAGGTCGACGAAGACAGCCTCGTCTGGGGACCGTTCTTCAAGTTCGTCCACCGCATGTAAGCGGTCGACCAGCCTTACATTCGCGTAAGGGCGTCACGCTGCACAGCGTGGCGCCCTTTCCTTTTGCAGGCTCCGGGGCGCTGACGCTCCGGAGCCAGCCGTACCGGGCCGCGACGTTTTAGCAAGCTTGCATATAATAAGGAAGCTTATTATATCCAGGCTCATGACAACGATATCCCCGGCGAAAAGCCTTCTTTTCCTGATGCACGACGTCTCCCGCCTTCTGCGACGGCAGATGGATCAGCGCGCCCAGGCTCTCGGCCTGACCAGCGCCCAATGGCGGGTGCTGGCCTCGGTGGCCCGCGCCGAGCTTCTCGAACAGCAGCCCTTGAGCCAGGCGGTGCTGGCCGACCAGATGGATATGGAGCCGATCACCCTCAGCCGCCATGTCGACCGGATGGAGGCCGCCGGGCTGATCGAGCGCCGCCCCAACCCCAACGACCGCCGTGCCTACGGGCTGTTCATCACCGATACGGCCCGGCCGCTGGTCGACCGCTTCCGGACGATGAGCGGCGATTGCCTCGGCTCGGCGACGAACGGGGTCAGCGACGAGGAGATCGCCCTCGTCACCGACGTTTTGACGCGGATGCGAGCCAACATCGTCGACAGCCAATCGCGGCGCGACGCCTCCGAAGACATGACGGTCGCTGCCGCCAGAGTGGCAGGACAGAAGCTGTGAGCAGCGAAGTGAAGAACGAGAAGGTCGTCGAATTGAAGCCTGTCGATGCGCCGGCCTCGGCCCCTGACGCCACGAAGAAATCATGGCGCCCGCAGCGCCGCCATTACCTCCTTGCCTCGCTGCCGCTCGCCCTCCTTCTGGTCGGCGGCTATTTCTGGCTGACCGGCGGCCGCTACATCTCGACCGACAACGCCTATGTCCAGCAGGACAAGGTGACGATCACCGCCGATGTCGCCGGCCGCATCGTCGAGGCCGCGGTTCACGAGAACGAGCCGGTCGCCGACGGCCAACTCCTCTTCCGCATCAATCCGGCCCCCTATCGTATCGCGCTCGCCCAGAGCGAGGCCGACCTGGCCGCGGCGCGGCTGGGCGTCGAGCAGCTTCGCTCCGCCTACCGGCAGGCAACGGCCGAAGTGCAGGCCGCCGAGGACAATAGCGGCTTCGAGCAGAAGGCCTTCGATCGGCAGCGGGACCTTCTCAAGAAGGGCGTCACCGCCCAGTCCGGCTATGACGCGGCCGAGAACGACTTCCACGCGGCCCAGCAGGCGCTCGTCCAGGCCAGCCAGCGCGTCGATTCCGCACGCTCCGCTCTCGGCGGCGACCCGGCCATCGAGACCGACAAGCACCCCGCCGTTCTGGCGGCGCTGGCCAAGCGCGACCAGGCCGGGCTCGATCTCGCCAACACCGAGGTGAAGGCGCCCCATGCCGGCGTCGTCAGCCAGGCCGACCGTCTCCAGGTCGGGCAGTATGTGACGGCCGCGACGCCGATCCTCAGCCTGGTCGAGACCAGCGAGAGCTGGGTCGAGGCCAATTTCAAGGAAACCGACCTCGCCGAAATGCAGGTCGGCGAGACGGCGACGATCACGCTCGACGCCTATCCCGGCCATGAGTTCACGGGGGAGGTCGCGAGCCTCGGCGCCGGCACCGGCGCGGAGTTCTCGGTCCTGCCGGCGCAGAACGCGACCGGCAACTGGGTCAAGGTCGTGCAACGCGTTCCGGTCCGCATCCGCTTCACCGAGCTGGTCGACCTCCCGCTCCGCTCCGGCCTCAGCGCGTCCGTCGATGTCGACTCGAAGAGCGCCGGCAAGACCGTCGGCTTCCTCCTCACCACGCCGGCGGAAGCTGCGAGCCTGAAATGAGCGCCGGCGCTACGGGCGGCTTCGTCGAGGTCAAGCACCGGGGCCTGATCACGGTCGGCGTCATGGCCGCCATGATCATGCAGGTGCTCGACACGACCATCGCCAATGTCGCCCTGCCCCATATGCAATCGAGCCTCGGCGCCGCGCAGGATACGATCACCTGGGTACTGACCTCCTATATCGTCGCCGCCGCCATCGCCATGCCGATCACCGGCTGGCTCAGCGACAATATCGGCCGCACCCGCCTCTTCCTGATCTGCATCGCCGGCTTCGTGTTTGCTTCGGCGCTTTGCGGCATCGCCACCAGCCTCGACGAGATGGTCGCCTTCCGCGTGCTCCAGGGCGCCTTCGGCGCCGCGCTGGCGCCGCTGTCGCAATCGGTCATCATGGACATCAACCCGGTCGAGCGCCGCGGCCAGGCCATGGCGATCTGGGGCGCTGGCATCATGGTGGCGCCGATCGTCGGGCCGACCGTCGGCGCCTGGCTCACCAACAATCTCACCTGGCGCTGGGTCTTCTACATCAATTTGCCGATCGGCATCGCCGCCTTCGCCATCCTGCTCGTCTTCATGCCCGAGACGCGGAAGATCATCCGCCGCTTGTCAACGCCGGATCAAAAATGCATCGGCGTTCCGGAGCAAAAATGCATCAGCCGGCCCGGCCGGACGGCTGGGCCGGGAGGCATTTCGGGGTTTTCGATCAGACCTTGGGTTTGTCGTCCGGCGGAGTTTCGTCAGGAAGGCTGCGC
>CAMCWB010000075.1 GCA_945882315.1 Bauldia litoralis | reverse complement strand
GAGTCCGTCCGCCGAAAAGAGAACACAGGGTAGAACCGCCAGAACGGCCGAAAACCGGCCTCAATGAGCCCCCAGAACCCGGCTCTCTGCGCCGTCATGGCGCGCTGGAGCGCGGTAAACCTAAAACATGTCTATTGGGCGACAGGCTCTTGGCTGCCAAAAATTTACTTCGGCAAGCGTTTGGGAAGAGAAAAAATCGAACCAAGCGTTGTCCGTATTGGCGAGAAAGATCGTCACCATTGTCGTGAGGCCACGTCACGCATCCCCGGAACTGCAGTCAAGTCGCCGCGCGCGAAAAGCTAAGCCCTTGATCAAAGGTCTCAGCTTCTCCCAGCCGATTGAGAGACTGCAAAACCTCTTGTATTTGCGCGACGGCCTGCCCCTTGGCGTCAAACCGCGAAGCAATTTGCGCACCCCAGGTAGACCCGACTTGAGTGTCCCCCTCCCCCGCTGCGCAGGGAAGGACCCGAGGGGCCGGTGGATGGCGGCGGGGTGGTGGCGTAGGCTGGTGTGATCCGTTCTTTGCATCGGAGGGACGCGCATGGCGAATAAGCGCAGCAAGGACGCAGCTCTTCCGAAGCCCGGGGCGCGGGTGAAGCGGACGGCGCCGGGGAAGGTTACGCGGCGGATACACGACACGATCGATCTGGCCAGCGGGAAGAGCGCCAGCACCGCTTCCGTTCGGGCGCCGAGCGCTCTGGCGCGGGTGAAGGGGCTGGCGCGGTTCGGGTTCAGGCTGCATCCGTCGATCTTCGGGACGCCGACGCATCGGCTGACGCCGCAGCATCCCTATCAGGCCGCGCCGGAGGCGTGGCTCGATGCGTTTGACGGGACCTACAATGCCGGGCCGGGCGTCGACCAGATCTGGTGGCGGCTGCCCTTCAGCTTCGTCGACCATTATATGCCGGGCTGCAATTTCATCTTCCGCGGGCTGGCCGCCGGGCCGGCCGTGCTCAGCCTCTCGTTCGAGGTCTGGCCGGTGTCGGGAAAGACCGGCTATGTCGTCGTCGATATCGGCAATGAGCGGACGCAGATTCCGGTCGCGGCGCCGGCGGTGCGGACGGTCGATATCGGCTTCACGCATGAAGGCGGCGACGTCGACGCGCGGGTCTTCTTCCGGCCGGGCATCTACGACTTCGTGTTCCGCTCCGCGACGCTGCTGTCGGGCGGGCTGATCGGGCTCGATCCGCTGCCGGTGGCGGTGCGGCGGAAGAGGTGAGAGTCAACCGACATAGGCCGCAGCCCCTCACCCCGCAGCCCTAATCTCACTGCGTTCGATAAGGGCGGCGGCCCTCTCCCTGTTGGAGAGGGAGACGCGCGCTAATGGGCCTCGTGGGCGCAGAGGGCGTGGTCGCCGATGATCTCGACGATCTTGCATTCGCAGACCTTGCCGTGGTCGCACTCGTCGACCATGCGCTGCAGCTCGCCGCGCAATGAATCGAGCTGGCCGATGCGGCGGGTGATCTCGTCGAGGTGGCGGCGGGCGATGCTGTCGGCGAGGTGGCAGGATTCCTGCGGCTGCTCGGTGAGCGTCAGGAGCTGGCGGATATCCTCGATGTCGAAGCCGAGTTCGCGGGCATGGCGAATGAAATTCAGCCGCTGGACATCGGCCGAAGCATACCGGCGCTGGCGGCCCTCGGTGCGCGGCGGCGCGGCGAGAAGGCCGATCTGCTCGTAGTAGCGGATGGTCGGCACCTTGACCTCGGTCCGCTCCGACAACGCGCCAATTCCCAGATTCATCTGACGATTCCTCTTGAACCTCTAGTCGCTAGAGATCGTAGCATGACCCCAAATGGGACGAAATGGCGGAATTTCAATGAGCGAGCGGCTGCGATTCAAGGTCGAGGGCATGGATTGCGCGAGCTGTGCGCGCAAGATCGAGACCGCCGTGAAGCGCATCGGCGGGGTTTCCGAGATCTCGGTCAACACCATGACCGAGACGCTGACCCTCCAGGCGACGCGAGCGACGGCGCCGGCGATCGAACAGGTTGTCCGCGCGCTCGGTTATCCGCCGCGGCTGATCGAGCCGCTGACGCTGACCGAAGCGCCGCCGATGACGACGCCGGAGGCGGCCGGCTGCGGCTGCGGGCATGATCATGGGCATGCGGATGAGCATGACGGGCACGTGCACGACCATGCGGGGCATGACGCGGCGAAGGTCGCTGCGTCGGCGGAGGCTGCGGACGCGCATGACCATGATCACGGCAAGCCACTCGACGGGCCGTGGTGGAAGAGCCCGAAGGGCCGGGTCGTCCTCGCCTCGGGCGGGCTGATCGCGGCCGCCTTCGCGGCGGGATGGGAATTTCCGGCGGCGGAATTCTGGATCTATACGGCGGCGGCGATCGTCGCGGCTTTCCCGGTGGTGCGCCATACGCTTGCGGCAGCGCGGCACGGCTCGTTTTTTACCATCGAAATGCTGATGACCATCGCGGTCGCCGGCGCGCTCCTCATCGGCGAGGCCGGCGAAGCGGCCGTGGTGGTGTTCCTGTTCGCCTGCGGCGAGCTCCTCGAAGGCGTCGCCGCGGCCCGGGCCCGCGCCGGCATCAAGGCGCTCGCCACGATCGCGCCGACGACTGCGCAGGTCGAGACCGAAGCCGGCGTCGTCGAGATGGCGGTCGGCCGGATCGCGATCGGCGCGACGGTCGTGGTGCGGCCGGGCGACAAGGTGCCGGCCGACGGCACGGTGCTGTCCGGCATCTCGGCGGTCGACGAATCGGCGCTGACCGGCGAGTCGATGCCGCGCATGAAGCACGCGGGCGACGTGGTCTTTGCCGGCGCGATCAACCAGGAAGCGGTGCTGCGGGTCCGCGTCGAGAAGCCGGCGACGGACACGCTGATCGCCCGCGTCGTGCGGCTCGTCGAGGAAGCGACCGAGGCGAAGGCGCCGACCGAGCGCTTCATCGACCGCTTCTCGCGCTATTACATGCCGATCATCTGCGGCCTCGCGCTTCTCGTCGCGACCGTGCCGCCGCTCCTCTTCGGCATGCCCTGGGAGATGTGGATCTATCGCGGGCTGACGCTGCTCCTGATCGGCTGCCCCTGCGCGCTGGTCATCTCGGTGCCGGCGGCGATGGCCTCGGGGCTGGCGGCAGGCGCCAGGCGCGGGCTGCTGGTCAAGGGCGGCAACGTGCTCGAGCAGATCGGCCGGGTGAAGCATATCGCCTTCGACAAGACCGGCACGCTGACCGAGGGCAAGCCCAAGGTCACGGCGATCGTGGCGCTCGGCGCCGCAACCGAGACTGACATTTTGCGGCTTGCGGCGGCGGTCGAGGCGGCCTCGTCGCATCCGCTGGCGGTGGCGATCGTCGGCCATGCCAAGGAGCGCGGCATCGCCATCGCGTCGGTCGCCGGCGGCGAGGCGATTGCCGGCAAGGGCGTCGGCGGCATTGTCGAGGGGCGGACGGTGCTGGTCGGCGCCGCGGCGCGGCTCGGGCTCGACGCAGCGACGGTGGCGCAATCGGAGAAACTCGAAGCCGACGGCAACAGCGTCTCGGCGGTGGTCGTCGACGGCACGCCGATCGGCCTGATCGCGCTCCGCGACGAGCCGCGCGCCGATACGCTGCAGGCGATCGAAGAGATCAAGGCGCTCGGCCTGCAGCCGATCATGCTGACCGGCGACAACAAGGCGGCAGGCGTTGCGGTCGGCCGCCTCCTCGGCATCGAGGCGCGGACCGGACTGCTGCCCGAGGACAAGCTCGCGGCGGTGAAGCTGCTTGCGGCCGACGGCGGCGTCGCCAAGGTCGGCGACGGCATCAACGACGCGCCGGCGCTCGCCGCGGCGACCGTCGGCATCGCCATGGGCTCGGGCACCGATGTGGCGCTCGAGGCCGCCGACGCCGCGGTGCTGCGCAACCGGATCGGCGACGTCGCCGCGCTCGTGCGGCTGTCGCGGCGGCTGATGGCCGTCGTCCGCCAGAATATCTGGATCGCCCTCGGCCTGAAGGCGATCTTCCTGGTGACGACGATCTTCGGCTTCACCGGCCTGTGGATCGCCATCCTCGCCGACACCGGCGCGACCGTGGTGGTCACGGCCAATGCGCTGAAGCTTCTCGGCGAGAAGGGCAAGTAGCGGCGTCAAGGCGCCGTGCGCGACGCGGCGCCCCTGCCCTTAGCGGGAGCGTTTCTTGTCGGCGACCTTGTCGGCCTTGGGCGGCGGCGTGGCCTCGAACTGGATGCCGCAATTCTGCTGGATGGCGGCCTGCTGGATCGCCTCCATCTCGCCGCGGACGCGGGCGAGTTCGCCGGCCTTCTCGTCATTGCCCTTGATCATGAAGAGCGCCGGCCAGAAGAGGACCAGCCCGACGCCCATGGCGACGGCGTCGCCCTGCGCCTTCTTCTGCTGGACTCCCGCCAGTTCCTGCGCCTTGTGGCTGAGGCGGGTGGCCTCGGCCGAGATCTGGTCGCAGCTATAATGCTGGTAGGCAATCGGCGAAACATAGGTCGCCGAAATGCTGTCCGGACCCTTGGCGCAGCCGACAACGGCAAACGACGCCGCAAGAATGCAGCTCACAGACTTCATCAGTTGCGTCCCCAAACTCTGGTCGCCCCCCAGGCAACCGACAGGCGAGATCTAGCATTCGCCTAAAATCACTTCTAGCGAAAACGCCATCTATGGTTGAAGGAGCTGTTGATTACGTCGGCCGGACCGGCGCAGGATGTCGGCCGCCGGGCTCTCCTGATAAATTGAGGCATGATGGATTCGGTCGAACGGGCGGCCTTCGCTTCCGACCCGGCACATGGTGCGCCTTTGGCCGACGCGGCGATCTTCTGGCTGGTGAACGGGCTCGCCTATCTCCGCTATCCCAACAATGTGCGGCGGTTCCGCCGCATCGTCGGCTACTTCCCGAATATCGCTCGCCCCGTCCGCTACAACGAGAAAATGCTGTGGCGGAAGATCTTCGATCACAATCCGCTGTTCGTGACCTTCTCCGACAAGCTGGCGACCAAGGCTTTCATCGCGGGCCTCTGCCCGAAGCTGCGGAGCGCCGAGGTCCTGTGGATCGGGGACGACGTCGCGACGATCCCCGCCGATGTGCTTGAGCGGCCGATCGTGATCAAGGCCAGCCATGGCTGGGCCCAGAACTTCTTCCCAAAGGCTGGAGAAGCCGGCCGCGACATACCGGCCCGGCGGATCAATCGCTGGCTCGGACAGGTTTATGGCCGCAGGAAGCTTGAATGGGCCTACGGGCTTGTCGAACGAAAGCTGTTTGCAGAGGAACTGATCGTTCCCGACCACGGAGATGAACTGGTCGAGCTAGCGGTCCATGCATTCGACGGAGCGCCCGCGTTCATCGAAGCGATCGTCGGCAACAACACACCGAATCGGCGCAAGGGCTATTTCAGGACCGACGGCGCGCGCTGGTCGGAACTTGAACGAAAGCGGACGGACGATGCCCGACACAGATCGCTGCCGGAGGATTTTCGACTGCCGCCGGCCTATGCCGAGGCGTTCGCCCATACGAGGCGCCTGAGTAGCGGCGTGGACTACGCCCGCTTCGACTTTTTCGTGGCGTCCGACCGGCTTTATGCCGGCGAGATCACCGTCTATCCGGGCTCGGGCACGACGCGGCATGCCGACTTTCTCGTCTACAACGCTGTGGTGTCGGAGCAATGGGACCTGTCGAAATCGTGGTTTCTCCTTTCCGGCCACCGCGGCCTGTGGCAGCTCTATGCCAAGGCACTGGGCAGGTTTCTGAAATGCGGGGGCGGGCAACAGTGATGCGCATGGCGGGGGCGGTGCCCGGCGGGCCGATGGTCATCGGCCAGGTCTGCCACGGCTCCATGGGCGGCAGTTCCCGGATGGCATGCCGGCTGGCCAACGCCTTGTCGCGGCGCGGCCACGAGGTCCATGTCTTTTCTCGCGACGCGCTTCCCTGGCGGCTCGATGGCAGGATCGCGCAGCATGCCTGCCGGACGGCCGGGGAGGATATCGAGGCGCCGCTTTACTGGGACTGGAGCGAAGCGGACCGGGTTTCCTTCAGCGCGCTGTTGACCGCGCGGATGACCGCGCAGCGTTTCGACATATTGCACTATCACTATGTCTATCCCTTCGCCGGACTGCTCGGCCGCATCGCGGCGGCGCTCGGCAAGCGCATGCCCTTCGTGGTCGGGACGCTGCACGGCACCGACCTGACACGCTGCCTGCGGGACGCGGCCGCACTTGCCTCGATCGACGGAGAACTCGCCGCGACCGGCGAACTGACGACCGTCTCGCAGCATATGCGCCAGCTTGCCGGGGCGCTGCCGGGGACGGGACCCCTGCCCCGCGTCCTGCCCAATTTCATCGAGGACAGCTGGCCGGACGCGGCCTCCCGCCCGGTGCCGGCTGGACGGCCGTCGATCCTGCATGTCTCGAATTTCCGCACGGTCAAGGGGATCGGGCTGCTCGCCCGCCTGTTCGTGGCGATCCACGAACAGACCGGCGCCGAGCTTCGCCTGGTCGGGGACGGGCCGGAGATGCCGGCGCTGCGGAGCCTCCTCGACGCTTCCCCCGCGGCTGCCGCGGTCCGGTATTTCGGCGTCTGTCCGCAGCCCGAAGCCTATTTCCAGGATGCGACGCTTCTGCTTTCGACCAGCGTCGAGGAGAGTTTCGGCCTGGCGGTTTTGGAAGCGATGGCGAGCGGTCTCCCCGTCGCGACGACGGCCGTCGGCGGCATACCCGAGCTTGTCCAGGACAACATCACGGGATTGCTTTTCGATCCGGACGATTTCGACGAGACCGTCGCCCGGATCGTGGTGCTGCTTGGCTCGCCGGAGAGGCTGGAGGCCTTGCGCACAGCGTCGCTGGCGCGGGCGGACATGATGCGGGAATCGCGCGTCATCGCCCTCTATGAGGATCTCTACCGCGAGAAGCTGCAAAGCCTGGCCCGACAGCCGGCCTGCTGACCCGTGCGCACCCTCGGCACCCTGCAATCAACGGCTGCCGGACGGCGCTTTCTGGAACGGGAGATGACCTTCGACGATCCGGCCGCCTTCCTGGGCTGCCTGCAGGCGCCCGCCAATCGTCAAAATGAGGGTGGTGCGCTTTCCCGCGAGCGGCCGGTCTACACCCACCAACAGGTCTATCTCGACTACCGGGGCTCGGTCGTCGCCAAGATAGCCGCCCTCAGGACGCTGCGCGACATCTCCGCGGATATCCGCCCCGACTTCCTGTGGATCGATACGGACCGGGCCGGCTCGGACAAGCTCAGCCTCCGCCTCTATCTGGCCGGCCAGCATGGCGGCGTGCCGGTGCGGCTGGCACCGGCGGGCTCCGACCAGAGCGAGCCGCGCTTCGTCGTGATGGATCCGGCACGGTTCGCCGAGGCCGCCGACCGGCTCGAACGGGTCATCCGCTCGGCGCCCGGCGCCTCCGCCGCGCGCCTCGCCCGGTTCAAAAAGTTGCGGCAGGCCGTCGAGGCCGGCGGCACGCTGGCCGATTTCAGCCGCCGGCTGACCGATTTTCTCCTCGACGCAACACTGGCGTTCCGGCCGCAGCCGGTTCTCGTCTCCGGGCTGATCGCGGCCGGTGAGCTGACGGGCGCGCTCGAAGCCATCCTGAATCGCCTGCCGGACTTCGTCGCGACGTTCAACGAGCGCATCCGCGCGCTCGAGGCGCTCGATATCGATCCGAAGGTCAGGCCGCTGGCGGATGATTATTTGCCGCTCTTCATGACCTCCGCCGAGGACGGCCGCCGCCTGCGGCTGAGACTGGTACGGGATGGCGGGACGCATCTTGCCTGCGCCGTCGATGCCGACGGCCGGCAGCGCTGCTACGAACTCGGCCGGCGCGAGCTGTCGATGCGGCAGCTCGACGACTATGTTCGCTGGAGCCCGGACGTGACGCTGCCGATGCTCGTCAACGATCGCTACAGCGGCATGGTGGGCGGCAAGAGCTCGGCCCTGTATATGCTGGTCTTCGGCGAGGTGATGCGGAAGGTCCTCGGCATGGCCCCCGTGCCCGTCCTCGTGCCATCCAACTGGGACGTCTTTCCGGGCGCCTTCGACAGCCTCTTCGAGGCCTATCTCGACGGCCGTTCCGTATAGCGCCGACCATTAAGGACGCCGCGTGATGCCTGCTCCCGTCGATATCCTCGCCTTTTCGCCCCACCCCGACGATGCCGAGATCGGCTGCGGCGGCCTGTTGCTACTTTCGGCGCGGCAGGGACTGAGGACCGCGATCGTCGATCTCAGCGAAGGCGAGAAATCGACACGCGGGGCGCCGCAGATCCGGCTACGGGAAAAGGCGCTCGCGGCCGAGCGCCTCCAGGTGGCGGAGCGCATCGGCCTTGGACTTCCCGACACGGCGATCGGCACGACGCCGGCGCATGAGGCGGCGCTCGTCGCATGTCTTCGCGCGCTTCGGCCCCGTCTCGTCCTGGCGCCCTATCACGAGGACCGCCATCCCGATCATGTCGAGGCGTCGCGGCTGATCGGCCGGGCGGCCTTCTTCGCCGGCGTCCGCGAGGTCGGGACCGGCGCGCCGCACAGGATCGAACGGCTTCTCCACTACTGCATCCACCAGCCGCTCGCCCCCAGCCTCGTCTTCGACGTGACCGGCGTCTGGGCCGACTACAAGAACGGACTGGCGGCCTATCAGAGCCAGTTCTTCGGCACGGAGGACGGAGCGTCGACGGCGCTCAGCGACGGCGGCTTCCTCGATGCGCTGGACGCCCGTGGCCGGCATTACGGCGCGATGATCAATGCCGGTTATGGCGAGCCCTATATGTCGCCGGCACCGCTTTTCGTCGACTCGCCCCTCAGCCTCCTCCGGCCGGCGGGGGCGAAGCTCGCCTACGGCTCCTATCGCTGACCCGGAAAAGATCGCGATCACGCCTCGGCCGCCTCGTCCTTCGAGGCTCGGGATTTTCTTCCGGTGTTTCTCCGGCCTTCGGCCGTCCTCGCTCTCTTGTGCCCCTCGCACCTCAGGATGAGGCGGAACCGGGATTGTGCATCGGGTTGGCGAAGATGAAAGGCCATCCCTCAATCCTCATCCTGAGGTGCCCGGCCACGAGAGACAGTGGATGGCCGAAGGCCGGACACCACGGAAAGAAAATCCGGGCCTCGAAGGACGAGGATTGAGCCGGGGCGCTCCGCCGGCAACTTCCTGGATCGGCCGCGACCGATTCCGCGAGGCAAGGACCCTAGCCGAGCGGGACCGGCACAGCGGCGAGAACCGCCTTGATGACGTCGCTTCGTGAGTCGCCGCGGAAGCGGGCTTCCGAGCGGACCGAGATTCGGTGGGCGAGGACCGGGGGCGCCAGGCGCTTGATGTCGTCGGGGATGACGAAGCCACGGCCTTCGACCGCGGCCAATGCCTGGGCGGCGTGATAGAGGCGCTGGGTGGCGCGCGGGCTGGCGCCGAGCTGGATGTCGGGATGCTCGCGGGTGGCGCGCACCACCGCCACCGCATAAGCGCGCACCGCCGGTTCGACGTGAACCAGCCGGCAGAGGCGCTGCAGCCGCTCCAGCTCGTCGACGCCGATGACCGGCGCAAGGCCGTCGAGCGGATTGGCGTGGGCGAAGCGGGTGACGATCTCCTCCTCCTCCTCCAAGGCGCTCGGATAATGCTGGCGGATGGTCATCAGGAAACGATCGAGCTGAGCCTCCGGCAGGGGAAAAGTGCCTTCGTGTTCGACCGGGTTCTGGGTGGCGAGCACGAGGAAGGGCCGCGGCAGCGGATGGGTCTCGGCGTCGACCGTGACCTGCCGCTCCTCCATCGCCTCGAGAAGGCAGGACTGGGTGCGCGGCGTGGCGCGGTTGATCTCGTCGGCGAGCACGATCTGGGCCATCACGGGACCCTGGCGGAATTCAAACTCGCCCTGCTTCTGATTGAAGATGTTGATGCCGGTGACATCGGACGGCAGCAGATCGGGCGTGAACTGGATGCGCCGGAAACTCGCCGCAAGCGAGCGGGCGGGTATGGCGGCTGACGATAATGCGGTGGTGCTAAACCCTTACACGACGCTATCTCCTCAAGAGAAAGATGCAGTAGCGTTGAATGAGGCTGCGCGGGTGGTGATGAGAACCCGGTCAAGCCTTCAGCCTCTGTTTTCTCTGACAACTGAGCAGATAGCGGCATTTTCAAGTTACGGACCACCTGAGGCCATAAGAGCGACAATCGCGGCTCGATTGCTATCGGGTGACCCTAGCGCACTAGCGCCGACAGAAGAGCAGGCCGCCTTCGTGTTGCTGTTAGCGCGAGAAATAGGATTGAAGTAGTAGAAGGCGATCAGCCTTCGTTTGTAAAATCTCTTGCGCGGTGGCGGCGTGAGCCGATAGCCGCGAAGGCCCAAGGTGTCCAACTCCGATAACTTGGCCACCTTGGCACTCTTGTAGAGAAACAGCCATTTCGGTGGCCATCTTCGAAGGCGTCCACCAGAATGGCGGAAACCCGCCAAGAGTTCCAAGGTGGCCACCTGTTTTGAGTTGGCCACCTTCGCTACGGATGGCCATCTTCGGGCAGAGACCAGACCCAGCCACTCTCGACGCCTGATTTTCTCACAGTGACGCCAAGCGTATCCTTTGCGCGGCGGACCGTCCGCCATGAAAGGCCTGCGTCACGCACCTCAGTCTTGATCGTCTTCGCGGGCATTGGTCCATCTGCAAGTGTGTCGCGCAGGAATTCCTCGGCCTCATCACGGGCCGGAGCCGAAGTGCTGTCTTCAGAATTGTTCAGAACCTCGTCGGCCGACATCTTGACCGGCAGCGCGTCAAAGAAGACCGCCGGCGCAAGAATCCCGAACGGCGTCTCAAACTGTCCGATCCTGAAGCCGATGCCCATGCTATCTGGACCCAGGTTGTTTTTCGTCGGCAGGAAAAGTCGCCGCTCCTTGTCGCCTGGGTCGCGGCAGACAATGAACGCAGCACGCGCCGCAGCAACAAAGGCGATGCTGCCGATGAACCGATTGTTCGCATTGCCGCCGCCACTCTTGTTCAGATGAGTGACCGCCAGCGTCGCGACACCGAGCCGGGATGACATCTCACCAATCGGTTCAAGGACTGCCCGGAGTTCTGCATTACGGTGGCTGTCGACTTTGCCAAGATATGAACTGACGGGGTCGATCACCACGAGGTCAGAAGGGAGTGCAGAAATCCTGCCCTCTAGCTGGCTGAATTTGGTGAGGCCGTCGAGCAGACCGCGTCGAATGATTGCGCCGGAGTAGTCGTGTCTGCCGCCCATTAGCTTGCTCACCCCATCAAATCCAGCACTTGGAAGATTATAGCAAAAGGGCAGGGTCCGGGGCCTCACCGCTTGTATGCTCGAGGTCGCGCAAGGCTGATCTCACGCGCAGCCCAAAAGTGATGCGACCGCTTGGCTTTTTGGCGCGGCCCAATACCCCAACAGCGGGGGCGAAAACGCCGGGGCTTTCTCGTCTGCCGTTACCCCGGGTGTTACCCGAAAGGAGCAAATCACGACGAGGATAACTCTAAGTCATTGATTTGAATGGTGGGTGCAGTAGGGATCGAACCTACGACCCGCTGATTAAGAGTCAGCTGCTCTACCAACTGAGCTATGCACCCGACACCAAAGCAGGCCCAAGGGCCCGCAGCGCGCGGCGATCCTTTAGCAAAGCGATCCCGCGGTGTCCAGTTCCCGCCCCTCCGGCCGCCATTGGCCTCCCGCCCGGAATAGCCAATGAAATCAGCGACATGTGCACCACCCGACTAAATAGGAGCCGGACGGAATAATTTACCGCCGGGCGCACCTCATTTTTTGACGGTGCGGAACACCCGGATGCGCGGTCCATCCATCTGGATACGGCCTTCCTTGGCGAGCGCCCGGAGCTGCTTGTTGACGGCCTCGCGGCTGGCGCCGAGCATCTGGGCGAGCGTCCCCTGGGTGAGGTCGAGATCGACCACGGCGACCTCGGCATCGACCTGGCCGTGGATGATCGCGAGCTGGCGGAGCAGCACCAGGAGCCTATGGCGGAGGTCGTGGAAGATGGCCTGGTCGACCTGGGCGTTGGCCGCCCTGAGGCGCTCGCAAAGGGTGAGGATGATCTGGCGGGCGAGCTTCCTCGACGTGTCGAGAAGCTCCATGAAAGGATCGCGCGGAATGAAGATCAGCTTCACGTCGGTCAGCGCCGCCGCCCCGGCGCTCCTTGGCAGGCCGTCGAGCAGCGCCATCTCGCCGATGATCTCGCCATCCTCGAGGAGGTTGATCGTCGCCTCGCGGCTGTCGTCGGCCGTCAGGTAGATGCGGATGATCCCGGAGACGATGACGTAGAGACCGTCGGATTCGTCGCCCTGGTCGAACAGGGTCCCGCCATTTTGCAGGGACAACTCGCGGGCGATGCCGGCGAGCCGGGTCAGGTCTTCAGGGTCGAGTCCATTGAACAGCACCGCACGGCTGAGCCGGGCAACGATATCGCTTGCCGCCATCCGTAAAGCTTCCCCGCTATGCCCCTGCCCCGGGCCACCGTTAGCATTCCTGCGCAAGGCTGGCGAGCCGTGGATTCAACCCCGGATAGGCGGTTTGCCGGCGGAACGGGCTGGCGGCCCGTCCCGGCCGGAACTAGGCTTGCCCGGTGACTGGACGGGGTGCCCTCGATATCGCGATTGTCGGCTGCGGCCCGCCCGGCATGGCCGCGGCCCTGTTCCTGGCGCGCGCCGGCCACCGGCTGCGGGTCTTCGAGCGCTTCGACGCGCCGCGGCCGGTCGGGTCCGGCCTTCTCCTGCAGCCGACCGGCCTTGCCGTCCTGAAGCAGCTGGGCGTCCTGGAGAAGATATCCGCGGCCGGCGCCCGCATCGATCGCCTCGCCGGCGCGACCGTCCCCTCCGGCCGGCGGATCCTCTCCGTCGCCTATGCCGACATTCCCGGCGGCCTGCACGGCGTCGGCATCCATCGGGCGAGCCTGTTCGACATCCTGCATGACGCGCTCGCCGGCGACGGCATCGAGGTGGTTCCCGCCGCGCCGGTTGCCGCCGTCGAGATGTCGTCGGGCGACCGCCCGACGCTCCGCCTCGCTTCGGGCGCCAAGGCCGGCCCCTTCGACCTCGTCATCGACGCCGCCGGCGCCCAGTCGGCCTTGCGCGGTCCGGCAAATGGCGCGCCGCCCCGGCCCTTCGCCTATGGGGCGATCTGAACGACGCTGCCGCTCGGCGCCCATGCCTTCGATCCGGCGGCGCTCTCGCAGCGCTACCGGGCGGCGCGCGAGATGGTGGGCGTCATGCCGGTCGGCCGGTTGCCCGGCGCCGACGGGCCGCATGTCGCTTTCTTCTGGAGCCTCCGCATGGACGGGCTCGACGCGTGGCGCCGCGACGGCCTCGCCGCGTGGAAGGACAAGGTCGCGGCCCTATGGCCCGAGGCCGGCGGGCTGATTGCCGGCCTCGACGATCCCGGACGGATGACGCCGGCCTTCTACGCCCACTTCACCGCGCGTCGTCCCGCCGGTCCGCGAATCGTCCAGATCGGCGATGCCGCTCACGCGACCAGTCCGCAGCTCGGCCAGGGCGCCAATATGGGCCTCGTCGATGCCTTCGCGCTGGCAGCCGTACTGGAGCGTCATCCCGCGATCGACACGGCGCTTCACGCCTATGGCGCCGCCCGCCGCAATCACGTCCGCTTCTATCAGGCGGCGAGCTGGTGGCTGACGTCGCTTTTCCAGTCGGACAGCCGGATCGCCGCCACGGCCCGCGACGTTATTTTGCCAGCAATGGACCTGGTCCCCTATTTCCGCCGCGAGACGGTGCGGGCCATGGCCGGCCTCAAGACCGGGCTCTTCACCAGCCTCGATCCCGCCGATCCGTTGCCCCGCTAGCGACCGCCGTCACCGATCTGTCACGGAACGGCAATCTGGCCGTCATCGCCGGAGGCTAATTGCGCCGGGTCTTTCCATGCAAAAGGGGCTCTCCATGCAACCGCTTCGCCTTGGCGCGATTTCCGTGGCGCTGCTCGCCACGACGGCGCTCACTCCGGCGCACGCCGAAGTCTTCAACCGCATCTCGACCTTCAACGTCGTCGAGAACCTGCCCGCCGACGCCGATCCGGCCGAAGGCACGGTCGCCGAAATCATCACCGTCACCGAAGACGGCATGACCTTCATCTACTCCGACAGCCCCGGCAAGCGCATCGGCCTCATCGACGCGACCGACGCCAGGAACTCGAAGCCGGCCGGCATCATCGCCCTCGAAGGCGAGCCGACCTCGACCGTCGTCATCAACGGCAAGGCGCTGGTCGGCGTCGTGACGTCGGAATCGAAGGACAAGCCCTCGGGCCATGTCGCGATCGTCGACGTCGCCACCAAGACCGTCGAAGCCAAATGCGATCTCGGCGGCCAGCCCGACTCGCTCGTGCTCAGCCCCGACAAGGCCTTTCTCGCTGTCGTCATCGAGAACGAGCGCGACGAAGAGGTCAATGACGGCGCCATCCCGCAGCTTCCCGGCGGCAACCTCACCGTCTTCAGCCTGCCGAACGGCGCCATCGACTGCGCTTCCAAAAAGGTCGTCGACCTGACCGGCATCGCTGCCGTCGCCCCGACCGATCCGGAGCCGGAATATGTCGACGTCAACTCGAAGAACGAGGCCGTCGTCACCTTCCAGGAAAACAACCACATCGCCATCGTCGACCTCGCCACCGCGACCGTCACGGCGAACTTCACCGCCGGCACCGTCAGCCTCGACAAGATCGACACCAAGAAAGACAAGGTGATCAGCCTCACCGGCTCGATCACCGACCAGCCGCGCGAGCCCGACACCGTGCAGTGGGTCGATGACGATCGCTTCGTCACCGCCAACGAAGGCGACTGGAAGGGTGGCACCCGCGGCTTCACGATCTTCAACAAGGACGGCACCGTCGACTACGACAGCGGCACCTCCTTCGAATACGAGACCGTCCGCCTCGGCCACTATCCGGAAGGCCGCAACAAGAAGGGCAACGAGCCGGAAGGCGCCGAAGTCGCCACCTTCGGTGACCAGAAGACCATCTTCGTCGCTTCCGAGCGCGCCTCGCTCGTCGGCGTCTACAAGGACGAAGGCGCCGGCAAGGCCCCGACCTTCCTGCAGGCGCTGCCCGGCGGCATCGGTCCGGAAGGCCTGATCGCCATCCCCGACCGTAACCTGTTCATCACGGCCAGCGAGACCGATCTGCGTGCCGACGGCCTGATCGGTTCGGTCGTGACGATCTACGAGCGTCAGGCCGGCGACCAGCCCGCCTACCCGACCCTCCTCTCGGTCGACAATGCCGATGGCACGCCGCTTCCCTGGGCGGCGCTGTCGGGCACCGCTGCCGACAAGACCGAAGCCGGCAAGCTCTATGTCGTCACCGACTCGGCCTACAACGAAGGCCGCATCCTGACGATCGACGCCACCAGGACCCCGGCCGAGATTACCTCGGCGGTGACCGTCACCAAGGATAGTGAGCCGGCAAAGCTCCTCGACCTCGAGGGCATCGCTCTGGCATCAGATGGCGGCTTCTGGCTCGCCTCGGAAGGCAATCCGGAGCGTGACGAGAACAAGACCCAGTCGACCCTCTACCGCACCGATGCGGCCGGCGCGATCGTCGAGGAGGTCGCCCTCCCCGAGGCACTCACCGCGCAGGCCACCCGCTACGGCTTCGAGGGTGTCACGGTGACCGGCACCAGCGCCGACGAGACCGTCTGGCTCGCCATCCAGCGCGAGTGGAAGGACGATCCCAAGGGCCTGGTCAAGCTTGTCGCCTACAAGCCGGCCGACAAGTCCTTCGGCGTCGTGCACTACCCGCTCGACAAGGTCGAGAATGGCTGGATCGGGCTTTCCGAGATCACCAGCGTCAATGGCGGCCTCGTGCTCATCGAGCGCGACAACCAGGTCGGCAAGAACGCCCAGATCAAGCAACTGACCTATGTCTCGCTGGAAGGCGTGACCCCGGTCGCTCCCGGCTCGGCCGAGATTCCGGTCGTCAAGAAGACGCTCGTCCGCGACCTCCTCCCCGAGCTCTCGGCTCCGGGCGGCTTCGTCCTCGACAAGGTCGAGAGCTTCGCGATGGATGCGGCCGGCGAGGCCTACATCATCACGGACAATGACGGCGTCGACGATCACTCCGGCGAAACGCAGTTCGTCCGCCTCGGCAAGCTTCAGCTCACCCAGTAGTCGCTGAAGTCGAAAAAGTTTGAGGAGGCCCGCGCCGTAAGGCGCGGGCCTTTTCTTTTGCCGTCAGGCCGCCGCGGCGGCTCCATCCGCCTGCCGAAGCGAAGCCTTGCCACACGCCCGAGCGCCGTTTGATGCCTGCAATGCAATCGCACCGCCCCCTTGTGGAACCCACCGCGCCCTGCTAATGTGAGTAATTCTCATTTTCAATGAGAAGTGGTCGCAATGTTGAACTGGATCACGAGGCCGATGACGCGCCGCAGCGCGCTGGGAGCAGCAGCCGCATTGGGAGCCATCGGTGTCGGCGGCAGCCGCACGGCCGCCCAGGACCACGGCGGCCACGCAATACCGGCTCCCGCGACCTCGGCAGGCGCCGCGCCAAACGCCGCGTCGGCGCATGCCGCCAATGACGGCAACCGCCTCATGGGCACGGTCGACCACGCCCGCAACGGCTTCGATCCCGCCGAGCCACGTCACGCGAATTCCAACACGACCAGCGACGGCACCCAGACGATTTCCGATACCGACTGAATCTGAGATAGCTGCAGAGACGAATTTCGTCACCAGCAGCTTCCTGCCGACTATCGAAGCCAAAGCTATTTCCAGCTGTAAATAAGGCGGAGATGTTTGAAGCCTAATCGACCTCTGGCGAGATCATCCCCCGATCCTGAGGGGTAGTCGGAGCAAGCAGCCCGACCCTGATGCCAATCCGATCGATTTCTGAACGGGTTGGATTATCCCTCCCAAGGCAATTGTCTGCGATGTCTGTCTTTCGTTTTTGTCAGTTCCGATGCCATCGCCCGATTGCTTGTGTGTCCATAGAACGACTCCAGCATCTTGACTGACGTTCCCATGTTGCGAGCAAGGACGTAGTGATTGACGCCTTCCTGTAGACGGAAGGTCGCATATGTGTGCCGCAACGAATAAATCACTCGCCGTTGACCGTTGCTGTCGAACTCGACACCTGCCTCTTTGATGAGGGCGTTGAACCCTTTCTTGAAAGAGTGAATTTGCGTCCCGTCTTTGTGACAGAAAATAAACTCGCCCATCGTCGGTTTCGCGTTCAACTCCTCGCAGCGCAACACCCAGATTCGTTCAAGGTAGTCCTTCACCTTTGGTGTTCGGGCAACGACTTCTCGCGTACCTGTCTTGCCCTTGACCTGAAGCACGATGTTTTGCGTTTCGTTGTCGCCATCAAATGTGTCGATATCTGACCATTTTAGGTTTTGCGCTTCACCCACTCGGATGCCAGTATTTGCGAGAACGAGGACATAGTTCGTGAGCATGACGCGGTCCCTGTAGATGGGACCAGATTTGTTTTTTCCTTGCTTTACCCACTCACGAAGAAATCGGGTTATACCAGCCAGCACTGATCGAGACTCACATTGGGATTTCCGAATCGCGGAAAGTCTGAATCGATAAGGTGAACCAAGGAGGTTCACGATGGCAGCAGTGATTTCGCTACGGGATGATTTTGACGGGCCGGCTCTGCGAGAACTTGG
>CAMCWB010000074.1 GCA_945882315.1 Bauldia litoralis | reverse complement strand
CTCGGCATTCTGATGCGCGCGCTCTTCGGGCGCGGCACACCGAGAGAGGCAGCCGGTGTCAAGAATGCCCTTTTGTTTGTCATTCAGTCCGATGATGCCCTGGCGCTCGCCGTCGTGGCGGAGATTGATGGCGAAACGGCGATGCTCGTCATTACCGTCGCCCCCGAGATGAATTGATCAAAGACCGACTTCATCACCGGGCTGTTAGGGGGCGCCGGTCGATTCGCCCATGCCTTCGGATCCAATTTTAGCGGTCAGATCGACCTCTGGTCGGAATCGCAATTTATTGTTGATGGTGGCGACGACCTTGACTCAATCACCGGACTTGCTGGTCATTTGACTGCGCGCAATGATTGGGGCTTCTTCGGTCTCCTCGGATCGGTGGGCATGCAAAAGGATGAAGAGTCAATCTTCGCGACGGGTGCCGTGGAAGCTGGCACCACGCTTGGCATGTTCAACCTCTACGCATAGGCGGGTTATACGACGGGCGTGGCTGGTGACTATATAGATGAGTACGACACCCAAGTTTACTACGCCCATGCTGTTGCGACGGCTTATATAAACCCCAACTTCCTCGTCGCCGGTGACTTTGGTGTCTATCACGTTGACGAAAACTTTGGATACGAGGCAGATGGGCTCCGGTGGGGAGCCATGATCGAAGCCAAGCCAGAGGGTTCGCTGCTCAGCTACTTCGCCCGCTATCAGGGCGGCACGCTGGACTGGAACGATGATGATGAGAACAATGTCGAACACATTGTTCAGGCGGGCATCCGTTTGAACTTCGGCGCGGTCACCCTGCAGGACCGCGACGCAGCCGTGGGTCTCCTGGACCTCAATCCGATGTACGGCGCGAATTCCGCCCGCCACTTCTAATTTGTTACTGCCTACTTGGCAGCAAGAACGAAGCCCGGCCTTCTTGGGAAGGCCGGGCTTCTTCGATTTCAACCACCTCGTCGGATTAGTCCCTGGAGCCCGCAGCAATGACCACAGCTCGTCGTCCGAAAGGTCGTCCACGCTGGCTCCCAAGCCCTTGGCGGCGATGAATTGCGCCGGCTTGCCAAAGCCGCGGGCGAGGATGGCGGTGGCTGCGCTAACCCGTGCGGCCGGTGACGCAGCCGTGTCAGCTACTATGTCGGAGAGCGCCTTGATGGCAGCCGGCGCCTGCTCGCGATCAAGCTCCTGGCAGTCGGGGGATCAATCCATCGGCACTGATGCACCGATGCTTGGCGACATCGGCGGGTGCACTGTGCGATCTGCAATCAAGCGGGGAGTGACCACGCCGTCCGGGCCCGGAGCCGGCGCATCGAGCTCGTGATCGCGAGCGTTCATCGGCTCGAAGTGCTCGATGCGCGCCTCGAGCGAGACAAACTCGTAGAGGATGCCGAACTTCGCGGGCCCGCCAGCCACCGAAACGTAACGACGGGCGCGGATTGCACCCGGTAACCTACTGACCGGTACCAGCCGCCGGGTCCGATACCACTCGTTGACGTTCCACCTGTCGTCCTCCGATCGCATATCGAAGAGACCGAACTGAATCGCCGGACCGATGCCCGAGCTGGGCGCCTTGTCCACGTCGGGTCAGGCCGTGTAGGTCACTTCCTGGTACAAGCCGTGAGCTACCACCCGCAGGCCGTCGACGGCAGTCTTCCCCGGATGGTCCTTGAGATGGCGCTGCAGCGCGAGCCCTGAGTCGATCGTGTCCAACTCCGTGAACACGAGGAAGTCGGGTTTCGTGCGAAGCGCCTCGCCCACCTCCATCGCCCGCCCCATGGACTTCATGGTATCGATGATCGCCTGCTGCTCAGCCCCGGGCGTAGCCAGTTCGAAAACGGTGGTGTCCAGGCTTTCAGAACACTGCTCAATCAGCCTGACATATCTCCGCACGGAATCGCCGCTGCCGGACTTCTGATCGCTCGCTGCGAGCCAGGCGACACGTAGAAACGGGCGCATCAAATAATCTCCTCGGGTCAGCGTAGTTGGGCGTTCCTGCTTCCGCGCACTCGCCCGGCATCCATACCGGTCGATGCCGTCATGGAGCGGGATGGGGATGCTCGGGATCGAATGTATGAGTTGCGGGCATATTCGGACGTGATGGCGCGACCTCCACACCATAGAAGACGGCATGGAGCCCCCAATACCCGGCGACGAAAACAAATGTCGTTAGAGCCAGCGTTACCGGCATCAGGCGCAGCGAGGTCCGCATTTTGGGCAGGAAGTGCAATTCCCGCGTCGGATCGGCAGCAATGGCAACTATGACAGCCATGATCAGTGCGTGACCAACCAGATCGATGCGCCCAAACGGGTACACTGCCGCGTTGAATATGACGAACAGCGCAAGCGCCGACAGTCGACGAACGAGTGGCGTTGAAAGCAGCCCAAATCCCATCGTGAATTCGGCGACGCCCGCCATCGGGATGAAGACGTGGCGAGGCATGCCAAAAGTGAGAAAAGGCTTTTCATCGACTAACGGATCAAACCACTCCGGATAAGCGAACTTTTCGAGACTTGACCACATGAGGGCTATCGCAACGCCCCAGCGAAGCACTCAAAGCGGTGCCGCCGCCAACTCTCTTTCTCGGAAGCGGCGAGAACAAGATATGCCGCTACCGCCACCCCGAGAGCGAGATAGTCGAGAAGGTGGAAAAGATCGTATTCGGTAAGTGCGAGAGCCCAAAGAAGAATGATACCAGCGGCGGATAGCGGCATTGTCCGCCGTGAAAACACTCCGAAAGCAATGAGCAGTTGGAGCCACGATACCCATTCGGCAGGTGTCTTTAGGTCGGGTGTGAGATAAACGCCGCCCACCGCGAAAATGGCAACAAAGAACGCGCCTATCACACACCGTACAAAATCATCCAGACGGAGCCACAAAGGATGAAAGACTTTGTCGAAGCCCTTCAGAATTGTTTCCCCGAGGGACTGCTTCTCTAAAGCGCGGGTGGCCAAAAAGAAGACCAGAACTAAGCCGGTAGCGAGCCAGAACCACAGGTTGGTGATGGTATTGACGATAGGAGCAGGCGATGCCCCGACGATATAGGGGGCAAACCATTTCACATGGGCATCGGCTTCGGCGACCGATACACCCAGTCCCAGCGCGAATAGGGAAAGAAGTGTGCCTATGCGCACGAGGGTGCCTCCGCGTCTGTCATTTTTTCCTCCCACCCTTTTCCTTGCGCAGCCGCACGCCGGTGGCGCGGCGCGTTGGACAGGTTCCACCTTACTACGTGTGAAGGGCCGCCCATGACCAAGGCAAGATCTCCGCGCCGGGCTGCTTTCGGAGATATGTTCTTAGCAAATGATAACGGGACGCACTACGCGCGCAGCAAACTCGGCCGCTATTGAGAGCGACCGGTTGCCAATAAAGCGTGCGGGGAAGCCCAGTTACCAAGCGTATGAGAAACGTGCGATTTCCTTTTCGGCCACTCTCTCAATGCGTTGGTGCCCGGCATGGGGCTGGACCTGCCGGGTCAAAACGGCTTTCATGAAAGCGCGGCGCAGAAGATTCGTCCCGATCCGTCTCGCGCCGCCGTTGCGCGCCTTCCTCCACTATCCACCGTCCCGCCCGCGCTCGATGCGCAAAACTCCCGTTCGCTGATCCATTGCGCCGCTTCCCGATCCTCCTGTCGGTCCTCTTTGCCGGGTTCGGCGTTGTTTTCCTTGCATATCAGCAGGCGCTGGAGCTGGATTTTTCCATCGTAGGCTTCGGCCTCGCGTCGCTCTTCGGCGCCTATGCGCTGGCGGCGCTGGTGGCGTTCTCCGTCGCCGGCAACTGGCCTTCGCCGCAGGATCGCGTCTGCGCCCGCCTTCTCGCCGCCGGGCTGGTTCTCGTCCTGACGGTATTTGCCCTGCTCTATCTGTGGGCCTTTATTGCCAACACGCTGTGGGGCGACACGCTCGACTACGAGATGATGCTCGCCTTCGCGCCGCAACTCGGCACGGTGTTCGGCGTCGGCCTGCTCAGCCCTGGCGAGCAGGCGCTGGTCCAGGCCTCGGTCGCCGCAGGCGTGATTGTCTTTCTGGTCCTGGTGGTCTGGTTTTCGCGAAGCCTGGCGGCAAGCGCCGTCATGTGGGCAAGGCAGTGGCTCGGCCGGCGCCCGGGCCGGCGGCCGGCAATGCTCCCCTTATGGTCGGCCGCGATGCTGGCTGCGGCTGTCGCCGCCGGCGTCTGGATAGAGAAGGAAAGCCCTCTGGCCGGCGAGCCGTTGACGAGTTTCCTCGGGATTACCGGCGCCACGAGCCCGCTGCTGCTAGATGAGACCCGCGTCGCGGCGCTTGCCGAGGACGCGGCGAGCCTTGCCGCCTATCCGGTCGGTATCCCCTTCGAAAAGAAGAACGTCATCCTCATCTTCGCCGACTCGCTCCGGGCCGACCATAAGGGGGTCTATGGCTATGCGCGGCCGACGACGCCTTTCCTGAGCTCGCTCCAGGCCAAGGGCGATCTGCACCGTGTCGAGATGGCCCTGTCGACCTGCTCGGATTCCTTTTGCGGCATCGCCTCCACGCTCGCGTCGAAACCGCTGCACGAGATTTCGATCGGCAGCTTGAAGCTCAACACGATTTTGCGCCGGGAAGGCTATCGCATCCATTTCTACCTCTCGGGCGATCACCGGACCTGGCGGTTTCTGCAGGATTTCTATGGCGCGGATATCGACGACCTCCACGAATTTTCACCCTATGACACCGACATCCGCGACGACCGCAACATCATTGGCGCGCTCGGCGACTTGCCTCCCGACGATGCGAATCCGCACTTCTTCTATTTCTTCCTGATGTCGAGCCATATTCTCGGTACGAGGATACCGGAGTATGAGCGGTTCCAGCCCTCCAACGTGACCTTGGGCGGAAGCGATGGTGTCCTCAAGCTGACGCGCAAGCGCGAATCGCCGATCAGCGACGCGCTCCGCACTGCGCTCACCAATCGCCATGACAACGGTACCCTGCAGGCCGACGACATGATCCGGCAGATCGTCCAGTTGCTGGAGGACCGGGGTTATATGGAAGACAGCCTCGTCGTCATTCTGGGAGATCATGGCGAAGGGCTGGGCGAGCATGGCAACATCCTGCACAGCCTTCTCCTCTATCAGGAGCACATCCACATCCCCCTTCTCGTCTGGGACAAGGAGCCGGAGCGCTACCGGAACGGCGTGTTCGCAACACAGATCGACGTCGCTCCGACGGTTCTCGATCGGCTCGGACTGCCGGTGCCCGCGTCCTGGCGGGGGCGGTCGATGCTCGATCCGCCGGCCGAACGCGTAACGCTCCATCAGACGCGGCGGGGAGCAAGATCCTGCGCGGCCGTTGTCCGGCACCCGGGCGCCGACCCGGCCTTGCATCCGATGAAATATATCCGCTGCGGCGCCGATCCTGCGAGCAAGATCGAGGAAGTGTTCGACCTCGCCGACGATCCGCAGGAGCGGACGAATCTGCTCGGCACGATCGACAAGGATTCGCTGGCTTTCTTCCGAGACGCGGTGCGTGCCCGGTTCGAGCCCCTGGACGTCCATTAGCAATTGCAAGTCGCCGGGGCTGGACCTGCCGGCGTTGCCGGGCCAGAAGAGATGCCATGAAAGCGCCACGCAAAAAATTCCTCCCAGCCCGCCTCACGCCGGCGCTGCGCGCCTTCCTCGACAATTCAGCGTCCGGCGGCATCGTCCTGATGGCCGCTGCCGCGCTTGCCCTTCTGGTCGCGAACTCGCCGCTCGCCGGTGCCTATGCGGAAGCGCTGCACGCCGAACTTGGCGGCCTTTCTGTGCTCCACTGGATCAACGATGCGCTGATGGCGGTCTTCTTCCTGATGGTCGGGCTCGAGATCAAGCGCGAGATGATCGAGGGCCAGTTGTCGAGCTGGCCGCGCCGCATCCTGCCCGGCGCCGCCGCCCTCGGCGGCATGATCGGTCCGGCGATCGTCTATCTCGCCTTCAATCTCGGCGAGGCCGGCCATCCGAAAGGCTGGGCGATCGCCTCGGCGACCGACATTGCCTTCGCGCTCGGCGTTCTGGCGCTCGTCTGTCCGCGCGTGCCGATATCGCTTCGTGTCTTCCTGACGGCACTGGCGATCATCGACGATCTCGGCGCCGTCGTCATCATCGCCCTCTTCTATGCCGGTGACGTCAACGCCGTCGCGCTTGCCGGCGCCGTGGTCGTTACGCTGGCTTTGATCGGTCTCAACCGCATCGGCACGACGCGGCTATCGCCCTATCTCGCCCTCGGCGCCGTCCTGTGGTTCTGCGTGCTGCAATCCGGCATCCACGCGACGATTGCCGGCGTCGTCCTGGCGATGACCATCCCGCTCCGCGGCCGGGCGCCGGGCGCCGGACAGGCCCCTGCGCCGCTGGCGACGCTCGAGCATGCGCTCCAGCCCTGGGTCACCTATCTCATCGTGCCGGTCTTTGGCTTCGCCAATGCCGGCGTCTCTTTTGCCGGCCTGTCGCTCGGCGCGCTCGCCGATCCGGTGCCCCTCGGCGTGACGCTCGGCCTTTTCATCGGCAAGCAGGTCGGCGTCATGCTGACGGTCGCCGCACTCATCCGCCTTCGCCTCGCCGAACTACCCTCCGGCGCGACCTGGATGCAGTTCTACGGCGTCGCGCTTCTCTGCGGCATCGGCTTCACCATGAGTCTCTTCATCGGCCTCCTCGCCTTCCCCGGCGCGCCGCTCCTGCAGGATGAGGTGAAGCTCGGTGTGCTCCTCGGCTCGCTGCTTTCGACCATCGCCGGCGCCATCGTCCTGCGCTGTTCCACGGCCGGCCCAAAAATCGATTCGGCGGATTGAGGCTGAGCCGGGCCGCGTGGGAACCTTGTCGGGCCGATTTCGTTAGGCACCATTGGCCGGCCGGCTGGGCCGGCCTTATTTGCGTTCCACCCCCAAGGCCGCCACAGTGATCCGCGATGGTTTTCGAAGCTGACGTGACTGCAAGGCTCAGGGTTCTCGACGACTACGCTATCCTCGATACGCCGCCGGAGCCGGCGTTCGACGATATCGTTGCGGTCATCAAAGAAGTCTGCGGGGTGCCGGTCGCCCTTGTCAGCTTCGTGCTCGACGATCGCCAGTGGTTCAAGGCGCGGGTCGGGGTCGACATCGAGGAAACGCCGATCAACCAGTCGGTCTGCGTCCATGCCATCGCGCAAGGGACGACGCTGGTCATACCGGACCTGAAGGAAGACCCCCGCACGGCCGCCAACCCGCTGGTCACAGGCGAGCCCTTCATCCGCTTCTATGCCGGCGCCCTGCTGCGCGCCCCGACCGGCGAAGACCTCGGCACGCTTTGCGTCATCGATACCAAGCCGCGTCCCGAAGGCCTGACGCAGGCGCAGCTCGCCGCGCTGGAAGCACTGGTGCGTCAGGTCGTCCAGCTCATGGAGCTGCGCCGCCTGATCGCGGCGCCGACAGCGCGCTCGACAGCGAACGCCATTCGCGGCGCACGATCGAGCAGCGCGTCAACCGGATCGAGTCCGAGACGGAGGAGGTGCGCGAGCAGCGGGCTCGTGTGCTCGCGGCGCAGGAAGCCGGGCGTATCGGGACGTTCGAGGCCATCATCGCGACGGGCGAGTTCCGCTGCTCCGACGAGATGTGCCGCATCTTCGGATTGCCGGAGGCTGCCGAATATCCGGCAAGCACTTTCGAGAAACTCATCGTTCCCGATGATCGCTCCCGGTCGTCGAATGCGCGGACGCGGGGCGACGGCTCGGCTTCGATCTTCACCGAGTATCGCATCCGCCGGGCGAACGACGGTGCGCTGCGCTGGCTGACGCGCCGCGGCGACTACATCAGGGACGAGGCCGGCCGCATCGTCACCTTCACCGGCACGGTCCATGACATCACCGACCGCAAGCTCGCCGAGCTGCGGCAGGCCGGGATGATCCGTCTTGGCGACGAGGTGCGTGACGCTGGCTCCGTCGATGGGATCGTGCGCTCCGCGACGCGGATACTCGGCGAGACGCTTGATCTGTCGCGCGCCGGCTATGCCCGCATCGACGTCGCGGCCAATGTCCTTGTCGCCGACGTCGACTGGACGGCCGCCGGTTCGCCGAGCGGGCGGGGCTCGCATTCCCTGACCGGCGTCGCCGAGACGATCGCCGAGCTCAAGCGCGGCCTTCCGCTCGTCGTCCGCGACAGCGCCGCGACCGAATGGCTGTCACTCGATCTGCCGGACTACGCCGAATACCGTATACGGGCCCATGTCAGCATTCCCTTCCTGGCGGGCGGCAAACTGGTGGGCACGCTCTACGCGCACAGTGACGTGCCGCGCGATTGGACGGTCGACGAAATCACCTTCGTCCGGGCCGTGGCGGATCGCGCCTATTCGGCTATCGCCCGGCTCGAATCCGAAGAACGGCAACGCAGCCTCAATGCCGAACTCAGCCATCGCATGAAGAACACGCTGTCGCTGGTTCAGGCGATCGCGACGCGGACCTTGCGCGATGTCGTCGACAAGACGGCGCTGGACGGTTTCCAGGATCGCATCATCGCCCTGTCCAAGGCGCATGACGTCCTTCTCCAGCAAGACTGGAGGTCCGGCCGTATCCGCGAGCTGGTCGACGCAGTCCTTGCCCTTCATGTCGAGGGGATGCGGCTGGAGGCCTCCGGACCCAACATCCTGATCGGCTCGCGCGCCGTTCTGTCGCTTTCCATGCTTCTGCACGAACTGGCGACCAATGCCGTCAAGCACGGCTCGCTTTCGTCGGAGTCCGGCCGCGTCGCCATCAACTGGAAGGTCGACAGCGCATCCGCCCATGCGAGCCTCGTCCTCACCTGGGACGAGACCGGCGGCCCGCCGGCCGTGCAACCCGTGAAACTTGGTCTCGGCTCCCGCCTCATCAAGGCGGGGCTGGCGGGAACCGGGGGTAGTCTGGTTCGTTACGACTCGACAGGCTTCAAAGCAGAGTTCAGGGCAACACTGGCCTAGCTTTCCGAAATCTGAACAGGCAGTCAATCATGGTTGCGTCTGCTACGGGTCGGCCGGTCGTCCTCATCGTCGAGGATGAACCTCTCTTGCGCATGCTGGCCGTCGATATCATCGAGGAGGCGGGCTTCGACACGGTCGAGGCTGCCCACGCCGATGAAGCGATCGAAATCCTCAATGCGCGTTCCGACATCCGCATCGTTTTCACCGACATCCACATGCCGGGCTCGCTGGACGGGATGAAGCTGGCGCTGGCCATCCGCGAGCGCTGGCCGCCGATCGAGCTCATCATGACCTCGGGGCAGACGACGCCCGGCGAGGCCGATATCCCGACTCGGGGCCGGTTCCTGCCGAAGCCTTATGCCCGCCACCAGCTCGTGGCGGCTTTGAACGCTTTCTCGCTTTAGGACGGCAAAATCTTCCTGCGGGCTCGGCGAAAGGAGTAAGCTCGCCAACGCTGCGCCTGCATTTCTCCGATGCACGTCTTCAGAAGCCCGCCCATTGCCCCCCGATAGCGATAGACCCGAACCGTCGGCGCCTGCCTTTCCGGTTCCCTTCCTCACCCTGTTCCCGTCGATCATGCTGCCGCTTTTCATCGGCGTCATGGACCAGACGATCGTCGCCACCGCCTTGCCGGCGATCGCCGCCTCGCTCGGCGAGCTGGAGCAGATCGCCTGGGTGGTGGTCGCCTACCTGATCGCCGTGGCGACGGCCGCGCCGGTCTATGGGCGCCTGGGCGACGCTTTCGGGCGCAAGCGGATGATGTTCATCGCCATCGCCGTGACCATCGCCGGCTCGCTCGCCTGTGCCACGTCGGGCTCGATCGAGATGCTCGTCGCCGGCCGCTTCCTCCAGGGCCTCGGCGGCGGCGGCCTCATGGGCCTGTCGCATGCGCTGGTCGGGCAATCCGTGCCGCCGCGCGACCGCGCCCGCTTCCAAGGCTATTTCTCGACCGTCATGGTCACGGCGAGCGTCATCGGGCCGGTGATCGGCGGCGTGCTGACCGAGCATTTCGGTTGGCGCTCGATCTTCCTCATCAACATCCCGCTCTGCTTGGCGGCGGCCCTGCTGCTTCTCCGCCTGGCCTCCTACCGGCCGCCGCCGCAGCCCTTCCGTTTCGATTTTCCCGGCCTGCTCCTCCTCTTCACCTTTGTCGCCTCGCTCCTCGTCCTCGTCGAGCAGGTGCGGCATTTCTTCGACATGAACCTGCCGCTCGTCGCCGGCCTCCTCTTCGCGACCCTCGCTTCGCTGCTCCTGCTGTATCTGCGCGAGAAGCGGGCGACGACCCCGCTCTTGCCGATCCCACTCCTGTCCAATCCGAATATCTGGCGCCTCGACCTGATCGCGCTCTGCCATGGCGGGCTGTTCGTCGCCCTGATCAGCCTGCTGCCGATCTATCTGAGCGCGGTCCGCGAATTCTCGCCCTCCGATATCGGCGTGATGATGCTGCCGATGACCGGGCTGGTCGGCTTCGGCTCGTTCCTGACCGGCAAGCTCGTTTCCCGGACCGGGCGGACGATGATCTTCCCCTCGCTCGGCCTGACCGTCTGCGCCATCCTGCTGGTCATCCTCGCCTTCGTCGTCAATGAGCTCAGCATCATCGGCCTCGGCTTCTACATGGGGGCGCTGTCGTTTTTCCTCGGCGGCGTCATGGCCGCGGTCCAGGTGACGATCCTGTCGGAAGCCGGGCCGCTGCTCGGTACCGCCACGGCGACGGTCCAGCTGTCGCGCTCGCTGGGGGCTGCGGCCGGCACGGCGATCACGAGCGCCGTCCTCTTCACGACGATTGCGATCAACGGGACGGAAGTTTCAAGCGACGTGCTCGCATTGCTTCAGGGCAGCGCCGCTGCCGTCGGCGATCTCGGCGCCGGCGCCGAGGCGATCCGGGCAAATGTTGCTTCCGCCTTTGCCGGCGTCTTCCTCACCATCGCCGCCTTTGCCGGGCTTGCCGCCTATTTCGCCTGGACGGTGCCGCACCGGCGGCTCTGACGCGCGTCAGAGCATGGGCAGCCGCGCCAGCCCCTTGACGAGGATCGGACCGGTCGGCCGACCGGTCGGCGACCCCGGTGCGTCCTCCAGCGTGATCTCGTAAAGCTGTCCTGCCTGCGGCACCGGCAATGCGGCCGGCGCGAAATCGATCTCGCGCGCCGAACTGAAGCGGCCGAGCGACACCGGCCCCAGCGTCTCGTTGGGCTTCGTCCAGACTTCGAGGATCTTGCCGGCCGGCACCTCGAAATTCTCCAGCGGTACGATATGGACGCGATTGTTGGCGAAAGCTTCGACGATCGCACCCGGCGTGGCGTCCTCGTCGAGGAGCACGGCGACCACCACGGGTGCAGGCGCCGGGCCGACGCTGCTTCGGCCGGCAATGAAGCCGACGCCCAGTGCGAGGACCACGCTGGCCGCCAGCGGTAGCCAGGCCCGCGAATCGCGCGGCGGCTTCCGCGACGACGTCCGGTCGAGCGCGGGAGAATCTTTTCGAGACGGGCCGTCGATGGCCGCGCCGACGCGGTCCCAGAGCCCCTCCGGGATAGGATCGGCGGCGGCAGTGAGGTCGAGCGCCGAGAACCGGCCCTGTAGCCCTGTGACCAGCGCGGCGAGGTCCGGCGATGCCGCCATTTCGGCTTCGAAGGCGCCAAGCTCCGGAGCCTCCAGGAGGCCGAGGACGAAATCCCCGGCCAAAGCGCGTTGCCGTTCGTCGATCATGACAGGCACTCCTGTAGCGCCAGCATCCCGCGTCTGACCCATGCTTTCACCGTGCCGAGCGGCGCCTTGATCTTGCTTGCCGCCTCGGCGTGGCTCATGCCGACGACGTAGCAGAGAAGGATCGCTTCGCGCTTCTGGTCGTCCAGCCTGCCGAGGCACTCTTTTAAGGCATCGGACTCCGGCAGCAGCCGGAAGGCATGCATCGCCTCGCCGTGCCGCTCGTCGAGCAGCTCGAGGCTCGCAGGTTCGTGGAAATCGAGCCGTGCCCGGTCGCGGAGGAAATTGAGGGCGCGGTTGCGGACGATGGTGATCAGCCAGGCCCGCGCATTGCCCCGCGCCGGGTCGAACTGCGCCGCGCTCCGCCACGCGGCGACGAAGGCGTCCTGCACGACGTCTTCGGCCAGTTCCGGACGACGGACGATCCGCCGGGCGACGCCGAGGAGCCGCCCGGCCTCCCGCCGGAAGAGCTGCGAAAAGGCCTCGCGGTCCCCGCCTGCGGCGCGCTGCAGCAGCGCATTGCTCGCATCCGCCTCGATCTCTGCCTGCATGCCGAAAGTCATTGTTCCTCCCGGACGGATTACACGCGGGCCGCCGCTCCGGATGCAAGTCACGAATATTTTTGCGGCGCCTGCATCCGGCAGCCGCTTCCGGCGGGTAACCCCCATGCAAACCGGGTGATGGGGGGCCGTTTCGCCTCCTCCCCGATCAACAAGGAGACGAGTCCATGGTTATCCACACGCGCCTTTCCGCCGTCCTTCTCGGCGCTTCCGCCCTTATGGCCTTTAGCGGTGCTGCCAGCGCCGCCACCGCCGTCGCCCTGGTCGGCGACAAGACGCTGGTCATCCTCGATACCGAAACCCGCGCCGCCGGCGCCTCGGTCGAGGTCAGCGGCGTCGATCGCCTTCTCGGCATCGACGTGCGGCCGGGCGACGGCCTGCTCTACGGCGTCGCCGCCGATGGCGCGATCGTCACGATCGACCCGGCGACCGGCACCGCGACGCCGAAGAGCAAGCTCAGCGAGACGTTGCCGGACGGCGTCTCGGCAAGCGTCGACTTCAATCCGGTCGCAGACCGCATTCGCATCGTCGGCTCGGATGGCACGAACCTCCGCGCCAATGTCGACGACGGCAAGGTGACGGTCGACGGCAAGCTCAACTTCGACCCGGCCGATGCCAACGCCGCCGGCACGTCCAGCGTCGTGGCGGTGGCCTACACCAACTCGGTCGGCAAGCCGGAAAAGACGGCGATGTACGACATCGACAGCAAGCTCGGCCTGCTCCAGCAGACGACGCCGAACGACGGCGTCCTGGCAACCCGCGGCGCCCTCGGCGTCACCGCTGAGACCTATGCTTTCGATATCTCGTCGACCGCCGACCTCGCCAACACCGCCTGGCTGGTCGCCGGCCCGACGCTCTACACGGTCGATCTCGAAACCGGAGCGGCCGAGGCCAAGGGCGAGATCACCGGCATCGACGGCGCGGTCCGCGACATCGCCGTGATGCCGGCAATCTAGCCAAGCCGAACACGAAAACACCGCCCCGCAAGGGGCGGCGTTTTCTATGCCGGATGTCGTTACGACTTTGGGCCTTTGTCTTTCAGCCCCTGTTTGTCCGCTTGTTCCTTGCCGAGCCGCTGCGCCTTGAGACGGAGCGTCTTCTCGTCGACGGCCCGGCTGGCTTCCTCCTGCTCAGTCGTCGCAGGCACCGGCTTCGCAAAAGGCTTTTGCGCTTCGGCGAAGCGCGCCTCAGCCGCCGTCCGTTCCTTGGAACCTGCCATGAAAAGCTATCCTAGACCTTGCCCATCTCCTTCAGCACCTCGTTCGCCGCCTTGAAGGAATCGAGGCCGGCCGGGATGCCGCAATAGACGGTGGCGTGAAGAAGCACTTCCTTGATCTCGTCGACGGTGACGCCGTTGTTGATGGCGCCGCGCACATGCAGCTTTACCTCGGGTGCCCGGTTCAGCGCCGTCAGCATGGCGAGGTTGAGCATGCTGCGCGTTTTGCGGTCGAGCCCGTCGCGGTTCCAAGCGTAGCCCCAGCACCATTCGGTGACCATGTGCTGAAACGACATCATGAAGTCGTTGGTCGATTTCAGCGAATTGTCGACATAGGCCGCGCCGAGCACCTCGCGCCGCGCCGCCAGGCCCTGCTCGAATAGGTCGGCGAGCGTTTCGTTCTTGTTGTCCGACATCGATATCTCCCTGTTCCGGATGGGCGCATTATGGGCAAGCGTCGGGCGAGATCACGAGAAAAAGCAAAGGCCGCGCGAATTTGATACTGTGCCGGGAACGCGCCGGCCGGCTTGCTTCAACCGCCCTTCACAGGGACGTGCGGGCCGGTCCGCCTTAAAACCGGCTGACGCCGCGTTCCGTATCTGGTCTTGTCACTGGAGGAGGGGCCGATGTCCATCGCCATCGGGGAGCCGGCCGAAAAGCCAACGAAAATTCTGGTCTACCGTCATTCGGTCCTGGTGCGGGTCACGCACTGGATCAACGTCGTCTGCATCCTGGTGCTCGTCATGAGCGGCCTGCAGATCTTCAACGCCCATCCGGCCCTTTACTGGGGCCACAAATCGCATTTCGACGATCCGCTTCTCTCTATGCGCGCCGAGAACGGCCCGGCCGGTCCGGTCGGCGTCACCCGTATCTTCGACAGGCCCTTCGCCACCACGGGCGTCCTCGGCCTCTCGACCGGCCCGAATGGCGAGCTTGCCGCCCGCGGCTTCCCGTCCTGGGCGACGCTGCCCGGCTACCAGGATCTCGCCACCGGGCGGCGTTGGCATTTCTTCTTCGCCTGGCTCTTCGTCGTCAACGGCCTCGTCTATGTCGTCGCGAGCTTCCTCAGCCGGCATGTCTGGCGCGACCTGATCCCGAGCCGGGCGCAGCTCCGCGGCATCGGAAAATCGATCGCCGACCATGCCCGTTTCCGCTTCGACCACGGCCGCGACTACAACGTCCTCCAGAAGCTCACCTATCTCGGCCTGATCTTCGTGGTGCTGCCGCTGGTGGTGCTTGCCGGCCTCGCCATGTCGCCGGGCGTCGATGCCGGCTTCCCCTTCCTCGTCGATCTCTTCGACGGCCGCCAGACGGCACGAACCCTCCATTTCGTCGCCGCGACCGCGATCGTCCTTTTCGTCATCGTCCATGTCGGGATGGTGCTGATCTCCGGCGTCTTCAACAACATGCGCTCGATGATCACCGGCCGCTACAAGGCCACCGTCGGGGAGGACCGTCATGACTAAGCTCCTGATGAGCCGCCGTCGCTTCCTGACCGCCGTCGTGCCGGCGGCCGGCGCCTTCGCGCTCACCGGTTGCGACGAGCTGTCGAGGAATCCCTGGATCCGCGATACGCTCTCCTCGGCCGAGAACCTGACCCGCACCGTCCAGCGCTTCTTCCTGTCGCCGACCTCGCTCGCCCGCGAATTCTCCGAGAATGACATCTCGCCGGCCTTCCGCGCCAACGGCACCAAGAATCCCGACGATCCCGCCTATCGCGCCCTGGTCGAGACCGGCTTCTCGAACTGGCGGCTGCAGGTCGGCGGCCTCGTCGAGACGCCGGCTTCATTCTCGCTCGCCGAGCTCCGCGCCATGCCGTCGCGCACCCAGATCACCCGGCACGACTGTGTCGAAGGCTGGAGCTGCATTGGCAAATGGAAGGGCGTGCCGCTCGCCAATGTGCTGGAGCGCGTCACGCTGAAGCCCGCGGCCCGCTACTTCGTCTTCACCTGCGCCGACTCGCTCGAGCAAACCCTCGACGGCACCGGCCGCTATTACGAATCGGTCGGCCTCGAAGACGCCTTCCATCCGCAGACCATTCTCGCCTACGACATGAACGACGCCGTCCTATCGGTGCCGCATGGCGCGCCGCTCCGCCTCCGGGTCGAGCGCCAGCTCGGCTACAAGATGGCGAAATACGTCATGAAGATCGACGCCGTCGACAGCTTCGCCACCCTCGGCCGCGGCCATGGCGGCTATTGGCCGGATCGCGGCTATGAGTGGTACGCGGGGATTTAGCCTGACGGCGCTGGCCGCGTCTCGGCCTTGATCGGCGGCAGCGATTTGAGATAGGCGGCGATCGCGCCGAGATCCTCGGGCGTCAGCTTCGCCAGATTCTCCTGCACATGCGCCATGCTACCGCTGAAGGAATCGAAATCCGGCTTCATATTGGTCGCGAAGGCCTCGGCGATCTCGTCCTCCGACCAGCTGCCGATCCCGGTCTCCGCATCCGGCGTGATGTTGGGGATGCGGCCGTCGCCTTCCGGCGCCGGCCCGCCGCTATAGGCGCGCGCCTGGTCGATGCCGCCGATGAAATTGCGCGGGCTGTGGCATTCGGCGCAGTGGCCGGGACCGCGCACCAGATAGGCGCCGCGGTTGATCGCATCGCTTTTCGCCGGGTCGGGCTGGAAGGTCTCGCCATCGACATAGAGGAGCTGCCAGAGGCCGAGGCCGCGGCGGATGTTGAAGGGGAAGGGCAGTTCATGCGGCGGCGCGTCGGTGGCGACCGGCGGCAGCGTGTCGAGATAGGCCTTGAGGTCCATCATGTCCTCGACCCGCATGCGCTGGTACGAGGTGTAGGGGAAGGCCGGGTAGAGATGCTCGCCGGCGCGCCCGACGCCGAATCTCATCGAGGTGACGAATTCGGCCAACGTCCAGCCGCCGATGCCATGCTCCGGGTCGGGCGAGATGTTGGGGACGTGGAAGGTGCCGAAGGGCGTCTTCAGCGCCAGCCCGCCGGAGAGTTTCAGCCGGTCCTCGCCGGTCGATCCCGGCGCCGCATGGCAGGACGTGCAGCCGCCGGCGGCGAAGATATAGGCGCCGCGCGCCGCATCCGGCTGGTAGGGCGGCAGGTCGCTCTCGGCGATCCGCCGCGGCGTGGTCAGGAACCAGAAGGCGCCGGCGGCGGCGATGCCGAGCACCAGCAGGGCGATCACCAATCTGCGCAGCAAAGACGCCTCCTGGCGGGGAAAGCCCGGATTTGAGCCATTCCAATTTGCGCCATGATGACAAGCGGATAGCCGCCCGGCAAGCGAATGCGGGCGCTTTCGCGCCGGGTTGAACCGCCGGCCGGAATTCCCATATCAAACCTTGCGAGCCGGACAGGCCCGCCCGGATGCCGCTTCAGGGTCCGGAATGATGGTCGCTTCCTGGAAAGGACCACGAATGGCGCGTGTCTCCGCCTTTTCGAGCCCGCTCCTTCTCGGCTTCGACGAGATCGAGAGAGCGCTCGACCGGTTGTCGAAAGGCACCGGTGACGGTTATCCGCCCTACAATATCGAGCGCCTGCCGAAGAGCGCCGATAACGACGAGATCCTGCGGATCACGCTCGCTGTAGCCGGATTTTCGGATGACGAGCTCGATGTGACGGTCGAGGAGAACCAGTTGGTGATCCGCGGCCGCCAGAAGGACGAGTCGGACCGCATTTTCCTCTATCGCGGCATAGCCGCCCGCCAGTTTCAGAAGTTTTTTGTTCTGGCGGAGGGGATCGAGGTGCTCGGTGCGGCGTTGAAAGACGGGCTTCTTTCCGTCGATCTCGCCCGACCGACGATCGAGCGGACGGCGCGGCGGATATCGATCTCGCGGAATGCCTGACGGAACTGCGACTGAGGAGTAAATGCGATGAACAGTGAAAGAGTGACGATGACCGCGGAAAGCCTTGCCGGCCTCGGGGCCGGCGCCATCGCCTATGTGCGCCCGGTCCGTTCCGAAGAGGTCAAGACGCTTTTCCCGAATGTGCCGCCGATCGCGCCGGGCCTGGCTCTCTGGGCGCTGCTCGGCGCCGACGGCACGCCGATCATGCTCTCCGACAGCCGCGAGGCCGTCGTCCTCAACGCGCATGAGAATGATCTGGAGACGGTAAGCCTGCACTGATCCCTCTCCCCATGGAGACCTTTGCATAACTGTCGCTCTGTGATTCTCTGATGAGATTGTCGGAGGATTTGGGATGCATCGTTCGAGCGGGCAACTTGGCTTTGGAGATGTGTTTCTGAATGAGGGCCTTGGCCGCAATGAGCGGCTGGACCGGATATCGTC
>CAMCWB010000073.1 GCA_945882315.1 Bauldia litoralis | reverse complement strand
CCCCCGCCGACCCTTCGGGCTTGAGACCTTCATCATTCGTCATCTGTAACACTCCGGTTGAGGTTCAATTCTACCTCAGCCGGGTGTCTCAATTATCCGTGCCGCACCCCACCATCAGCTTCATACCGACCGTCATGTTTTCCCACTGCTCGGGAACCGTCTTCTTCATGATCGAGGCGACGGCCTTGATGTCGAGCACGGCGGCCATGTTGGCCATCGACCAGGCGCGCAGGAAGCGCTGCGTGCGATCCTTGAGCTCTTCCTTGCGAGGGCTCCAGATGACGATCGAGTTGCCCGGGTTCTGCGAGACTTCGGCCGGCGTGATGTTGCGAATCGCGACGCCATTCGCCTCGATCGCGGCAAGATCATTCGAGCCGCCGGAATAGGCCTGAATGGTGCCGTCGATCATCGATTTGGCGAGGATCGGGCCCTGGTCGCCGACCACCGCGGTGGTGACGTCTTCGATCGACAGGCCGACCGAGTCGAGCGCCACCATGGTGGTGATCTGGTCGCGGTCGCTGGCGAGGCCGACGGTCTTGCCCTTGAGATCGAGGAGGCCCTTGATGTCGCTGTCGGCCTTGACGGCGATGCCTTCCGGCGCGAACTGCATGACCTCGTAAATCACCGAGATCGGCTGCTGCGTGTTGACCGCCTGGAACACCTGGGCGGAGTCGAGCATGACGAGGTCGGCGTCGCTGTTCGACAGGAAGGCGACATAGGGGACGGTCGTCGCCGACGACAGGAAAGTCACCTCGAGGCCTTCCGCTTCGAAGAAGCCGAGTTCCTGCGCGACCTGCTGCGGATAGATCGATGCTGTCCGCTCGTTGGCCGACAGGAAGTTGATCTTGTCGAGCGCCAGCGCACTGGTCGCCGACAATACCAGCGCGACTGCCGCGCCACTCATAAGCTTGCTGAATTTCATAGGTCTTCCTCCGTTTTCAAACCCACCACGAAGCCCGTTGCCCCTCCAGGCAGCGAGCATGGTCCGGATAAGATGTCCGCACCAACTTCACAATTTCGTGAGGCCTCCCAAGTCTTGGCCCTCCGGACCAACATGATGTCCGGACAAATTTGGTCGGCCTTTATCGTCGAGTCCGAGCCTTTGCAAGTCCCGGTGGCAGGGTTTCAGCTGCGGATGCGCAGCGCCGGGATGATCATGACGATCATCGTGAGGGCGACCAGAACCAATCCGGCGGAGAAAGTACCGGTAGCGTCGGCGGCAACCCCCATCATGACCGGCCCGGCCGTACCGCCCAGCTCGCCGACCGAGAAGAAGAGGCCGGCGGCGGCACCGGTGTTGCGCGCCCCCACGCCCGGCATCTCCATGAGCGTGTTGAGCATCAACGGCGCGAAGGCCCCGGCGCAGAAGCCTTCCACCATGATCGCCAGGACAAGCAGCGGCCCGGTGGTGGTCATGATGGCGAGCACGGCGAGCGCCGTCACGACGAGAAGCGACAGGATCGCGATCCGGCGGGCGCCGGCGCCGCGCGTCGCCAGTTTCAGCACGACGATCGAGCCGACGATGCCGGTGATCGCCGGCAACGCCCCGAGGAGCCCCGCAACCTCGCGGCTCATGCCGGCCTGCTCGAGAATCTCGGGCAGCCAGTTGCGGACGCCGTGATTGGCGAGGAATCCCGCGAAACCGACGGCGACCACCATCCACACCGCCGGCTGGGTGATGACCGAGAGATAGGAGCCCTTTTCCTTGCTCTGCTTCCGCGCCCGGCGATCGAAGGTGCTGTCCGGGTTGTCCCGTCCGAAGAAGATCCAGGCAATGGCGATCGCGAAGGCGATGGCGCCATAAATCACATGCGCCTCGCGCCAGCCGCCGGCGAGCGGCAGGAAGACCGGATGGGTCAGCGCCAGCACCATGGCGATGCCGGCCGCGGCGCCGGTGATGTAGATGCCCGAGGCAAGGCCGCGGCTCGCGCCCGTAAACCAGTCTGCAACGAGCTTCGTGAGGCCGACGGCGGTGATCGGACCGCCGATCCCGAAAAAGCCGACCGTGAAGAGCAGGAAAATGAAGCTATGGGCGAAGGTACGAAGCGAGATCGAGATCGCGATGATGATCGCTCCGAAGACCAGCACGCGTTTGGGGCCGAAGCGGTCGATCGCCCACCCTGCCGGTGCCGCAGCCACCATGAAAACGAGCTGCCAGGCGCCGAGCAGCATGCCGATCTGGGTGTAGCTGAGGTCGAGATCGGCCTTGATGATGGAAACCAGCGGGACCAGCGAGGCGACGCCCATGCCGAATGAGAAATAGATGGTCCAGCCGAGCGCCAGCATCGGCCAGTTGGCCTGGTCGCGGGTGACTACCGGCTCGGCGTCAGGTTTCTGTAGCAAGGCGCTTCTCCACCGCCCGGACGGACGGGTCGAATGAAAGCCTCTCCTCGCTGCGGCAGCATCTGGAAGGCGGTTTTACATGGGGCGGCCGGAGAGCATGCCGGCCATCGAGGCCGGCAGTTCACCCGGATGGACCGTCGACCGCGTCGTGGCGGCCCATGCCCTATTGAACCGATTGTCAGTATGGAATCGCATGCGGCAGCGCCGCCGGTCAAGCCTCCACCGCGGTGCACAAAGTCAGCGGGCGATGTGCCGCAGCCGAAGCCGCGGCACGATCCCGCCATGTCCCGACCGGTGGCTACTTCCGCTCGAAGCCCGACATCATCTCCAGGACGCTGCACACCGAGGCCGCGTCGTCGTGGAGATGACCATGCGCGAAGGCCGAAGCGTAGACCGGCATGGTGGCGTTGAAGACCGGCGAGGCGACCCCGATCTTGTTGATGTAGTCGCTGATGACCGACAGGTCCTTCTGCCACATGAAGATGGTCGACTGGGCCGGCTGGTATTTGTTCTCGGCCATCAGCGGCGCCCGCAGCTCGAAGATGCGCGAATTGCCGACGCCCGATTTCACCAGTTCGACAAGATGCTTCGGATCGAGGCCCGACTTCATGCCGAGCACCATGGCTTCGGCCGAGGCGACGTTGTGGATGGCGACCAGAAGGTTCGCCACATACTTCATCTTGCTGCCATTGCCGTAGACGCCGACATAATGCATTTGCCGGGTGAAGCTCGCGAAGAGCGGCCGCAGCCCCTCGCAGACCGTCTCGTCGCCGCTGGCATAAACCGCGAGGTCGCCGGTCTTGGCCTGCTGGCCGGTGCCCGACAGCGTGCAGTCGACCGGTATGTGGCCGGCTTCGGTGAGGATGCGCTGGAACTCGAACTTGTCTTCCAGGGCGAGCGTGCTCGCCTCGATGACGATGACTCCTTTCGCCTTCGATGCGGCGATCTCCTTCGCCACCGCGACAACCGCCTTGGGGCTCGGCAGGCTGGTGATGATCACCGGCACTTTTTCAGCGAGCGCCGCGACGCTTACCGCCGCTTCGATGTTATCGGCGTTGAGTTCCTTGATCTTGCCGGCATCGAGGTCGAAGCCGAAAGCCTGACGCTGCGACGCCGCGATATTGCGGATGATCGAGCCGCCCATGGCGCCGAGCCCGATAACCCCCACAACTTCTCTCATCCCATCCTCCCGACGGTTCTTGTCCGTTCCCGAAAACTCCGGACGAACCCGACAAGGCCGCCCGAGCAAAGATCAGGACGGCGCCTTCAGGCGCATCGCCCCGCGAATAGGCAGGGCCTCGCCGGGGCTGTCAAGGAATTCGACCGGCCACCCGCGAGCCTCCCGGCGGCCGCGCCTCAGGCCTGGTATTCGAGAATATAGAGGCCGCCATTGTAGTCGCTGCTGTAGATCAGCCCCTCTGCCGACACCCAGACATCGCAGGATTGGATGACCAGCGGCCGGTTCGGGCGGTGATCGACGAGACGCTTCGGCGGCGGCGGCACGAAGGCGGCGATCTCTTCGGGCCGATAGGCGTCGCTTATGTCGAAGACGCGGATCCCGGCGTTTTGATACGTCGCGAAGATCGTCTCGGAGCTCACCATCCCATCCGGCCGGTTCTCGTAGATGTTGTGCGGGCCGAAATGGGCGCCCTTCTTGACGTAGTCGGCCTCACGGGGCGTCGGGAAGGTCGAGATGCTGACCGGGTTCGACTTCTCGCGGATATCGAACATCCAGACGTATTTGATCCCGTCCTCGCAATTGTCGAGCACCGCCTCGTCGGCGACCACAAGCAGGTCGCGGTCGGGCAGCGGCAGGGCGTTGTGGGTGCCGCCGCCATAGGGCGGCGACCAGTTGCGATGGGTGATGAGCTTGGGTGCGGAACGGTCGGCGACGTCGAGGATGACGAGGCCCGCGTCACGCCAGGAGGCATAGGCGGTATCGCCATGGACGATCGCATGGTGCAGGCCGTTGCGCCGCGTCGGCGCCCAGGTCGGCACCTCGCCGGCGGCCGTGTTCATGCCCGGCAGCCAGAAGCGTCCGGCCTCCTTCGGCTGCGTCGGATCAGCCATGTCGACGGTCATGAAGATGTAGTCGGTGAAGCCGTCGAGGAGCGCCGAGACATAGGCCCAGCGGCCGCCGGTGTACCAGATGCGGTGGATGCCGCCGCCGGCGATGGGCATGAAGCCGATCTGGCGCGGCGCCGCCGGGTTGGCGATGTCATAGACGGCGACGCCGGCGGACCAGTTGCGCTCCCGGCGGACAATGGCTTCCGCGGTGCCGACCTTCTTGCCGAGCGCGCCCTTGTAGTATTCGCGCTCGTCCTGGAATTCGGCGGCGGCGAACATGTCCTTGGCATGGATGACGAGGAGCAGGTCGCCATGCGTCTGCAGATGGATGTTCCACGTATTGGCCGGCGCCGGCACATAGGCGACCGGCTTCGGCGCCCGCGGGTCGCGCACGTCGATGACGCTGAATCCCTTGGAGAACATGTGGCCGACAAAGGCATGGCCCTTGTTGACCATCAGCTGCACCCCGTCGGGCCGCCCGCCCTGATCGGAATAACCGATCAGCTTCATGTTCCGGGCGTATTCGGCTTTGGGCAAGTCCTGGCTGGCCATGCGTACTGCTCCTGTGTTCGCGGTCGGGTTCAGCCCGCCCGCCGCCCGCTGGCGCCGAGGACCCGGCGGACGGTGTCCACGGCCGCCATGCCGATGCGCTTGTTGGACTCGAGGGTGACGCCGGCCACATGCGGCGTCAGGATGACATTGTTGAGCCCCTCGAACAGGGCGCCGATCTCCTTGGTGATCGGCTCCGAGGTGAAGCTGTCGAGGGCAGCGCCGACGATCCGGCCGAAGCGGAGGGCAGCGGCGCAGTCGGCCTCGTTGACGATGCCGCCGCGCGCCGAGTTGATCACCACGACGCCGGGCTTCATGCGGGCGAATTGCGGCGCACCGATCAGGTCGACCGTCTCGGGCAGCAGCGGGCAGTGGAGCGAAATGACGTCGGCTTCCGCGATCAGCGTATCGAGATCGACACGCCGGGCGCCGGCCCAGGCAGGCGCGTCTGCCGGCATGACGGCGTCATAGGCGATGACATCCATGCCCATCGACTTCGCCTTGGCGGCGGCGACCTGGCCGATCGAGCCGAAGCCGACGATGCCCATCGTGCGGCCGGCAAGTTCGACGCCGCCCGCCAGCTTCTCGCGCGGCCACTCGCCGGCGACCAGCGCGGCCGTGCTGAGCAGGGCCTGGCGGCGCAGCAGGATCATCGCCGTCACGATCACATATTCCGCCACCGAGATCGCATTGGCGCCGATCGACGTGAAGACATCGACGCCGCGCGCCTTGCAGGCGGCGAGGTCGAAATTGTCGAGGCCGACACCCATGCGCGCGACGACTTTCAGCTTCGGGGCCGCGGCGAGCAGTTCGGCGTCGACCTGCGTCCCATTGCGCACCACCAGCGCCCGGGCGTCGGCGACATGCTTGAAGAGCTCGGGCCGGCGGGCGAAGAGGCCACGGTCCCAATGCACGTCATACTCCGCCTGGAGCAGGTCGGCGGCCTCTTGGTCCATGAACTCGGGGATGACGACGTCTGCCATGATATCTCAGCTTTCGCGGGTTATGCGCCGGACGGGCGGTTGTGGGATTGATTGAGGGCCGCGCTAGAGGTCCTTGCGCGCTTTGTTGTAGGGGTGCTCGGGATCGATGCCGTGCGCGGCCTTGTAGCCATCGTGTTTGAAGCCCTTGAAATCGAGCACCGCGACGACGGCCAGCGCCACGACGAACAGGATGATGACGGCGGCGAGCAGCCACGGGATCGGGTACTGCATCAGTCCCGAGGCCACCGCGGCAATCGCGCAGAAGACGGCGAAGTAGCCGGCGTTCTTGTGGTAGGCCTCGAAGATCCGGCGCCGCAGCGTCATGTTGTAATGATCGCCGAACCAGGTGGAGGGGTCGTCCGGATTGGCTGTGTAATAGTATTTGCCGCCGTGCTTGCCGCGCGACCAGCCGGCAATGACCTGCACGATGCCGAGCGTGACCGCCATGATCCCGAAGAAGGAATGCACCGAAGCGCTGAAGCCCCCGCTGACCGCGAGCGCGACGATGGCGCCGCCCAGCGACAGCAACATCGCGACATACATCCCGTATTTGTGGACCGAGAACCACCACCATTCGGCATGGTAGATGGCGACCTTGCGCTTCAATCCGGAGAATGTCGGCTTGGGCTTGCCGAAACGGATGATGATGATGCAGAGCGGCACCAGGACGAGCCATGTGAACGTCATCAGCATGGCGTGGTAGTTCCAGTGCACCTCGAGCGTCCCCAGGAACGGGAAAGTGGCCTCCGTCGGGATGTTGTGCTGCGTCTCGTTCATGGCCTGGTATCCATCTTGATCACGACACGCCCGGGGATGCGGCTGGCGGTCGTGGCGGCGGTCGCTGAGGGGGCAGCGCAGGAAGGTCGGACGGCCTCGCTTTGCACGATGCCGTCGGGAAGGCGAATGCGCCGTCCCGCAGGCTCATCTGCGGGCGACGCCAGCCGACCGACCTACGGCGCCCTCAGGCGCATTTCATCGGGAATAGGCAGAGGGCGGTTGGGGCTGTCAAGGAATTCGACGGTCGTGAACAGGAGATCGGTCTTGCCGATATTCTCAAGGGAATGGACCATGTATTCGCCCTTGGCGAAGTCCATATGCCTGGTCTCGCCCTGATAGTAGTCGAAATCCCGTTGGGTGCCGTCTTCGTAGAAGTTGCGGGCGCTGCCCGCGTTATGCACCGTCCAGAAATAGCTGAGGACGTGCCGGTGAAAGCTGCAGCGCTGGCCGGCCGGAAGGGTCAGATGCCAGACGCGGACCCGGTCGGTCTCCGACACCAGCACGCTGCCGACGCAACCGCTGGACTTGTTCGCCTCATAATCTTTCTGCATTTCGGCCGGCCAATGCGCCCGCGGATTACCCGAAGTCGCGGGCTCCACGGCGCCCTTCTCCATCGTCAGCATCTCATCGTTCCTCGAATCCGGCCTCAAATCCCGCGCTATTCGGCAGCCTCGCGCGCCTCGGCGCCATACCGCGCCTTGACTACCACCTTGATCGCATCCTCGACCCGGTCGCGGGCATAGCGCAAGGCGGTCGGCAGGTCGTCAAGGGCGAAGGTATGCGTATGGATCACAGTTGCGTCGAAGCGGCGGCTGGCCATGAAGGCCATCGCCCTGTGGGTCGCGCTCTTGCCCTCGCCGCGAATGCCGTAGAGGTAGACATTGTTGCGCACGAGGTTGGCGACGTCGACGACCACCGGATCATGCGGGAAGGCCGCGAGGCAGATCTTGCCGCCACGATTGACCATGCGGTTCGCCTGATCGATCGCTTCCTTTGTGCCGGCGCATTCGACGACATAGTCGGCGCCGATGCCCTTGGTGAGACCGCGGACGATCTCCGCCGAATCGGCGTTGCGGACATTGATGACATGGTCCGCACCGAGCTGCCTGCCGATCTCGAGCCGGTTGTCGCGCGTTCCGGTGAGGACGACCGGGCTGGCGCCGAGCGCCTTGGCGACGCCGACGGCGAGGAGCCCGATCGGCCCCGGGCCGATGACCACGACGCTCTCGCCGGCGACGAGGCCGCCGAGCTCGGTGAGGCCATACATCGAGGTCCCCGCGGTGACGACCAGCGTCGCCTCCTCGTCGCTCATATGGTCCGGCACCCGGATCATCGTGTTGATGTTGTTGATCGCATACTCGGCGAAGCCGCCGTCGGTGGTGAAACCGTTGGCGCGGTGGCCCTTGTCAACGTCGCCGTAATTGAGCCCGTAGTTCAGGCAGGACGTGTACATGCCCTGGCGGCAGCGCTTGCACTGCCCGCAGCCGGCATGAATCTCGACGGTGATGCGGTCGCCGATCGCGAACTCGTCGACGCCCGGCCCGAGCGCCACGACCGTGCCCATATACTCATGGCCCGGCGTCCAGCCCTTGTTGAAGGGCAGACCGCCCTGGATCTTGGCCGGCGAGCCGTAATGGATGACCTCGAGGTCGGTCGCGCAGATCGCCACCGCGTCGACCCGGACCAGGACCTCCGCCTTCTTCGGCACCGGAACCGGCTTCTCGCCAAGCGTCAACTGATCGGGATCGCCGAGGATCCAGGCCCGCATCTGGTCGGGGATCGGGAAAGAGGGGGACGTCTTGACCCCGGCAGGGTTGTACATTCGACCTTCTCCAATACGCGGCATCACGTTGCGGCGGCTCGCTTTTCGAGAAACTCCGGACTTTGGTTCCGGTCAAGATGCAGCGACGCCGCGCCACAGCTTTCTATCCCCAGACTGGTGCGGATTCCATCCCGGGATTCGATGCCCCGCCGAGCTATTGCCACGCGCAAGGCAAGCATGAGGGACCAAGATGAGCGGCTACGACCGCGAATCCGGCCTCCAGCATGTCGAGGAATATCTCAACGTGAAGGCGGTCTGGATCAAGACCGGCTAAGATCGGCGAACGGACGGCACCGCGGGGGGCGAATGTGATGGTGCGCGGCCTCGATTGCCTCGACGGCACGCCGCTCCTCGACGTCAAGCCGGACGCACGCTGTTCACGCCGATCGCCCTACGTCAGGCAGGCGACGACTAGGTCGGCGACGGCTGAAAGCCTAGGCTTTCCCCTGCCGCGCGAAATAGGCCGGGTAGGCCGAGCAATCGAGCTGGCCGAAGCCCTTGGCCTGCGCCTCGGCGAAGGCTTCGCTGACCCGCTGGATGACCGGGCTCGCGTGGCCCTGCGCCGCGGCAGTCTCGAGCATCAGCTTGGTGTCCTTGGAGAGCGTGTCGAGCGCCGCCGTGACGGCGACGTCGCCGCCCGACAGCGAGGTGACGATGCTGGCGCCGCGCGTCTTCAGCGCATTCGGCCCGCCCGTGCTCTCGGCGAAGAGGTCGACCAGCCATTTCGGATCGAATTTGTAGGGCTCGCAGAGCGCCAGCGCTTCGCCGAGCGCCTGCCAGTAGACCAGGAGCGGCAGGTTGATGGCGAGCTTCAGCGCCGCCCCGGCGCCGACCGGGCCGACATTGTCGACGCGCCGGCAGAGCACGTCGAGGACCGGCCGGGCCGTGTCGACGTCTTCGGCGGCACCGCCGGCAAAGCCGAGGCAGCGTCCCTCGCGCGCCACCGCCACCGAGCCTGAGACCGGGCATTCGATGAAGCGCCCGCCGGCCGCCTTGACGACTTTCTCCAGCGCCTCGTGAGCGGGCGGCGCCACGGTGCTCATCTCGACGAAGAGCTTGCCCTTGTCGCCGGCGAGAAGCCCGTTCGGGCCCTCGTAAATGTCGGGAAAGGCCTTCTCGTCGGTGACGACCGTGATGATCACGTCGGCGAGGCGCGTCAGCTCGGCCGGCGTCGCCGCGATCCTGGCGCCCTTCGCGGCCGCGACCTTGGCCGGGCCGGGCGAGCGATTCCAGCCCGCGACTTCATGGCCGGCGCCGACGAGCCGGTCGACGAAGACCGTGCCCATGATGCCGAGACCCGCTATGCCGACCCGCATGACGTCGATGAAACCGGCCGGCCGTTGATCCGGCCGGCCGCGCAATGTGCAGGTATGCGGCTAGCGCTTCAGGCCGAACAGTTTGACCGCCGTCTCGCCGGCGACCGCGGCCTTCTGCTTGTCGGAAAGGCCGGGCGTGCTGACGATGTGCTCCACCGGGAAATACTCGGCCATATCGTACGGATAGTCGGTGCCGAGCACGATATGGTCCTCGCCATAGTTGCGGACCAGATATTCGAGCTGATGGTGGGTGAACACCGTCGTGTCGAAATACATCTTCTTGAGATACTCGCTGGGCGCCTTGGGCAGGTCCGCCTTGGCGTCGACGCGCGCTCCCCAGGCATGATCGATGCGGCCGGCATAGGCCGGCAGGAAGCCGCCGCCATGCACCGCGAAGATCTTCAGGTTCGGGTAGCGCTCGAGCAGGCCCGAGAAGATGATGTAGTGCAGCGCCACCGTCGTATCGAGCGGATTGCCGATGACGTTGGCGAAGTAATAATCCTTGAAGCGCTGCGAATGCGTGAAGCCGAGCGGATGGAGCATGACCACCGCGTCGAGCTCGGCCGCCTTCGCCCAGAAGGGCTCGAAGCGCTTGGATGCGATTTCCTCGCCGTCGACATTGGTGAGGATCTGCACGCCCTTGAGGCCGAGCTTCGTCACCGCATATTCAAGCTCGGAGGCGGCGAGCTGCGGATCCTGCAAGGGGGCGGTGCCGAGGCCGGCGAGACGGTCCGGGCGCTGTCCGACCCAGGCCGCCATGCCGTCATTGACGAGCCGCGAGACCTTCGCGGCATGCTCGCCCTTGGCCATGTAGTAGCACTGGTTCGGCACCGGCGCGACGACCTGGATGTCGATGTTCTGCGCGTCGAGGACGGCGATACGATCGGCGACGTCGGTCAGCGCGACGAGGCGGTCCTTGTCCTGCTTCCCCTGGATCTGCCGGGTCTCCTCGCTGGTATAGCGCGCGAAGGGGATGTCACCGAGATTGTAGTGCGGCGCGATGTAGTTGTGCGCCTCCGGGATGAGCACATGGGCGTGGGTGTCGACGGTCGTCGTCGGCAGGCGGATCGGCTTGGTCGAGACCTTGCGTGCCGAGGTCGGTCCGTAGCGGTTGACATTGTCACCGCGGTCGATCGTGTCGAAAACGCTGTAGGTCATGCTTCCTCCCAATCCGGTTCGTTCGAACCCGTTTCTGAAATAGCCCGTTTCTGAAATGAGAACGGGCGGCGAGGACCTTCGTCCAGCGCCGCCCGTACTGAATGCTATCCGATTACATGCGCCAAGCGGCTTTCCGCTTCTTGCTGATTTGCTGCATGCGCGCGTCGCGCTTCCAGAAGATGACTTTGTAGTCGAGGACTTCCATGATCGAGAAGAACAGGAGGCCCATCAGGGACATCGAGAGCAGTGTCGCGATCGAGCCCGCGATGTCGAGCTTGAACGAGGTACGCTGCATCAGGATGCCGATGCCTTCGCTGGCCGAGAAGAACTCCGCCACGACCGCGCCGATGAGCGCGCCGGTGAGGGCGATCTTGAAGCCGGCGATGATCAGCGGCATCGCGCTCGGCAGCTGCAGCTTCCAGAAATACTGGTTCTTGTTCGCCCGCATCGACTTGAACAGCTCGGTCGCATCCTCGTCGGTATAGAGAAGACCGGTGAGGGTGTTGATGAAGGGCGGGAAGAAGCAGACGAGCGTCGCCATGGCGATCTTCGACGACCAGCCGAAGCCGAACCAGGCGATGATCAGCGGCGTCACCGCGATGCCGGGCGTCACGTTGAACGCGATGGCATAGGGCGAGATGTAGCGCCGGAAGATCGGGCTGATCACGGCGGCGATGGCCAGCGACATGCCGATGCCGACGCCGATGAAGAAGCCCGCGGTCGCCTCGAACATGGTGACAAAGAAGTGCCACCAGATCGTGCCCTTGATAAACCAGAGATCGACGAACTTGACGATGATCTTGCTGGGCGCCGGGAGCAGGAGGTCGTTCAACTGATTGAAGACCCCGGCGAGCTCCCAGCTCCCGATGATGATGATGAAGATCAGGATATGCAGCCCGAGCCGCTTGAACCCGGTATCCTGGAGTTCTGCGGGCCCGATATTGGAGGAGTCGCTTGCTATGCTGGTCATGGTGTTATCTCCACGCGATCCTTGGGGCCACTAGTTTTGAGCAATGGCTTTGAGGAAGGCGGCTTTACGCTTCTTGCTCTTGGCCTGCATCAGGGAGTCGCTGCGCCAGTAAACGGTGTAGTAGTCGATCACGTCGGCGATCTTGAAGAGCAGGAAGGCGAAGAAGGTAATCGAGAGAAGCGTGGCGAAGGCGCCGTTCATGTTGAGCGTATAGGTATAACGCGACATCAGAACGCCCATGCCCTGGTTGGCCGAGATGAACTCGGCGACCAGCGCGCCGCCGAAGGCCGACGAGCAGCCGAGCTTGAGGCCCGCCATGAGAATGGTGGCCGAGTTCGGCACGCGCAGCCCCCAGAAGGTCTGCCACTTGGTCGCCCGCATTGAGCGGAACATTTCCTCGGCTTCATCGTCGACGTTCAACAGGCCGGTAAGCGTGTTGACGAAGGGGCCGAAGAAGCAGACCAGCGACGCGAGCGCCACTTTCGAGGAAAAGCCGAAACCAAGCCATGCGATGAAGAGCGGGCCGACCGCGATACGCGGCGTCGCCTCGATCACGATGATGTAGGGCTTGATGTATTCGCGGAAACGCAGGCTGAGCGCCGCCGCGGTGGCAAGACCGATGCCCATGATGGATCCGAAGAAGAGCCCGGCCATCGCTTCGGCAAAGGTCGTATAGAGATGGAACCAGACATTCTGCTGGACCACATAGATGAACCAGATCTGCTTGACGATCCCGAGCGGTGCCGGGAACATCAGGGGGTCGGCCCAGCCCGCCCGCGCCGCAAGCTCCCAGAGAAGAATGAGGACGGCGAACAGGATCAAGTGCTTGGTGATGATCCAGGCACGCTGGCCGCTCGAATCCGCGTCGTCAGTTAACGCGGTTACGTCGCCTTCGGTGATGGCGCTCATCAGTGATCTCCACCGAGAACGTCGCGCACTTCGGCGACGAGCTTGTTGAACTCGGGCGTGAGCTGCAGGCTGATCTCGCGCGGACGGGCGAAGGGCACGTCGATGATCTTGGCGAGACGGCCCGGACGCGGCGTCATCACATGCACCTGGTCGGCGAGGAAGATCGCTTCCTGGATGTTGTGGGTGACGAACAGCGTCGTCGTCTTGAACTGCGAGACGATGCGCATCAGCTCGACGTTGAGGCGCTCACGGGTGAACTCGTCGAGCGCGCCGAAGGGCTCGTCGAGGAGAAGGATGTCGGCGCCGGTCTGGAGCAGGCGGGCGAGCGCGACGCGCTGCTGCATGCCGCCAGAGAGCTGGCGCGGGAAGGTGAATTCGAAATCCTTGAGGCCGACCATCTCGAGGAAGCCCATCGCCCGGCGCTTGTCCTCGTTGGTCACTTTGCCCAGCAATTCGCTCGGCAGGAGCACATTCTCGACCGACGTGCGCCACTCGAGAAGGATCGGGCGCTGGAACATCATGCCCGTGTCGGCGCGCGGCTCGGTGACTTCCTTACCGTGGACGGTCAGGTTGCCCGAGGTCTTCTTAATGAGGCCGGCAACTAGGCGGAGCAGCGTCGACTTTCCGCAACCGCTTGGTCCGACGAGCGACACGAAATCGCCCTTCTTGATCTTGAAAGAGGCGTTCTCGAGGGCGACGACCGACTCGGAGAATGCCTTGGTGAGGTTGTTGGCTTGGATGACGGTATCACCCACGGCAACCTTAGAACTTGCGACAGCCTGCGCTACAGCGGCCATAGAACGCTTCCCTTTAATCGCGAATGTTGGAACCGATAGAAACTGAACGGAACCCGATATTTTTGTTTTGCGGGTACTCGCCCGTCTCCTGCTTCTGACTTTTCTTTCTTAAACGCTGGCCGCAGCGTCGCTATCGGCTCTGCGCTTGCTGAGCACTGCCCGTTACGAGAACGAACAGACCCTCAGCGCAACTGACACCTGCCTCAACCCTGCATGGTGCCTGAACATGACGATCTCAACTTGTCCCATCCCCTGTCTACTCCTTGGACAAATCGTCAAAATAACGATTACAAACTTTCATATTACCGTCAATGCCGGCCGATAGCCTGTATAGCAAATGCGTTAACCCGAGAGGTATAGCTGTTGCCCCAACCGGAACTATCGCCCGGTGGAGGGCGGCCCTTCGCCCTGCCCTAAGGCAGCGTTGCGTGCCAGCTGGTCCTCCCCGACCTCGGCGTATGCGCGACCAAGTCCTTTACATATCATAAACGAAAACGGAGTGCGACACGCGCTGGCACGTTTTCCCCACCCTGTCCGGCCAAACCATTATCAAGAAAGTGCGGCGGGTCAAGCGCGATGCGAATCGCGTCTCGACTTCGTGACGGCAATATGACCGCTGACCTCGGCCCCGGCGGCCGGATCAAGAAACAGAAATCGCCACATCGAAACGAAGGCGATCAGCGCCATTGCGGCGAGCGCCACGCGGAAATCGACACTGTCGGGAAGCGCCGATCCGTCGTGCCGAAAGGCCGCGCTGGAATTGAGGATCAGCGCCGCGAGCGCCACCCCGATACCGACCGACAATTGATGGACCATGGTCGAAAGCGTCGTCGCCGAGCTTTTCAGAGCGTCGGGAATGTCGGCGAACATCAGCGTGTTCTGGCTGGTGAACTGCATCGACCGGAAGCAGCCGGCGGCGAAGAGGACCAGCGCCGAAAGAACCTCCGGCGTCGCCGGCGTCAATGCCGCGCAGGCGAGGATACCGAGCGCCGCCAGGAGCCCGTTGAAGACCAGAACGCGGCGGAAGCCGAAGCGCCGCAGCACCGGCGTCGTCACTACCTTCATCGCGACATTGCCGAGGGCATAAGCGAGCACCATCATCCCGGCGGCGAAGGCATCGAGCCCGAAGCCGATCTGGAAATAGAGGGGCAGCAGATAGGGCACGGCGCCAGCGGTGATGCGGAACAGGATGCCGCCATGCAGCGTCGCCGCCGCGAAGGTGGTGACCCGGAAGGTGGCGAGGTCGACGAGCCGCCCCGGCCGCGCCGAGATATGCCGGACCGCCAGGAATCCGACGGCGAGCCCGCCGGCGAAAAGGCCGGCGACGATGACCGGCCCGACGCCGCCATGCGTCGCCAGGTCGAAGGCGGCGATGAGGGCGGCGAGCGCCAGCGCCGTCAGGAGAAAGCCGGTCGCGTCGAAGCGCCGTAGTTCGCTCGCCTTGTGGTTCGGCACGAAGCGCAGCACGAGCAGAATGCCGGCAAGGCCGATCGGCAGGTTGACGAAGAAGATCCAGCGCCAGGAGAGCGTCTCGGAGATGAAGCCGCCGAGCGGCGGGCCGACCACCGGCGCCACCAGCGCCGGCCAGGTGATCAGCGCGATCGCCTGGACGAGGTCTTTCTTCTCCGTGTTGCGCAGGACCGCCAGCCGGCCGACCGGCGACATCAGCGCCGCGCTGGCGCCTTGCAGGATGCGGGCGGCCGTGAACTGCCAGAGATTGTCGCTGAGGCCGCAGGCCAGCGAGGCGAGCGTGAAGCCGGCGATCGCCGTAGCGAAGACGGTGCGGACGCCGTAGCGGTCGGCGAGCCAGCCGCTCGCCGGAATGACGACCACCAGCGTCAGCAGATACGAGGTGATGCCGATGGTCAGCGTCACCGGGTCGGTGCCGAGCGACCCCGCCATCGCGGGCAGCGCGACGGCGATGATCGTGCCGTCGAGCATTTCCATGAAGAGCGCCGAGGCGACGATCAGGGCGACCAGTCGCGAGCGCTGGGCAGCATCGGACATTGAGGTAGAGTCTCGCTCTGTGGAGTCAGGCGGGCAGAAAACGGGCGCTACGGAACCTGAGGTAGCGCCAGGACGCCGTCGCCTCAAGGAGTAGCGCTTGCACGGCGGCGACTTTTGACCGATTCTTTCCTTCCTTCAGTCAGGTTGCATCACCTTCATGGACAATCCCGATATTCTGATCATCGGCGCCGGCGCCGCGGGTGCGGTGCTTGCCGCCAGGCTTTCCGAGAATCCGGCGATCCGCGTCGCCCTTGTCGAGGCCGGCCGCGACACGCCGCCAGGCGCCGTGCCCGCCGACATCGCCGACAGCTTTCCGAGCTCCTACGCCAACCTCGACTATTTCTGGCCGGACCTGAAGGCCACGGTCCGCCCCGGCACGGCGCCGCGCCCCTATCCGCAGGGCCGCGTCATGGGCGGCGGCTCGAGCGTCATGGGCATGTGGGCGCTGCGCGGCATGGCGGCCGACTACGACGCCTGGTCGGCAGCCGGCGCGCGCGGCTGGGCCTGGTCGGACGTGCTCCCCTATTTCAAGAAACTCGAGCGCGACGTCGACTATCCGACCGAGGACCACGGCAAGGACGGCCCGATCACCGTTGCCCGCGTCCAGCCGGAAAACTGGCCGGGCTTCTCGAAGACACTCGCCGAGGCCGCCGGCCGCAAGCAGTTCCGCATCCTGCCCGACCTCAACGCCACCGAGGAGGACGGCGTCTTCGCTATCCCGCTGACCATCGAGGGGCAGCAGCGCGTCTCCTCGCCGAGCGCCTATCTGACCGAGTCGGTGCGCCGCCGGCCGAATCTGAAGATCGTCACGGACGCCGAGGTCCGCAACATCGCCTTCCAGGGCAGGAAGGCGATCGGGGCGCATCTGCGCGCCGCCGACGGCAATGTCACGCTGATGCGCGCCAACGAGATCGTCGTCTCGGCCGGCGCCATTCACTCGCCGGCGCTGCTGCTCCGCTCCGGCATCGGCAGCGGCCGGGCACTCTCGGCGGCCGGCATCAACGTCGTCTCCGACCTGCCCCATGTCGGGGCCAATTTGCAGAATCATTTCTTCGTGCATTTCGGCACGATCGTGAAGCCGGAGGCCCGGCAGAGCCCGGCCATGCGCCGCTACGGGATGGTCGGCATCCGGCTTTCCTCCGGCCTGCCCGACACGCCGCCGGCCGATCTCTTCATCTCGTTCATTGCGCGCACGGGAAAGGCCGCAACCGGCAACCGCTTCGGCATGCTCGGCCCGTCGCTCTACGCCGCCTTCTCGCGCGGCAGCGTGACGCTCGACCCCGACGACGTCTATGGCCAGCCGGTCGTCGACTTCAACGCATTGAGCGATCCCCGCGACGTCGACCGCATCCTCTATGCAGCGCGGGTGACCCGCGACCTCCTCGAGGACGAGGCGACGCGCGCCGTGACGCACGAAGCCTTCATCATCCCGCAGAACCTGCCGATCCGCCTGTTCAACAAGCCCGGCATGACCTCGCAGATCGTCACCGCGGCGGCTGCCGCGATCGTCGGCATGAACGCCACCGCGCGGCGGGCGGCGCTCCGCTCGATGCTGGGGCCGGGTCGCTTCCTCTCCGAGATCAAGACCGACGAGCGTTTCTCGGAGCTGGTCCTCTCCTCGGTGCTCCCCATGTTCCACGTCGCCGGCACCTGTGCGATGGGCAAGGTCCTCGACCCGGAAGCCCGCGTTCTCGGCGTCGAGGGGCTGCGCGTCGTCGACGCCTCGATCATGCCTGTGCTGCCGCGCGCCAACACCAATATTCCGACGGTCATGGTCGCCGAGAAATGCGCTGCCGAGATCGCCGCCGGCCTGCGACGAAAATAGACGTGAACCTCTCAACCCATTCCGCTCATCCCCGCGAAAGCGGGGACCCAGGGGCCGCGAACCGCAGTGCCTGTTGCCCCTGGATTCGGTGCCGTCGCGAAGTTGGTTGGAATTGAGGGTGGCGTAGTCTCCGGGTGCTTTAACCCGAACGAGTCCAGCGTTGACGCGCCGGACAGGAGACCACGCCATGACGAGCACTACCACGAAGCCCGAAGCCGTTCAGCCTGATACCG
>CAMCWB010000072.1 GCA_945882315.1 Bauldia litoralis | reverse complement strand
GGGATCGAGGACTGAAGGCTCAGGGCACGACGCATCTGCGTGAAGGACTTTCGGCCTTCCTTGTTGAGCGCCATCGAGAAAGCACGGCGGGCTTCGCCTTCACCAAGACGGGTGCAGGCTGCCTCGAAGCGGATGCGTACATCGTCGGCATCGAGGAAGACCACACGCATCGAGGGGCCTCCCGAAAAGAAAACGCCCGGAGAGGTTTTCTCCGGGCGCATTTATGAGATTCCAATATCGGAACTTTTAGCTGCGTCGCCCCTCTCCGTCAAGCACTTTGCTCAACGAAAACAATACCATAAGCCTTGCGTGACGCTGCGGGTCGACGCGAAACGCTGCGTGTCGCTGTCATGTGGATAAGTCTCACCTCAGCCTAAACACCCGCACGAGGGCATTCAGCGCCACGCGCAGATTGCCCATGTCGTCGTAGCTCCATGTGGAGGCATCCTCATCGACGCAGACCACGCGATAGACCAGCATCGTGGGCCTGCCGCCCGGCGCGAATCGATGATCCCGATCGCATTGGTCGAGAGCATCGGTGGCGTCCTTGAACCGCCGCTTCAGCTTGTCGATCACCTCGAGCACCGGCTCGCTCGGGCTCGAGCCGAAGATACCCTCGTTGATGAGCAGCCCAGCCACCGAACTCGGGCTGGGGGTTGGCAGACCGATCATGACATGGTGACGCCGATAGAGCTCGGCGAAGGTGATGCCGGCCTGGTACTGCAGGTCGCTGATGAGCCCACGAAAGGCGAGCCGTCCCAGTGCCGTACCAAGCCGTTCGTCGCGTGCCTGCTTGATCGACACGCCGTAGTGTCGCTTGCGGGCTTCCAGCACGATCGACATGGCATCGCGCTCGGTCTCCTCGCGCATGCGTTTGCCGCTGGGATAGCGCTTGCCTGTTTTGCGTTTGCGTCCCCGGTTCATGACGTCACCTCCGGCAGTAGGGCGGAATATCCGATGACGTCGACGAGGCTGTCGCGGTGCGTTGGGTCGTGTGCGAGACGCGCGAGCTTCAGATCGATCATGCAGAGCACAACCTTGGCCGGCGTGACGGGATGGCCGAGTGTGACAGACCATCGTGCCGCGACCATGGCCATCGATTTGAGCGGATCGCCGTAGGTGGCATGGCGGTCGGCGAGCACCGCGGCAGCGTGTTGCAGGAGAACGCCGGGGGTCATGACCGGCCCTCCGATCCATCGACCGACAGCGTCGGGGTTTCATTTGCCAAAGCGTCGCCCGGTAGGGAGGTAGCCGGGACGTCGTTCAGCTCGCCGCGGTCCCGACCCTGTCGGAGATTTTTGGCAAGAAGACCCCTTTCCTTGAGGAAGGCCCGAGCGCGTTCGCGTTTTGCCTCGCTCGCCGGCGTCCGCCACGGGTTGGCCCCCATCCGGAACGACCACGCCGGACAGGTCACCGCGGTGCAGAGCCGAACCTCCGCCGCGGAGTCGCCGCTGCAGTCGATGCAGCGCAGACGCAACGCGCGGAGCGGGCTCATGCGTTTGTGACCGAGCACTATCAGTTCGTTCGCCGTCATGCGGCGCGGGTCGCCGCCGACGTCGTAGCCGTCACCCAGCTCAAGGCCGATCTTGCGGTCGATGCTCATCGCACACCTCCCTGGGTTTCGATCGCCCAGAGGAGGATGGAGATGGCGTCGGCCTCGTTGTCGTCGGCAGGTGAGAAGCCGCGGACACGGACGGCGGCGATCACCGCCTGCTTGTCGGCGTTACCCTTGCCGGCGATGAAGCGTTTGATCGTGCCCACCGGGACACCCTGGTAGGCGATGCCTTGCTCCTCGCACCAAGTGGTGAGGCCGGCGAGGAAGCCGCCAAAAACATGGGCGGCATCGGTTGCAGCGTGGCGGCGCACTTCCTCGAAGTACACCGCTTCGAGATCGCCAACGATCTTGAGCATGTCGCCGAGCCAGCGCTCGAAGCGGAGGTAGCGCATGCCGCCGCCCTCGAAGCGGAGGAAGATAATGAAGGGTTTCATCAGTTCGGCGTTGCTTGGCGCCGCCGTCGGTACAATGACATTAGGTTCCTTCGCTTGGGCGCAGGAACTCCAGGAAGTCAACATCATGACCCCGAACCGGGGCAGTTGCTCGATGTATCCGCAATTTGTCACCGACAAACTCGGCTTCTGGGAGAAAGAAGGCATCAAGGTCAACCTGCTGCCTTCCGAGACGACGGTCCCCTATATCGCCTTTCTCGAGAACGGTGACGCCGATCTCGTCATGCTCGACTCCGGCCAGGTGTTGCAGGCCGTCGATGTTGGCAAGCCCATCAAGGTGGTCTACGAGGCCTTCAACTTCGCGCCTGAAGGCATTGTGGTGACGGCCGACAGCCCGATCCAGGGTCTCGCGGACCTCAAGGGCACCACGATCGGCATGGCTAGCGACCGCGATCTGATCACCACGGTCATCGCCCTCGATTCGATCGGTGAGACGCTCGAGAGCTTCAACGTCACGACCGTGGTCGTCGGCGATTCCGGACCGGTCATGGCAAGCGCGTTGACGAACAAGACCATCGATGCCTTCGCCGGCGGCGCAAGCGACCGTGCCGGCATCGAGGCCGCCGGCGTCCAGATCCGCAATATCACCCCACCGGAAGTCTCGCAAAACCCCGGCAACTCGTTAACAGCATGGGGCCCGACAATCGAGGAGAAGCGTCCGCTCATCGAGAAGTTGTTGCGCGGCTGGGCACAAGCCCAACATGCCGGTGTCGTCGACACCAAGCTGGTGGCGTCCGTCTGCCGCGATGCGCTACCCGAGCAGTTCGAGAATATCCAGAACGGCCTCAGGATGATCAACAACAGCGTCTACAGCACGCAGCTCCGCCGCACCAAGGATTATGGCGAGTTGCAGCCCGATGTTTGGTCGAAAATCCAGGCGCCTTATGTAAAGCAAAAGGAAATTTCGAAGGAGCTCGATCCTTCCGGCTTCCTCGACGACTCCTTCATCGAGGCGGCCAATGCATGGACGCTCATGGATGTGAAGAACGCCATTCAGGCTTGGAAAGATGCCAACGCGGACAAGATAATCAACTAACTACTGTATAGTCTGGCCAATTGCTAGTCAACTTACTTGCCCGGGCGAACTTTCGCCCGGGCTTTTTCTTACTGCCTACTTGCTCTGCTGCTCGAAGGCAGGCAATCAGCGTGCAAAGGTCACGTACGTTGCCGCCCTTAGCGGGGACTGGAGCAACTCGCGAATTTCTCGGATGCCGCCCGGTGCTCGAACCCGAAATGCGCCAGTTGCTCGTGCCACAGGTCGGGAAACGGCCTTTGCAGCGTCTGATGTTTCCCGCTGACATTCCCCATCTGAGGTTGGGGCACCCATGTTCAAGCATCTCATTGCGGGTGTTGGTCTCGCCGTCATGCTGGCGGGCGCGGCGATGGCTGGGCCGTTCGAGGATGGCTTGGACGCATATCGCAACGGCGACTACGAGACAGCGCTGCGGTTGTGGCGACCGTTCGCCGACCAGGGCGACGCCGCCGCCCAGTACGGCCTCGGCCTCATGTACCTCAACGGCGAGGGCGTGCCGCAGGACGATGCCGAGGCGGTCAAGTGGTACCGGCTCGCCGCCGAGCAGGGCAACGCCGACGCCCAGTACCGCCTCGGCCTCATGTACGACAACGGCGAGGGCGTGCCGCAGGACTATGCCGAGGCGGTCAAGTGGTACCGGCTCGCCGCCGACCAAGGCCATGCCTCAGCCCAGTTCAACCTCGGCCTCATGTACGCCAAAGGCCAGGGCGTACCGCAGGACTACGTTCTGGCGCACATGTGGACCAACCTCGCCGCCGCGCAGGGCAATGCCGATACCGCCGAGAACCGCGACACTGCCGCCAAGCGGATGACCCCTGACCAGCTTGCCGAGGCGCAGTGCCTGGCGCGGGAGTGGAAGCCCGCGAAGTGATGGTTCCCGCGGATTCCGAGGGACGAATTGCCATGAACCGGCGTAGCAAAGCCCTCATCGCCTGGAGGCGGGCGCATGATGATGATGTACCCCTACCTCACTGCCGCCAAGACGCACTCTGCCGTGGATTTCGCTTGAACTCATGCCCCCCGGCGGCCACTATTGATTTGAGAGGTCTAGGCTCGCTCCATATCGAGTCCCGCAGTCCTCGAAGCGGCGTCTCGTCCAGGATCCAATGAACATGCAAGCGGCAGGGCGCCACGCCCTCGTCTCGATCCCGATCGTCATCATCGCCGGCTGCGCGATCGCGGCGATCAATTTCGGCCCGCGCTCTACGATGGGCTTCTTCCTGACGCCGATGTCGAGCGAGCATGGCTGGGGCCGCGAGATCTTCGCCCTGGCCATTGCCATCCAGAATCTCGTCTGGGGCATCGCGCAGCCTTTTTCCGGCATGCTGGCCGACAAATACGGGACGGCGCGGGTGCTCGCCGTCGGCGCGGTCGTTTATTCCGTCGGCCTCTTCGCGATGGCCAACACGACCGATCCCGTCGCCCTGCAATTCACGGCAGGCGTCCTCGTCGGCCTCGGCGTCTCCGGTTCGGCCTTCGTGCTGGTGCTCGCCGCCTTCGCCCGCCTCCTGCCGGAATCGATGCGCACGATCGGCTTCGGCTTCGGCACCGCGGCAGGCTCGCTCGGCCAGTTCATCTTCGCACCGCTCGGCCAGGGCTTCATCTCGTCCTTCGGCTGGCAGGAAACGCTGATGATCATGGGCGTGATCGTGCTGATCGTGCCGCTGCTCGCCTACGCGCTGAAGGGCAAGCCGCAGGCTGCGCCGGCCGTCGCAGGCCGCAAGGACCAGTCGATCCGCGAGGCGCTCGGCGAGGCCTTCGGCCACCGCTCCTACCAGTTGCTCTTCGCCGGCTTCTTCGTCTGCGGCTTCCAGATCGCCTTCATCACCGTGCATCTGCCGCCCTATCTCTCGGATATCGGTATCCCGGCGCTTTACGGCGGCTACGCGCTGGCGCTGATCGGCTTCTTCAACATCATGGGCTCGATCTCGAGCGGCGTGCTGTCCGGCAGAATGCCGAAGCGCTGGATCCTGTCGGGGCTCTATTTCCTGCGGGCGCTGGCGATTACGATCTTCATCCTGCTGCCGCCCAGCGTGCCGTCGGTCCTCGTCTTCTCGGCCGTGATGGGCTTCCTGTGGCTCTCCACCGTGCCGCCCACCCAGGCACTGGTGGCCGTCATGTTCGGCACCCGCTATATGGCAACGCTTTTCGGCTTCGTCTTCTTCTCCCATCAGGTAGGCTCGTTCTTCGGCATCTGGCTGGGCGGCATGCTCTTCGACGCGACCGGCAGCTATGACGGCGTCTGGTGGCTCTCGGTGTTGCTCGGGCTTTTCGGGGCAGTTGTGCATCTGCCGATCGTCGAGCGGCCCGTGCCGAGGCCGGCGGTCGCCTGACGACGCACTCTGAGTCGTTCCGGGCGCTGCGCAGCACGAAGTGCAAGCTGGCGGCTGATGGAAAAGGCTGGTGGGGTAGCTTGGTTACGGGTAGACACGAGCGTCCCTCGGAAACCACCGAGGGCGTTTCGATACCCACCTTGGCCCCGTCGATCATCTCGGCGGGGTTTTTTCTCGGGCAGGCCGAAGGCTGCTCAGTCACCTGATCCGGTCCCATTCGTCCTCCAGAGAAGGTTTTCGCCCTTCTGGCCTCCCAGCAGCGGCTGATCGAAAGCCAGACGCGTAAACCGACGCTGCTGGAGCGGATCGGGTTCAAGCGGGGGTAGATGCGAATCCGCTCTAGCGGCATATCCAATGAAGCTCGGCTCTGAGGAAACGCAGTCCCGATACCTGAGCGGTTCTCAGAGTGCCCGCGCGTGGAGCGTCTGCCCGGCGCGCTTCTCGACCGCATCACCCACCACGTCAACATTCTCGAGATGAATGGCGACAGCTATCGTCTCGCTCAAAGCCGAGCCCGAAAGGCCGGCTGACGTCCCTCGAAACATCGCCGACTATTCCTCCGGCGCGTGGCTTGGTTTTGCTCCGCCGTTGACATTCGAAGAAGGCGAGCAGCGTATCACGTCGGAGGCCAACGATGTGGAACACGTTCTTGCCGAGATCGACGCCGTAGACGGCAGCGTCCTTAGGTGCGTTTCGGATCATCTTCAGTTCCTCCTTCTCGCATAAAGGATGCTGATAGGATGCCAAGGGCCGTTTCATAACGGGCAATATGTGGCGGCCGGGCCGTTTATCGCCACATGGTAGACTTAAGTTCGGGGGACTGAGAACAATGTTGTCAGGAAAAGACGCCAAGGGCCGCTTTTTGCCAGGCAACAGCGGCGGCGGCCGTCCCAAGGGGGCGCGGTCGAAGCTCAGCGAGGCATATGGCGTGTCGCGACCATAGCCACGGTCCGCAACGAGAAGCCGGAAGCCTATCTCCGGGTCATTACCTCGCTGCTGCCGAAAGAAATTGTTGGAGAGGTGGCACATCACAGCTACGTCGCCCGAATGCCGGAGCCATGCGCGACGACAGAAGAGTGGCTGGAGCGATATGCTCCGAAGCCGAAGCTTTCCTAGCCGCCTTGGAGTGGAAGCCCCAGACGAATAGTTGTGAAGCCGCCGGTGGGGAAGTGGCCAGTGTTCTACCGTGAGAGGCTACCTGAGTGGTCGAAAAAATGACCTTGAACACGTTCTCTGCAAGCACCATCGCCGGAATGATTGCTGCCGGGGAAACTTCTTCGGAAGCGGTGGTGCGGGATTGTCTCGCCAGAATTGCCGAGCGCGATTCATTGATTGAGGCTTGGGCATTCATCGACCAAGATCAAGCACTGGTACAAGCCCGACAATGCGATCGATCGACGCCGGCCGGGGCGCTGCACGGGGTGCCGATCGCCGTCAAAGACATCATCGACACCTACGATATGCCAACGGAAATGGGCTCGCCGATCTATGCCGGGCACCGGCCCTTCGCTGACGCTGCCTGTGTGGCAATCGTTCGCAATGCCGGTGCTGTCATCCTGGGGAAGACCGTGACAGCCGAATTTGCGAGCTCGGCCCCGGGGCTAACGCGCAACCCGCATGACACGGAGCATACGCCTGGGGGTTCATCGAGCGGGTCTGCTGCTTCGGTCGCCGACTTCATGGTGCCGGTTGCGTTCGGAACCCAGACGGGAGGCTCCGTCCTCCGGCCGTCCTCTTACTGCGGCATCATCGGCTTTAAGCCAACCTTCGGCGCGTTTAATCTCGCGGGTGTGAAGCCGGCTGCGCAAAGCCTCGATACCTTGGGGCTTCATGCGAGATCACTTGACGACATTGAACTGGTCTCAGCTGTGCTTGTTGGCGACCAGCCGCTTCGGTTGGACCCTCCGACGAAGCCTCCCTTGATCGGGCTTTATCGCACGCCTCTCTGGCAGCACGCCCTTCCGGAGAGCGTCGCAGCCTTTGAACACGCTGCGGCTCAACTGGCCGCCACAGGATGCAACCTTTCAGAGGTGCGGCTTTCGGATGCGTTCGACGCATTGGACGGAGCCAGGCTTCAAATCCAATCCTATGAGCGTAGCCGCGCCATGACGTGGGAGTGGACGCATCATAGAGATCGTCTCGGGATACTGCTCCGCGAAGAAATCGAACGCGGGCTATCCGTTTCCTTCGAGTCTTACACAGCGGCGATGCAACGTGCGGAGATGCTTCGCGAACTCATCGACGAAGCCATAAACCCATTCGATGCCCTGTTGGTGCCGGCGGCGGACGGTGCAGCACCAATGGGCCTTTCCAGCACCGGCAACGCACGCTTCCAGGGCTTCTGGACGGTACTGCGGCTCCCGACCATTACCCTGCCCACTCATTCCGCTTCGAACGGACTTCCGGTAGGGATACAACTGGTGGGCCGTCGCCACCGCGACCGGGACCTGATGCAAATCGCTTCTTGGGTGCTTAAAGCCGTAGACCCGAAGCGTTAAGTCAAACAGCGCCCGTCTATTTCCCAGAGGATTTTCATGAAAACGCTATTGACCGCCCTCGCCTGCTGTACGGCCCTGACCGGCAGTGCCTTCATCGCCCAGGCCCAGCCCTCGCCTGACATGTCCTTCTTCATCTCGAGCGTCGGCGGCGGCGACGGTGCCAATCTCGGCGGTCTCGACGGCGCCGATGCGCATTGCCAGGAATTGGCCGTGGCGGTCGATGCCGGCGCCAAGACCTGGCGTGCCTATCTGAGCACCAGCGCAGTCAACGCCCGCGACCGCATCGGCGACGGCCCCTGGGCGAACGCCAAGGGCGAGATCATCGCCTCGACCATCGACGAACTCCACAGCGACGCCAACAAGATCAGCAAGGAGACCGCGCTCAACGAGAAGGGCGAAGTCGTCAACGGCCGCGGCGACCAGCCGAACCGCCATGACATTCTGACCGGCTCCAATCCGGACGGCACCGCTGCCGCCGATACGTGCAACGACTGGACCTCGGGCGGCGCCGGCGCGGCCATGATGGGCCATCACGATCGCACCGGCCTCGACGACTCCGCCGCGGCAAAGTCGTGGAATTCGTCGCATGCCTCGCGCGGCGGCTGCGGCCAGGACGCCCTCAAGGGCACCGGCGGCGACGGCCTGCTCTACTGCTTCGCCTCGGACTAGCTTTCTCTGAGGCTACTTTGTGCAATCTACACTTAAATAATTCCGGAGCTTGACGCCAATGCCGCCTCTGTCAATTGATCTTGCAGGTAAAAGGACTCTCATCACAGGCGGTGCCAGCGGGATTGGGGAGGCAGTGGCAAGGTACTTTACCGAGATGGGTGCTGAGGTCGTAATTTCGGATATCAACACAAATAGGCTTCACAATGTGACGGCAGCCGTGGGTGCGCGGGCGGGACTTGGTGGCGATGTTTCCGTTGAGGCAGACGCCGATCGTATGGTCGGTGAAGCGGCAGCGACTCTTGGCGGACTCGATGTACTGTTTAACAGTGCTGGAATTGCTGATGTGCTTACGCCAACGCTCGAACAGGGCATTGACCGTTGGCAGCGCATCCTTGATATCAATCTGCGCGGGACCTTCCTCATGTGTCGCGCTGCCGGTCGCATCATGCTGCCGAGGAAGAGCGGCAGTATCATCAATGTTTCTTCGGTGAATGGAATGCTCGGATTCCCGCGTCGAACCTCCTATGGCGCATCGAAGGCGGGCGTGGCTGCCGTTACGCGAGCGCTCGCCTGTGAATGGGGGATTGCGAACGTGAGGGTGAATGCGATTGCTCCCGGGTATATTCGTACGGCCATGGTTGATGATCTGGAAAACGAGGGAAAGATTGATCTAAAGCGCATCGAAGGCCGCACTCCGCTTGGCCGCCTTGGCGAGCCAGCCGAAATTGCGCACGCTGCTGCTTTCCTTGCTTCCGACCTCGCGGCTTACGTCACAGGCGCGCTGTTGCCCGTTGATGGCGGCTGGTCATCCTTTGGCGCGTCAGGCGAAGTAGCAACGGCCTAACGTGCGGCCGCCGGTTTGCAAGGTAACCCCATAGACAGAACGTCTAACAGACAGACTCCTAAATTCGGCCCGGGAGAGGATACGCATGAGCAAGAATCCAGTTGATGGTTTTGTTGTCGACCGCTCTGCGATCAAGCATATCGGCGAGGGCCTACAACGGCCGGAATGCATTCTGGCGGAAAGCGACGGTTCGCTCTGGTCGGCCGATGCACGGGGTGGGGTCGTCCGTATTCGCTCGGATGGTTCGCAGCGGCTCATCACGCAGCAGGCTGCAGGCAATTTCGCCAATGCCGCATCAGACCTCGAACGGTTCACGAAAGGCACGCTACCGAACGGCCTCGCTTTTGCGAAGAACGGCGACATCGTGATTTCCAATTTCGGCACGGACCGGCTGGAAGAAATGACCCGCGACGGCGACACACATGTGCTGGTCGATCAGATCGATGGCGAACCGATCGGAAAGGTCAATTTTGTGCTGCGCGACAGCCGGAACCGGCTGTGGCTCACCATTTCGACACGCCTAAAGGATTGGACCAAAGCGATCAGCCCCAAGGTCCGCGACGGGTATGTCGCACTCTATGATCAGGGGAGGCTGAGGATTGTGGCAGACGGTTTTGCGTTCACGAACGAAATTCGATTCGATGAGAAGGAAGAGTGGCTCTATGTCGTCGAGACGTGCGGCCCCTGCGTCACGCGGCTGCGCGCAGCGCCCGACGGCACGCTTTCGCATCGCGAAGTCTTTGGGCCCGCCGATCACGGTGCCTTTATCGACGGCATTGCTTTCGACGCCTACGGCAATCTATGGGGCACTCATGTAATGACCGATCGCATCTTCGCGATTACCCCGAAGGGCGAGCTGCGCATACTGCTGGACGACGACAATCCCCTGCCCAGCCGAGCGTTGATGGAAGCTTTCCTTCGCGACTCGGTGACCCCGGAGCTGATGCTAGCCTGCGGAGGGACGATTGCGCCCTGGTTTGCGAGTGTGACATTCGGTGCTGCCGATTTGAAAACGGTTTATATCGGCAGCCTCCGGGGCACGACAATCCCTTATTTCAGGTCGCCCGTTGCAGGCTTACCAATGATCCACTGGAACGAATAAAGTTGTCAAAGCCGGGCTGCATCGGAACAGACATGGCGCCGTCAAGGCTTCGCCCCACACGACGGGAGGGCGCCAATCGCCGCCCCGCCCATCGCCTAGCCTCGTGGATAGGCACGTACCCCGGCCGGCCGTCGCGTCCTACCCGGCGGCCATCTGGAAACCTGGGGTTGACCGCGACAGCCCAGTTTCTTCTTCGGTCATGTCCTCTGGGATAGACTCGAACAACAGCGTCGACATGTAGCGCTCGCCCGTGTCGGGCAGCATGCAGAGGATGACGGTTCCCGGCTCGGCCCGCTCGGCGATTTTCATGGCGACGGCGAAAGTGGACCCGCCCGAGACGCCCGTCAGGATGCCTTCCCGTTGCGCGAGTTTTTTTGCCCAGGCAACGCCGTCGGCGCCGGCTACGGGCATCAGCTCGTCGTAGAGCCCGTCATCCACCGCTTCCTGCAAGACATATGGAATGAAATCAGGCGTCCATCCCTGGATCGGGTGCGGCTCGAAAGCAGGGTGGCTTTCGGAGGGCGAGTGATTGGAGTTTCGCGCCTGCGCGCGGCCGCTGCCCAGAAGTTGCGCATTGGCGGGTTCCGACAAGACGATCTTCGTCTCAGGCCGCTCCCGGCGCAGAACGCGCCCCACGCCCGTCACAGTGCCGCCCGTGCCGTAGCCGGTGACCCAGTAATCCAGCCGCTCGCCGGCGAAATCGGCGAGGATCTCGCGCGCCGTCGTGTTCTCATGGATACGGGCGTTGGCCTCGGTCTCGAACTGGCGGGCCAGGAACCAGCCGTTTGCCTCGGCCAGTTCCACCGCCTTGCGGTACATGCCTAGGCCCTTTTGAGCGCGGGGTGTAAGCACGACCTTGGCGCCCATCATCCGCATCAGCTTACGGCGCTCGACCGAAAAGCTGTCGGCCATTGTCACAACCAGCGGATAGCCCTTCGCCGCGCAGACCATGGCCAGCCCGATGCCGGTGTTGCCCGACGTCGCCTCGACCACCGTCTGGCCCGGGCTTAGGCTTCCGTCCTGCTCAGCCTCCTCGATGATGCTCAGCGCCAGTCGGTCCTTGACCGACCCGGCCGGGTTGAAGGCCTCGACCTTCACGTAGATGTATACCCCCGCTGGCGCGAGTGAATTGATACGGATCGCGGGAGTGTCTCCAATCGTCTCGAGGACGCTGGTGAAAAGCCTGCCGCGTCCCTGCGTCTTGCGTCTCGTCATGGCGTCCATTGATTTTCTCCATTTGGTTGCCAGCGAAAGTGGCGATTCCGGCCGACGCATGCATTCTGCCTTGGGCCCGCTTTGTGCGTTCTCATGGATCCCGTCAAGTTTCGCCTCTTCGATGCGACGAGATTCGATGTGATAGCCGACAGCCTTTTTTGCGAGGCGGCGATGTCACGGATCATTGCACCCCATGACGCCAAGGCCAACAATGCCTGTAACTTCGTTCAACTGATCCTCCGCGAAGCAGCTATTGTTCCTTAAGAAACGCCAAGCTTTGTTCTTATGTGTCCTTCCACTTGATCGAGCAGCCGACCGACGTGGTCTGATCCTTCGGCCCTTTGCCCGTCTTCACCACGAGACTCATCGCGTCGAGAAGCTCGCGCTTCTCGCCGGGCGGGGCGGGTCCTTTTTCCCCTCGTCAAGCCCACCGCGATATTCAATGAAACTGTCGGCATTCAGTCCAAAGAAATCCGGCGTGCACACCGCGCCATAGGCCTTCGCAATCTCCTGGTTCTCGTCGAAGAGATAGGGGAACGAGAAGCCATATTTCCCCGCTAACTCCTTCATCTTGGGGAAGGAGTCGTCGGGGAAGGTCTCAACGTCGTTGCTGGAGATAGCGACGATGTTGACGCCCTCTAGCGAGCGCCTTGGCATCGGCGACCATGCGGTCCGCAACGCCCTTCACATAGGGGCACTGGTTGCAGATGAAGACGACGCGGTTCTGCCCTTTAGATCGTCAAGTCTGTAGGTTTCTCCATCGGTCGTAGGCAGGCGGAAGTCCGGCGCTAGCTTGCCGAGGTCTGATTCAATTGCGAGGAGGCTTTCGCCCGGCATCCGGAGGACGTCTCGTGGCTTTGGTCTCGTCGGCGACATCATCATCGCCTTGATCGGTGCGTTTGTTGGCGCCTGAGTGCTTCCCGCCATCGGCCTATCAAAGCGCCCGTCAGCCGGGATCGCGCTGAAATGCAGCGAGGCGGCCGCTAGATCTCCGCGCGGTGAGCCCTCTCCTTGCCTTGATCGGTGATGGTTGGTCGACCCCTATGGTCTACCGTGATGCATCCAAACGATTTGAGGCGCTGGAAGGCCACGAAATCGGGAGTGACCTCATCCGGGTTTCCTGCCGCGATAGCGCGGAGCATGCGAAGCTCTGTGGGGCTGAGATTGTGCTCGGAGGTTTCCATATGCCGCTTATAAAGCAAGTCATCGTTCAAAGCAGCATTGCGTCTCTAGAGAAGGCCAATGGCGCTAGATTCCCAAACCAAATTGCCTCGAGCGAAGGCTTCGCATGCGACTCGGCAGTAGGTTCCACCCCCATACCCGGCAGCGCCGGCATGATAGCGACGCGCCCGGCAAAATCGGTGAGGTCGACCTCGACGCGATTATGCTCGCGGATCTGGACAAGACGCTGGAAGCCGCCCTTGTGGTAGACCGAGCCTGCCACTCGGATCGGCTGATGAGCCGAGCGGAAGTGGGTGTCGCCGCCGACCTTCATGGCGATGTCGCTACGCAGGTGGCAGAGGTTCTGGAGATCTTCGCCCGTGGCAGCTTCGGTGAGCTTCCACCAGACATGCAGCTTCGTTGCGCCCTCGGGCGTCCTGCCGCCGCTCTCCACGACGAGGGTGGGGGTACCGAGAAAGCGGACGAGATGGCTGAGCTTGGCCAGAATGTCGCCGGCATCGAGGTCGACGACCAGCGCCTGCATCTCCACGACCTCATGGGCACGGGCTTGCCCCTGTGCCGCTACGGTGCCGGGGATGACATAGAGGGCCGCGCCCTCGCGCCACGCCCAGGTAGCGAAGGTCTTCAGCTTGTCGAAAGCCGAGGCGTCAGCTTCGATCCAGATATTGTTGGGCTTGCCGTCGCGGCCTTGTCCTTTGTCGACGAAGCCGCGGACAGGGATCAGCCCTTCGCAATAGCTGAAGACGACGTCGAGAAACGTCGCCAACTGATCGGCGTCGGGCTCGACACCGAAGGGGTCCTCTTGGAGTACTGCGTCGTTAAAGTCGCGCCACGGGTTGAAGTGGATCACTTCACCAGTCGGCTTGTCGTCATGGTCATCGCTCATTGCGGCAGGCTCCAGCAGCGATTGGCGTAGGCGCACATGCGGCACTCGAAATGATCGCGGTCCCTGGCGATGCGCGGCAGAAGCTCACCGGCATCGGTGGCGCTGAGGACGCGCACGGCGCGGTCGCTCATGCGCTGGGCGAGCTCGGTATTGAACGGCACCAGCTCGTGGTGGAGCTCGGCAGTGTCCTTGTTGATGGCGGTGAAGAGTGCGGGGTTGGCGGCAAGCCCCGGAACGGAGGCATCCATGTAGGCCTGGTAGAGAGCGATCTGGGCGGCGTAGACGGGCTTGCTGACAGCAACCCCGTCCTTGACGCAGGCGCGCCAGTTCCTGGCGTTCATGGTCTTGCATTCCCACACGTAGCCGCAGAGCGGACACTCGATGACGGCCGCGGGCACCGTGGCTGCACATTCCGGGCACTGCTTAGTCGGCGCATCGCCCGTGGCGAGACGCCCGTCGAGATCGACATCCTGTTCCAGCGAGCCGTGGATCAGGCTCGAGGTGCCGAAGTCGAGGATGACGCAATCGGTCTTGATGACGCCGGGGTATTCTTCGGGGTCGACGGTTCGCAGGCCCCGCCCGACCATCTGGATCATGGTGGACTTGTAGGAGCTGGGGCGCAGCAGCACGACGCAGGAGGTGGGCGGGTTGTCATAGCCCTCCGTCAGCACGGCGACATTGGCAATCACCTGGATGTCGCGGCGGTCATAGGCGCCGAGCGTCTGCTTGCGCTCGAGGCTGGCCTCCGGCGTATCCTACCCGAACAGTCCAGCTCTTTATCTGCCCCGACCCGAGACAGTTTTGTCGACTTCTCGCCCCTGAAGAGCGGTCTTCGTCGTCGCAAACTTCGCAACCGAGACGGAGGCTGATTGATGAAGAACGCGACAAAACCCAAGCCACAGGCACTACCGCGGGCGGGGGAGGACCCCAAGACGGACGGCACCGTCCTCGCCCAGCTGGCGGCGCTACAGCGCCTGTCCGTGAACGAACTCAAGGTGAAGTGGGAAGACTTCTTCGCCTCCGCCGCGCCCAACAACAGCCGGGCGTTTCTGGAGGTGCGGATTGCCGGACGGATCCAGGAGCTGACCTACGGCGGGCTCACGCGCGACACCCGCCGCACGCTGGACACTCTCGCCGACGAGGTCGAGGGCAAGGTCTCGCGTAAGGGCATGGCGGATGACGCGCGCAACCCGCTACCAGGTACGAAGCTGGTGCGCCAGTGGGATGGCAGCGAGCACACCGTCAAGGACCGCAAGCTGGTGGTCAATGAAGCCGAAGCGAATACGGTACGAATGATCTTCGAGCGCTTCACCGCCCTTGGCTCCGCGTCGATCTTGGCCCGTGCGCTGCACGCGGAGAATGTCCGAAACAAGCGTGGCAAACGCATCGACAAGGGCTTCATCTACAAGCTGGTCGGCAGCCGCGTCTATCTGGGCGAAGCGGTGCACAAGGGTACATCTTATCCCGGTGAGCATGATGCGATCATCAGCCAGGAACTCTGGGACCGCGTCCACGCCATCCTGAAGCAAAGCCCGCGCGAGCGGCGCGCCAAGAACCGCAACAGTTCGGAGGCGCTGCTCAAGGGCATCCTCTTCACCGAAACGGGCGCCGCCATGACGCCGACCTACACGCGGAAGGGCGAGCGTCTCTACCACTACTACACGTCGATGGATCTGATCCGGAATCGTGACACGGCGATTGACGCAAGGCCGATGCGGCTTGCCGCAGCCATGGTCGACGGGGCCGTCATCGCCGAGATGCGGCGGATCGCTGGCACTCCCGAAGTTGCAGCACGGGTGATCGAGGCACAGCGGCGCGAAGGTGCGTCCATGGACGAGCGGGCGATCGTCACCGCGCTCCATCGCTTCAACGACCTCTGGGATGCGCTCTTTCCGGCGGAGCAGGCACGGATCGTGCGGCTGCTCGTCGACAGGGTCACGGTCGGTCCGACCGGCATGGCAGTCGACCTGCGCAACAACGGCATCGCCACGCTGGTCCGGGACCTGGCCGACAGCACACATCTGGAGGCCGCAGAATGACGCAAACGAACGCCACCACCCGCGTGTTCATCCCGCTTACGCACCGGCGGCGTAACGGTCGGCCCCGCATCCTGCCACCAGAGCCCGAGGCTCATTTCCAGTCCCGCAGCCAGGACCCGCACATTCTTCGCGCGCTTGGGCGCGCCTGGGCTTGGCGGCGGCGGCTCGAAACCGGCGAGGCCGCGACCATCCAAGACATCGCCAAGGCCGAAAAGTTTACCGACCGCTTCGTCAGCCGCATGATGCGGCTGGCCTACCTGTCGCCGCAGGTGCTGGAGCGGCTGCTGGTCTGGCGCGAGCCGCCGTCAGTCTCGGTGAACGACCTCATCGACGCGACCTACCTGCCATGGGCGGAGCAGATGGGGCGGGTGTTCGAAGTGTAGGAGGTGGTGGCGATTGACAAACCACGATCTATTTGTTCATGCTATGTTCTCACTATCCTGGGTGTGTGATCGTGCTGCTCGTTGCCGATGTCGCTAAAAAACTCGAACTTCCGCTCTTCAGCGCTCACGTACCAGCCGGATTCCCTAGCCCGGCTGATGATCATATCGAAGGCAAACTCGACCTCAATGAGCACATCGTGCGCAGGCCGGCGGCAACGTTTTTCGTCCGCGCTTCCGGTGAATCCATGCGTGATGCGGGGATCTTCGATGGCGATCTGCTGATCGTCGACCGCAGCGTCACTCCGCAGCCAGACGACATCGTCATAGCCGTTCTTCAAGCCTGTCTCACGGTCAAACGGCTCAAGAAAGTTGCTGGGCTTTGGCATCTCGCCGCAGAAAACACGGATTATCCGTCTCTGCCGATTGTTGAATCTGACTGTGAGATCTGGGGCGTCGTGACACACAGCATCCGGCGCCACTGTGGACGCTGATGGCCACCTTCGCGCTGGTCGACTGCAATAACTTCTACGCATCGTGCGAGCGCCTGTTCCAGCCTAGCCTGCGGGAGCGGCCGGTCATTGTCCTGTCCAACAACGACGGTTGCGTCATTGCCCGGTCAAACGAGGCGAAGACCCTGGGCATCGCCATGGGGGCTCCCATGTTCAAGATCCGCAAACTTGTAGAGACGCACGATATTGCAGTCCGCTCGTCGAACTATGCGCTTTATGGCGATATTTCCGAGCGGGTGATGAGCGTCCTGGGCTCAAGTGCGCCGGGCCACGAAATCTACAGCATCGATGAATGCTTCCTCGACCTTGACCGCCTTGCAGTTCCCGATCTCACGGAATGGTGCCGGCGGCTACGAAACCAAACGCTGCAATGGACGGGCATTCCGGTATCAATCGGAGTGGGGCCAACCAAGACGCTTGCAAAGCTGGCAAACCGTCTGGCGAAGAAGTCCGCCAAGGCCGGTGGCGTGCTCGACCTTGTTCATCATCCGGACTGGGTTGAAGCTGCCCTGCGCAAGACGTCGGTTGGCGATGTCTGGGGCGTCGGTCGCCGGTGGGCTGCAATGCTGGAAGAACGCGCCATTGTTACTGCCCATGACTTTGCCAAGGCACCCGACGGATGGGTTCGCCAGCGCATGGGCGTGGTTGGACTGCGCACGGTCCACGAATTGCGTGGGATTGTCTGCAATGGGCTCGAAGAACAGCAAACGCCCAGGCAGACGACATGCTGTTCACGCACCTTCGGAACGGTGATTTATGACAAGCTGGAGGTGCAAGATGCCATTATGAGCTTTGTGGAGCGGGCTGCCGAGAAGGTGCGTCACGCTGGACAGGTAGCAGGCGCGGTACAGTTGTTCATGCGAACCGATCCTTTCGCGCAGGCTGCGCCTCAAAAGTCGGGCTCGGGGTCGGCGACATTCAAAAGGGCAACCTCTGACACTCGCGACATTGGCGCCGCGGTATTAAGGATCTTCGATCGGATCTGGCGCGAGGGTTACGGCTGGCGAAAGGCTGGCGTGCTGCTGCTTGATCTCGCACCGGACGGTGATGCCCCAGCCTCACTGTTTGACGAAATGGAAGCACCTGACGGGCTCATGACAGCCATTGACCAGATCAATGCACGATATGGTCGGGGCACGGCACGATTGGGACTGACCCGGAAAGACCGGCAGTGGCAAATGCGGCGGGAGCATCTGTCGCCGAGCTTCACGACCAAGTGGTCCGAGATCCCAGTGGCCAAGATAGGCTAAGTAGGCGTGATCGTCGGCGCTACACGCTGGCGCGATGTTCCGGAAGCTGAGCTTCTCGGGGCTGACATTTCTCCAAAGGCCAGGACAGCACGTGTTCTTGGCGCGTGTGGGCACTTATGTTAAGGCGGGCCGGCGGGTCAGAG
>CAMCWB010000071.1 GCA_945882315.1 Bauldia litoralis | reverse complement strand
ACCACGCTGCGCGTGGTCCCCCTCCCCCGTGAACGGGGGAGGACCCTGGCCGTGCCCCATCATGCGCGCCGCAAACTAAGCGGCGGACGTGTCGGCGTAGATGCGGACGGAGCGGGGCGGGAGGGTGATCGGGCCGGGGCCGGCGGTCGTGACGAAATCGGCTTCCGGGTCGGTGGAATCGGCGATCAGCTCCCAGGCGTCGCCGGTGGCGAGCGGCGGCAGCCAGGTTTGCGCTTCCGTCCTGCCGCCATTGATCCAGGCGAGCGTGCGGTCGCCCTCAGCGTAGAAGGCGATGCCGAGGAGACGCGCCTCGCCCGACCAGTCGGCATCCTGCATGAGGCGGCCGGCGGGATGCAGCCAGGTGACGTCGGCGATGCCGGTGCCGTCGATCGGCCCGCCGGTGAGAAAGCGGTCGGCGGAGAGCGAGGGATGGGCTTTCCTGATGCCGGTCAGGCGCGAGACGAAGGTGGCGAGGCCGAGATCGGCGGCCGTCCAGTCGACCCAGGTGACGGCGTTGTCCTGTGCATAGGCGTTGTCGTTGCCGGCTTGCGTGCGGCGGAGCTCGTCGCCGGCGGTGAGCATCGGCGTGCCGCGCGAGACGAAGAGCGTCGCCAGGAGGGCCGCGATGTCGCGGCGGCGGGCGGCCTCGATCTTCCGGTCCGGGCTCGGGCCTTCGACGCCATTGTTCCAGGAGTAATTCTCGCTGGTGCCGTCGCGGTTGTCCTCGCCATTCGCCGCATTGTGCTTGTCGGCGAAGGCGACGACGTCGGCAAGGGTGAAGCCGTCATGGGCGGCAAGGAAGTTGACGCCGGCGGACGGGTTGCGGCCGGGCTTGGCGAAGATATCGCCGGAGCCGGCGATGCGGGTGGCGAGCGTGCCCAGCGTGTCGCGGTCGCCGCGCCAGAAGCGGCGGACATCGTCGCGGAAGCGGTCGTTCCACTCGCTCCAGCGGGCCGGAAAATTGCCCATCTGGTAGCCGCCGGGGCCGATGTCCCAGGGCTCGGCGATCATGATGCGATCCTTCAGCAGCGGATCGGCCTCGATGGCGCGGAGAAGCGGCGCGTGGGGATCGAAGCCGCCCGCGCCGGCGCGGCCGAGGATCGAGGCGAGGTCGAGGCGGAAGCCGTCGATGCCGGCCGCGTCGATCCAGTGGCGCATGGAATCGGTGATGAGGGCGACGACCGGCGCACGGTCGCAGGCGATGGTGTTGCCGGTGCCGGTGTCGTTGACCAGGCGGCCGCCCTCGGCGTGGCGGAAATAGGTGGCGTTGTCGAGGCCGCGGAGCGACAGCGTCGGGCCGATCGCGTCGCTCTCGCCGGTGTGGTTGAAGACGGCGTCGAGAACCACGCGGATGCCGGCCTTGTGAAGCGCCGCGACCGTCGCGGCAATCCCGGCGAGGCCGCCCGGCGCCAGCCGCGGATCGGGCGCCATGAAGGCAACGGGATTGTAGCCCCAGGCGTTGGCGAGGCCGAGCGGCGGCAGATGGCGCTCGTCGATCCAGGCGACGATCGGCATCAGTTCCAGCGTCTCGACGCCGAGTCCGGCGAGATGATCGACGATCTCCGGCAGCGCCAGCGCCGCGATCGTGCCGCGAAGCTTCTCCGGCACGTCGGGATGCTGCCTGGTGAAAGCCTTGACCGCCAGCTCATAGACGAAGCCGGGTGCTGCGACCGGCGGCAGCGGCTCCATCGGCAGCCAGGATGGCGTGACGATCGCCTTCGGCACCAGATGCGCCGTGTCGATGCCGGCGTCGCGCGGCGCGGCGAGCTCCGGCCGATAGACGAAGGGCCGGTCGAGCGCCGTCGCATAGGGGTCGACGAGCAGCTTCGACGGATCGAAGCGGTGGCCGCGGGCCGGATCGAAGGGGCCGTCGGCACGCAGGCCATAGCGGGCATCTGGCCGGATATTCGGCACGAAGGCGGAATGGATGTCGCCGTTGCGCACAAGAGGGACGCGCTCGATCTCGCGCGCGCCGGCCGCGTCGAAGAGGCAGAGCCAGATGCGGCCGGCATTGGCCGACCAGACGGCGATGGTGACGCCGCCGTCGACGAGGGTCATGCCGAGCCGCGGCATGGTCCCCTCCGTGGCGGCGTCCCCGGCCATTCAGGTGATGACGCTGGGGGCATCCCGGCCGGTGCGGGCCGCGAGCTCGGACAGGTCGCCGGCGATCAGGATGAGGTCGGCCAGTGCGTCGCCGGTCGCCATGCCGTGCCTGGCGGTATCGGGCTCGTAGCGCTCGATATAGAGGCGGAGCGTCGCGCCGGCGGTGCCGGTGCCGGACAGGCGGAAGACGATGCGCGAGCCGTCCTCGAAGAGGATGCGGATGCCCTGCCCCGTCGAGCGCGACCGATCGACCGGATCGTCATAGGCGAAGTCGTCGGCCGAGGCGACGCGGGCATTGCGCAGGCGCCGGCCGGGAAGGTTCGGCAACTGGTCGCGGAGATGCTGCATCAGCCCCCTGGCGGCGTCGGCATCGATCTCCTCGTAATCATGACGCGCATAGAAATTGCGGCCATAGGTCCGCCAGTGATCCTGCATGATCGCCAGGACGCTGTCGCGGCGGACGGCGAGGATGTTGAGCCAGAGCAGAACGGCCCAGAGCCCGTCCTTCTCGCGGACATGGTTGGAGCCGGTGCCGGCGCTTTCCTCGCCGCAGATGGTGGCTAGGCCGGCGTCGAGGAGATTGCCGAAGAATTTCCAGCCGGTCGGCGTCTCGTATCTGCCGATGCCGAGCTTGTCGGCAACGCGATCGGCGGCGGCACTGGTCGGCATCGAGCGGGCGATGCCGGCGAGGCCCGACGCGTAGCCCGGCGCCAGCGTCGCGTTGGCGGCGAGCGCGGCCAGCGAATCCGAGGGCGTCACGAAGATGCCGCGGCCGATGATGAGGTTGCGGTCGCCGTCGCCGTCCGAGGCGGCGCCAAAATCGGGCGCGTCGGGCGACATCATCAGGTCGTAGAGTTCCTTGGCGTGGACGAGGTTCGGATCGGGATGATGGCCGCCGAAATCGGGCAAGGGCGTGCCGTTGACGACGGTGCCGGCAGGAGCGCCGAGCGCGCCTTCGAGGATCGCTTTCGCATAAGGCCCGGTGACGGCGTGCATGGCGTCGAAGCGCATGCGGAAGCCGGAGGCGAAGAGGGCGCGGAGCCTGTCGAAATCGAAGAGCGTCTCCATCAGCAGGCGATAGTCGGCGACCGGGTCGACGATCTCGACCGTCATGCCCTCGACGGCGACCGTGCCGATGCTGTCGAGGTCGATATCGGCCGTGTCGGCGATGCGGTAGAGGGCGATCGACTGCGTCTTCGCATGGATGACGTCGGTGACGCCTTCCGGAGCGGGGCCGCCATTGCCGATATTGTATTTGACGCCGAAATCGCCGTGCGGGCCGCCGGGATTGTGACTCGCCGAGAAGATGATGCCGCCGAAGGTCTTGTATTTGCGGATGAGGTTCGAGGCGGCCGGCGTCGACAGGATTCCGCCCTGGCCGACGATGACCCTGCCGACGCCGTTCGCCGCAGCGATGCGGATCGCGGTCTGGATCGCCTCGCGATTGAAGTAGCGGCCGTCGCCGCCGATGACGAAGGTGGCGCCGGCGAAGCCTTCGAGGGAATCGAAGATCGCCTGGATGAAATTCTCGACATAATGCGGCTGCTGAAAGACGCCGACCTTCTTGCGCAGTCCCGAGGTGCCGGGCTTCTGGTCGCCGAAGGCTTTGGTCGCAATCTCTTTGATCATCGATACACTCATATGCGGGCCAAAAGGCGCCGGTAGATATCCGCGTATCTTGCCGCACTTCGCGACCAGGAGACATCGGATTTCATGCCGCTCTTCTGCATGGCCGACCAGGCCTTCGGGTCGGCGAAGAGATGCTGGGCGCGGGTCACCGCATGGGCGAAGCCGCCGGCATCGGCGAGCGAGAACTGGAGACCGGTGGCGACGCCGGCGGCAAGTGCGGCGTCATTGGCGTCGATGATCGTATCGGCGAGGCCGCCGACGCGCGAGACGACCGGCACGCAGCCGTAATGCAGGCCGTGAAACTGGGTGAGGCCGCAGGGCTCGAAGCGCGACGGGATGAGGATCGCATCGGCGCCGCCCTGAAGCAGATGGGCGAGCTTCTCGTCATAGCCGGCGACGAAGCCGACCCGGCCCGGATGGCGCAGTGCCGCGGCGGACAGGGCGCCTTCCAGCACCGCGTCGCCGGAGCCGAGCACCGCGAGGCGCGCGCCGGAGGCGACGAGTGCGTCGATCGCGTCGGCGAGAAGGTCCATGCCCTTCTGCCAGGTGAGCCGGCTGATCACCGAGAAGAGGATGCCGTCGCCCGTCTCCAGCCCGAAGCGCTTTTCGATGGCGCGCTTGTTGTCGGCGCGTCGGGCAAGCTTCGCCGCCGTGAAGGGCGCGGCGAGATCCTTGTCGACAGCCGGATCCCAGACATCGGTGTCGATGCCGTTGACGATGCCGGAGAGGACGGCGCGGCGCGAGCGGAGAAGCCCGTCGAGGCCCATGCCGCCGGCCGGGGTGCAGATTTCCTCGGCATAGGAGGGGCTGACGGTGGTGATCGCATCGGCGAATTGCAGGCCGGCCTTGAGATAGCCGACGGCGCCGTAATATTCGACGCCGTCCAGCGCGCAGAGCGAGGGCGGCAGGCGAAGCTCGGCGAAGACCGGCGTCGGGAAAACGCCCTGGAAGGCGAGATTATGGATGGTGAGGACGGTCTTCGCCTTCGGCTCCGGCGCGACATGGAGATAGGCCGCGACCAGCGCCGACTGCCAGTCATGCGCATGGACGATATCGGGCACGAACTCGCCGATCAGGCCGCTGCCGAATTCGCCGGCGACATAGGAGAGCGCGGCAAAGCGCTGCCAATTATCCGGCCAGTCGGCGCCGCCCGGCGCCAGATAGGGATTGCCGTTGCGGTTGAAGAGATGGGGGGCGTCGAGCGCGATGAGATCGAGGTCGCCGACCTTGCCCGCGATCAGCGCCGCGGGGCCGCCGAAGACATCGTTGTAGCGGTAGATCGGCTCGGCCGGGCCCAAGGCGGCGAGGATCGGCGGATAAGCCGGGACGAGGACCCTCGTCTCGACGCCGTGCGGCAGCAGCGCCTTCGGCAGGGCGCCGACGACATCGGCCAGCCCGCCGGTCTTGACGAGCGGAAAGACCTCGGACGCGACGGCGAGGACCTTGATCATGTCAGGAGGCGATGTTGTCGATCATGACCTGCGTCACCAGGCAGACGCCCTTCTCGGTCCGCCGGAAGCGCTTGGCATCGAGCACCGGATCCTCGCCGATGACCATGCCCTCCGGAATGATCACGCCGCGGTCGACGACGACCTTGGTCAGATGGGCGCCGCGGCCGATCTGCGCATAGGGCAGGACGACGGCCTCGGTGAGCGAGGCATAGGAATTGGCGCGGACGCCGGTGAAGAGGAGAGTCTTGCGGACGAGCGCGCCCGAGACGATGCAGCCGCCCGAGACGAGCGAACTGATCGCGGTACCGCGGCGATCGTTCTCGTCATGGACGAACTTGGCCGGCGCGGTGAGCTCGACATTGGTCCAGATCGGCCAGTCGTGATCGTAGAGATCGAGCGCCGGGACAATGTCGGTGAGATCGATATTGGCTTCCCAATAGGCGTCGACGGTGCCGACGTCGCGCCAGTAGGCCTCGACCTCCTTGTCGGAGCGGACGCAGGAGCGCGAGAAGCGATGCGCGACGGCTTTGCCGTTCTTGACGAGGTAGGGAATGATGTCGCCACCGAAATCATGCTTCGAGCGCGGGTCGGCGGCGTCCTGCTTGAGCAGATCGAAGAGGAATTCGGTCTCGAAGACATAGATGCCCATCGAGGCCAGCGCGATCTCCGGTCGATCGGGGAGGCCGGGCGGATCGGCGGGCTTTTCGAGGAAATGGATGATGCGTTCCTGGTCGTCGATTTGCATGACGCCGAAGCCGGTCGCTTCCATGCGCGGCACCTCGAGGCAGCCGACCGTGACGTCGGCGCCGGAGTTGACGTGCTGCTGCAGCATCCCCTCATAGTCCATCTTGTAGACATGGTCGCCGGCGAGCACGACCATGTATTTCGGCCGGTAGCTGCCGATGATGTCGGTGTTCTGCAAGACGGCGTCGGCGGTGCCGGAATACCAGCTATTGCCCGAGCTGCGCTGACTCGCCGGCAGGATGTCGAAGCTCTCGTTCCGTTCCGGCCGCAGGAAGGTCCAGCCGCGCTGGAGATGGCGGATCAGACTGTGGGCGTTGTATTGCGTCGCCACCGCGATGCGGCGGATGCCCGAATTCAGCGCATTGGACAGCGCGAAATCGATGATGCGGGTCTTGCCGCCGAAGAAGACGGCGGGCTTGGCGCGCTTGTCCGTCAGCTCCTGCAACCGGCTGCCCCGGCCGCCGGCCAGCACATAGGCCATGGCATCGCGCGCCAGCGAACCGGGCCTACCCATATCGACCATCAACGCACCCTCCCCTTACGCGTCGCTACGCTTCGTAGACAAACATCAATGTCGCCAATGGCGGCAGCGTGACACGCGCTGCTGCCGGCCTGCCCTTGTCGCCCGGCGCATCGGCCTCGATGAAGCCGAGATTGCCCCAGCCGCTGCCGCCATAGTCGCGGGCATCGGTGTTGACGATCTCCCGCCAGCGGCCGGCACGCGGCAGCGGCAGAACATAATTCTCGCGCGGAGCCGGCGTGAAATTCGAGATGATCGCGACCGGCGGCGCATCGCCGCCGGACAGGCGCAGCCATGCGAAGATCGAATTCTCGGCATCGTCGACGACCAGCCATTCGAAACCGCCGGGCTCGCAATCCCGCGCATATAAAGCCGGGACCTCGCGATAGGTCCGGTTGAGATCGCGGAGCAGGCGATGGATGCCGGCATGATCGGCTTCGGCAAGGAGGTGCCAATCGAGCGAGCGCGCTTCGCTCCACTCGTCCCAGCTGGCGAATTCCTGGCCCATGAAGAGCAGCTTCTTGCCGGGATAGGCCCACATGAACGCGTAGTAGGCGCGCAACGTCGCGAACTTCTGCCAGCGGTCGCCCGCCATCCTGGCGAGGATGGTGCCCTTGCCGTGGACGACCTCGTCATGGGAGAGCGGCAGGACAAAATTTTCGGAGAAGGCGTAGAGCAGCCCGAAGGTGATGTCGTCATGGTGGAACTTGCGATGCACGGGGTCGCGCGCCAGATAGCGCAGCGTGTCGTGCATGAAGCCCATATTCCATTTGAAGCCGAAGCCGAGGCCGCCTTCGTGGACCGGGGCGCTGACCTTCGGCCAGGAGGTCGACTCCTCGGCGATGGTGGCGATGCCGGGCTGGTTGCCATAGGCGGCGGCGTTCATGCGGCGCAGGAACGACACCGCCTCGACATTCTCGTTGCCGCCGAACTTGTTGGGCAGCCATTCGCCGGGCTCACGCGAGTAATCGAGATAGAGCATCGAGGCGACGGCATCGACGCGGAGCCCGTCGAGATGGAAACGCTCCATCCAGTAGAGCGCGCTGTTGATCAGGAAGGCGGTGACCTCGGTGCGTCCGTAATTATAGATCGCCGTGTTCCAGTCGGGATGGAAGCCGCGGCGCGGATCGGCATGCTCGTAGAGCGCGGTGCCGTCGAACAGCGACAGGCCATGCGCGTCAGTTGGGAAATGCGCCGGCACCCAGTCGAGAATGACGCCGAGGCCGGCGGCGTGGGCGCGGTCGACGAAGCGGGCGAAGCCGTCCGGCGTTCCGAAGCGCGCCGTCGGCGCAAACAGGCCGGTCGGCTGGTAGCCCCAGGAGGCATCGAGCGGATGCTCGGTGATCGGCAGCAGCTCGATATGGGTGAAACCGAGATCGACGACATAGGGAATGAGCTGGTCGGCAAGCTCGTCATAGGTGAGGAATTCATTCGCCCAGCCGCGCCGCCATGAGCCGAGATGGACTTCATAGGCCGACATCGGCGCTCGGCGGCGATCGGCCATGCCGCGGTCGGCGAGATAGTCGCCGTCGGTCCAGGTGAAGGGCTCCGGGCTGGCGACGCGCGAGGCGGTGCACGGTCGGCTTTCGGAAGAGAGGGCGAAGGGATCGGCCTTCAACGGCAGGAGCTGACCCTGGGCGCCGATGATCTCGTATTTATAGGCGGTGCCCGGCCGCAGATCGGGGACGAAGATCTCCCAGACGCCGGAGGACTGGCGGTGGCGCATGACGTGGCGGCGGCCGTCCCAGCGGTTGAACTCGCCGACGACCGAGACGCGGCGGGCGTTGGGCGCCCAGACGGCGAACTGCACGCCGGTGGCGCCCTCATGATCGATGACATGGGCGCCGAGCTTGTCGAACAGGCGGAGATGGGTTCCTTCCGCGGCGTAGTAATCGTCGAAGGGGCCGAGCACCGGGCCGAAGCCGTAGGGATCGATGAGCGACCATTCGGCCGACGCGTTGGCGGCGCCCTAGCGAAGCGGGGCGCGTTCCTTCAGCCCGACCCTGCCTTCGAAGAAGCCGGCCTCGTCGCGGCGCTCGAGATCGCCGACCGAATTTCCGTCGAGCGTAAAGGCCTCGACGCGTTCGGCGCCGGGCACGATGGCGCGCGCCACGAAGCCGCCCTCGATCGGGTGGACGCCGAGGCTGGCGAAGGGATCAGGATGGAATCCGCCGAACAATTCCGCGATTTCCGCGGGAGGAAGCTGCCATTTCTCGCGCCGGGTGCGGTCGGTCATGCCCGTTTATGCCACGGGGACATTCCAGATGTCTTTGGCGTACTCGCGAATGGTGCGGTCGGCCGAGAACCAGGCGAGATTGGCGGTGTTGCGGATCGCCTTGGCCTGCCAGCCGGCGGCATCGCGGCGCCATTCCTCGACCTTGCGCTGCGCGGCGGCATAGGCGGCAAAGTCGGCGGTGACCAAGAACCAGTCGCTGGTCTGGAGATTGTCGGTGATGCCACGATAACGGTTGGGCTCCTGCGGAGAGAAAGTACCGGCCGCGATGGCATCGATGACATAGGCGAGGTCCGGATTGGCACTGATGAGACTGCGCGGATTGTGGCCCATGCGACGCCGGTTCTCGACTTCGTCGGCCGTCAATCCAAATATGACAATGTTGTCGGCGCCGACATGTTCCAGCATCTCGACATTGGCGCCGTCGAGCGTGCCGATGGTGATCGCGCCATTAAGGCCGAGCTTCATGTTGCCGGTGCCGGAGGCTTCCATGCCGGCGGTCGAGATCTGCTCCGACAGGTCGGCGGCCGGGACGATGATCTCGGCCAGGCTGACATTGTAGTTGGGCATGAAGACGATCTTGAGCAGGCCATGCACGGCCGGGTCGTTGTTGACGATCTCGGCGACGTCGTTGATGAGCCGGATGATCTGCTTGGCCGTCCAGTAGCTGGCCGCCGCCTTGCCGGCGAAGATCTTGACGCGCGGCACCCAGTCCTTCTCGGGATGGGCCTTGATCTGGCTGTAGAGCGAGATCGCCTCGAGGATGTTGAGAAGCTGGCGCTTGTATTCGTGGATGCGCTTGATCTGGACGTCGAAGACGGCGTCGGGATCGACGGATATCTCCATCGTCTCGTTGATGTAATCGGCGAGCCGCACCTTGTTGGCGCGCTTCACGGCGCCGAACTTCTCGCGGAAGGACGCGTCCTCGGCGAAGGGGGCGAGGTCGGACAGGCGATCGAAATTATCGAGGACCTCGCTGCCGATCGTCTCGACGATGAGGTTGGTGAGCGCCGGATTGGACTGGTAGAGCCAGCGCCGCGGCGTGATGCCGTTGGTCTTGTTGGTGATGCGATCGGGGTAGAGCCGGTGGAGGTCGTGGAAGACCGTCTCCTTCATCAGCTCGCTGTGCAGGGCCGAGACGCCGTTGACCCGGTGCGAGCCGACAAAGGCGAGCTGGCCCATGCGGACGCGGCGGCCATGCTGCTCGTCGATGAGCGAGATCGAGGCGAGGAAGGCCGGATCGGCGCGGTAGGCCGACCGCGCCATCAGGAGAAGCTGCGCGTTGACCTCGAAGATGATCTGCATGTGGCGCGGCAGGAAGCGCTCGAGCAGCGCGACCGGCCAGCTTTCCAGCGCCTCGGGCAGGAGGGTGTGGTTGGTGTAGCTGACCGTCGCATTGGTGATTTTCCAGGCGGCGTTCCAGTCGAGCCCGTGCAGATCGACGAGGATGCGCACCAGCTCGGCGACGGCGATCGCCGGATGGGTATCGTTGAGCTGGATGGCGACCTTGTCGGCGAGGTTGCTGATCGTGCCGAATTGCTGGAAATGGCGGCGGATCAAATCCTGCAGCGAGGCCGAGGTGAAGAAATATTCCTGGCGGAGGCGCAGCTCCAGGCCGGCCGGGGTCGAATCCGCCGGGTAGAGAACGCGGGTGATGGTCTCCGCCCGGGTCCGCTCGGCGAAGGCTTCGATATGCTCGCCGCGATTGAAGGCATCGAGCTGGATCGGGTCCAGTGCACGGGCGCTCCACAGACGCAGCGTGTTGACCCGCTTGCCGCGCCAGCCGACGATCGGCGTGTCGTAGGCGACGGCCATGACCTTTTCATGCGGCTGCCAGATCTGCAGCGGCTCGCCCTTCTCGGTCTTTTCGGTGATCACCGAGCCGCCGAAGCCAATCTCGTAAGCCGCCTCGCGGCGCTCGAATTCCCAGAGATTGCCGTCGGAGAGCCAGTCCTCGGGCAGCTCGACCTGGCTGCCGTTGCGGATTTCCTGGTGAAAGAGGCCGTGGACGTAGCGGATGCCGTAGCCATAGGCGGGGATCTCGACGGTCGCCATCGCCTCCATGAAGCAGGCGGCGAGCCGGCCGAGGCCGCCATTGCCGAGCGCCGCGTCGGGCTCGAGCATCTCGATGAGATCGAGTTCGACGCCGAGGCCGCGGAGCGCCGTGGTGATCGGCTCGACGAGGCCGAGATTCGACATGGCGTCGCGCAGCAGCCGGCCGATCAGGAATTCCAGCGACAGATAGTAAACGCGCTTGGAGTTGTTGTGATAGGCGGCGCGCGTCGAGCGCATCCAGTGATCGATGGCGCGGTCGCGGACGACGAGAATGGTGGCGGCCAGCCAGTCATGGTCGCGGGCGACGATCGGGTCCTTGCCGATCGAATAGGCGAGCTTGTCGATAATTTCGGCTTTGAGGCTTTCCGCGTCGACCTTGCGCGGCGACGGGTCGATGGTGCGCATTTCGTTCATGGCAGCCTATCCATTGTCCGCCGGGCATAGCAGAGGGCGAGGCCCATCGCGGGCCTTGCAGGACTCGTGCCTAACAGGTGCCTAGCATCGACTGCATGACGGGCCGGCGGCAGTGGACATTTCGGCGCGGCCTTCGGCCGGCGCACAGCTGGAAAACGCCCGGCTTTCGCCGGGCGCCGCCTGATGTGGCCGATAGCGAAAGAGAGCTGCGGCGCGGGCTAGCGGTTTGGGGCGGCCCGCGCCGGACGGCGGACGGCGCGGACCTTGCCGCTCTTGCCGCCGCCGCAGAAGAACCGGTCGCCGCCATCGGATTCGAGCCCCGATATGCCGGTTCCGCGCGGCATTTCCAGCGTTTCCATGGTTTCGCCGGTTTTGGGATCGACCCGCTTCAACTCGCTCTCGTCGCCTTCCCAGGTGCCGTGCCAGAGTTCGCCGTCGACCCAGGTGACGCCGGTGACGAAGCGCCTCGATTCGATGGTGCGCAGGATCGCCCCGGTCTCGGGATCGATCTGGTGAATTTTGCCCTCGCGATATTGCCCGACCCAGAGCGTCCCTTCGGCCCAGGTCAGCCCCGAATCGCCGCCATTGCCCGGCGCCGGGATCGTGGCGAGCACCTGGCCGCTGTCCGGATCGATCTTGTGGATGCGAGTCTCGGCGATCTGAAACAAGTGCCGGCCGTCGAAGGCGGTTCCGGCATGCCCGGCGGCATCGATGACGCGCTGCAGCTTGCCGCTTGCCGGGTCGAGGGCATTCAGCCGGTCGCCGGAGGCAAACCAGACCTGCTTGCCGTCGAAGGTCACCCCATTGACCTGCTCGACGCCTGGAAAGGGGCCGTATTCCTGGATGATGTCGGCCGCGGATCTTTTCATCGTCTCTTCCCAAGGTGTGTCCGAGCGAAGCCGGGATTGGACCCAACCTAGTCGCTCGGCAGGGGCCCGGGGAGTAACAAGCTTGTCGTGAACCCGAGCACGGGCGGCGTCACCCAGCGACGGGCGGGGCCGCTGCCAAAGGACTGCACCTTGCCGGTGGCCGCAAGCCCGTCGAGCGCTCGCTGGACGCTGCGCTGGCTGGCGCCGAGCGCCAGCGCCAAGGCCGAACTCGACCAGGATTCGCCATCGGTGAGGAAGGCGAGCACCGCCGCATGCCGTTCTTCGACGGGCAGCGCCAGGATGACGACCTCCCGGGCGCGGCGTGGGGTCAGTGCAAAGCCGCGCGGCGTGGCGCCGATGCCGGCCAGCGGCCGCAGCATGCGGCGCAGCCGCCCGATCTCGACGCGCAACCGGACGCGATGCGATTCATCGGCATGCCTGGCGCGGAAAGCCCCCGCGACCAGCGCATCGCGCGACACGTCCGCCGGCCAGGCCTCGCCGAGCAAGCGCGCCAGCGCGAACAGCACCGGACGCGTCGCGCGCGAGACCACCACGCCGTCGCCGCGGACGACATAGCGGCAGGCATCGACGACGAGGGAGTCCGAGGCGAGCAGCGCCTCGACCTCCGCGAGGCGGAGGGGACGTTCCTCGCCGCGCGCGATGAGCCGCGCCGCCGGCGTGTCGAGGATCAGCGCGGCGCTTTCGACCTCGGCCGCAAGTGCGGGAATCCCGGCCTGGCGCGCAGCGCGGCGGGCCCGGTCGAGCGCGGCGCCCGCCGGCCCGGTCCGGATGCGCCGCATCGCGATTCCGGCGGCAACCAGCTCATGGGCGGCCCGGAGCGCCGGCGGCAATTGCCCGGGGTCGAGCGTGGCAAGAGCCTGCTCGGCCTCGTCGATGCGCCCGATCAGGAGCAGGCGCCGGGCTTCGAGATAGCGGGCATGGGCGGCGTTGACCGCGTCGCCATGCTCTTCGAGCGTCGCCCGCGCCGCGTCGAGCGCCTTCGCCGGCCAGCCGAGGTCACGTGACGCGAGCGCGATCTCGGCCTCAGCGACGACACAGCGGGCGCGGGCGACGGACCCCTTCGGACCGAAGGCGCGCGCCGCACTGCGCAGGAGCGTTTTGGCGCGCGCCAGATCGCCGAGCTGCGCCATGGCGATGCCGCGCAGCGCCAGCGCCGGCGGGTCGCTCCGTAACGCAACCCGGTTTAGCGCGCCGAGCGGGTCGCCCGCCGCCAGCGCCCGCGCCGCAGCCGTGATCAGCGAGTCCATCGGAATCCCGCCACACTTGTCACTCCCACCGTCGCGTCGCCCGGCGCTACGCCTGTTGCACGGCCAACGACCTGCCGTCGGCCTCGACGAAACGCAGGCAGGACCCAGCGCAATGAAGGAGCAATCGCAATGCCCGATATCTTACACAAGGTCGGAATCAAATCTGCGTCCGCAAATGATGCCTACACGGCGTTGACCGCCATCGAGAGCCTATCCGGCTGGTGGACGAACGACACGCAGGGAGAAAGCAAGGTCGGCAAATCGGTCAAGTTCCGCTTCGGCGACCGCGGCTTCTTCGACATGAAGGTCGTCGAGCTCGATCCCGCCAAACGGGTGCTCTGGCAGGTGGTCGACGGACCCGAAGAATGGATCGGCACCACGGTGAGCTTCGATCTCAGCCGGGACGGCGACTACACGATCGTGCTTTTCAAGCACCAGGGCTGGAAGGAGCCGGGCGAGTTCATGCACCATTGCAGCACCAAATGGGCGGTCTTCCTGATGAGCCTGAAATCCCTCGTCGAGACCGGCAAGGGCGCCCCCTTTCCGAACGACGTCCAGATCGACAACTGGGGCTGAGGCGGCGCGGGACGGTACACGTCCCGCGATGATTGCCGCGGCGGGATCGTGAAGCGATTTCCGCCGCGGCCTTGCTTGTTGCACGGCACGGAAAAGTGCAATCTGATGGCACAAACGGCCGCGAAGAGCCGACCATCCCTGACGGCGACGAATTTCGTCCGCCTCAATCAAAGCTTTCCGGAGGAACCTCATGGCCAAAATGACTGGCGGGCGATTTATCGCGGAATTTTTGGAAAAAGCCGGCGTCACCGCCGTGTTCTTCGTGCCGACCATGCTCAGCCGGCCGCTGGCCGAGATGGACAACATGAAGATCAAGCGCGTGCTCTGCCATGGCGAGAAGGCGGCCGCCTACATGGCCGACGGCTACGCCCGCGCCTCGGGGCGGCCCGGCATCTGCGGCAGCCAGGCGGTCGGCGCCGCCAACATCGCCGCGGGTCTCCGCGATGCGCTGATGGGCAGCAGCCCGGTCATCTGCTTTTCCGGCGGCCGCAAGTCGAGCGAGAAGCACAAGGGCGCCTACCAGGAAAATGACGATTATCCGATCTTCGAGAAGCTGACCAAAGCCAATCTCCAGGTCGACGAGGTCACCCGCCTCCCCGACCTGATGCGCCAGGCCTTCCGCGAGGCGACCTCGGGCAATCCCGGCCCGGTCAACCTGCAGCTTGCCGGCAATCACGGCCAGATCGAGGACCATGTCGCCGAGCTGGAGCTGATCGTCGAGCCGGCCTACACGCAGGTTCCGGCCTTCCGCCCGGCGCCCGACCCCGACAGCGTCAAGGAGGCCGCCAAGCACATCATGGCGGCCAAGAAGCCGGTGATCGTGATCGGCGGCGGCGCCCGCCTTTCCGGCGCCGCGCCGGAGGCGATCGCGCTGGCCGAAAAGCTGTCGATCCCGATCGCCACCTCGGTCGCCGCCTATGCGCTCGTGCCGGAAAACCATCCGCTCTATTTCGGCGTGCCCGGCAGCTATTCGCGCGACTGCACCAACAAGGCGATCATGGAGGCCGACCTCGTCATCTATGTCGGCTCCAGCACCGGCGGCCAGGTAACGCATTTCTGGCAGGTGCCGGCGGCCAGCACCAAGGTCATCCAGATCGGCATCGACCCGAGCGACCTCGGCCGCACCTACCCGAACGCCGCCTCGCTCGCCGGCGACGCCAAGGTCTCGCTGAAGCTGCTGATCGAGCAGGTGACGCGGAGCGGCGACAATGCCGCCTGGGTCGACGAGGTGCAGAAGCTGGTCAAGACGTGGCGCGGCGAGATCGCGAACCTGCGCAACTCCGACCAGGCGCCGGTCCGTCCCGAGCGCCTGATGAAGGAGCTCGGCGAGGCGATGCCCGACAATGCGCTGGTCGTCTGCGACACCGGCCATACCGCCATGTGGGCCGTGCAGCAGCTCTGGGTCGACAGCAAGAACTGGGACTTCATCCGCTGCGCCGGCTCGCTCGGCTGGGGCTTCCCGGCGGCGATCGGCGTCAAGGCGGCCTGCCCCGACCGGCCGGTGATCTGCATCTGCGGCGATGGTGGCTTCTGGTACCATGTGCAGGAGCTGGAGACCGCCGTCCGCTGCAACCTGCCGGTGGTCACCGTCGTCAACAACAATAATGCGCTCAACCAGGAACACTCGATCTTCGAGGATGCCTATGACGGCAAGCCTTCGGCGAAATCGACCGAGATGTGGCACCACAACAAGGTGAGCTTCGCGGCCATCGCCGAATCGATGGGCGCGCTCGGCATCCGTGTCGAGAAAGCGGCCGACATCGGCCCGGCGGTGAAGAAGGCGCTCGCCTCCGGCCGCACCGCCGTGGTCGAGGTCATGGGCGACATCGAGGCCTATGCACCGAAGGCCTGGACGAAGAAGAAGACTTGATTTCGGGCGTCAGGTCGCCGACTGAAATGCCGCCGCGTTCCCACGGGACGCGGCGGATCAATGTAGCAGGCAGCCCTGAAACCCTGAATTCCCGTTGCAGCGTGAATGACCCACCTCAGTATTGCGCACTCCAGAAAGAAACTGGATGAGTGACAGTCTTCCAGATTGGGTTTTCGCCGTCTTCGCGCGGGCACTGTTGGGCGAAATATACCCCGCCGTCAGAGCAATAGCCGTGTCTTGGTCGCCAGGAAAGATCAGAATAAAGGTCTATCTCGACCGCGAGCCGACCGATGACGATAAAGAAGATTTTGAGATCGTTGCCAGCGAAGTCACCGCAATGACGACGGAAGTGGAGGTGAAACAGATGGATTTAGAAATCGAAAGATCGACGTTGCCCCTACCACAGCTTGATCAACTCGACGGTTTTGTCTTCGCGAGGAAAGAGGAGCTCTAATTTTATATAAGTCCGTCAGCTACTCTCCGGTGCTCGCGAGCCATCAATGGGCGCGCTCGGCATCCGCGTCGAGAAGGCCGCCGACATCGGCCCGGCGGTGAAGAAGGCTTGATTTCGGGCCTCAGGTCGCCGACTGAAATGCCGCCGCGTTCCCATGGGACGCGGCGGATCAACAAGGAATGCGGTCGAGGTCGGGCGCAGCACCAACCCCTTCCGCTCATCCCCGCGAAAGCGGGGACCCAGGGCGACAAATTCAGGCCCGGTCATGGGCCCCTGGATTTCCGCTTTCGCGGGAATGAGCGGCGTGGATGGATGCTCCTCGTCTCGCCGCGCTAACGAAATTTGGGCTGGAGGAAATCGGAATGCGCCATCGTCAGTTCGGAGTAGCCGTGGTCGGGACGGGCCGCATGGGGACGTTGCGGGCCGGGACCGCCGGGGCGCATCCGGCGGTGACCTTCCTCGCCGTCTCCGACCGCGACAAGGACAAGGCCGCAAAGGTCGGCACGGCGTCCAAGGCCGACCTGATCACCGGCAGCAACAGCGAGATCATCCGCGACGAGCGGGTCGGCGCCGTCATCGTCTCGACCAGCGAACCGGAACATGCGGACGCGGCGATCGAGGCGCTCGAGCTCGGCAAGCCGGTCCTCGTCGAGAAGCCGATCGCGCTGACGCTCGAAGACGCCGACAGGATGATCGCCGCCTCGGAGAAGAGCGGCGCCAGCCTGCATGTCGCCTACAGCCTGCGCTTCAACCGGCGCTACCTGGTCGGCAAGCAGCAGATCCTCGACGGCAAGCTCGGCCGCATCGTCGGCGGCATGAGCCGGCTCTACAACACCAAGGCGCACGGGCTGCAGATCATCCAGCGCTCGACCGAGGCGACCTTCGTCAAGGACGCGCTCACCTATCTCGTCGACCTTTATGGCTGGTATCTCGAAGGCGCCCGGCCGGTCGAGGTGATCGCGCGCTCGCACGGCCTCGTCTATCGCAGCCTCGGCCACGATGCCGACGAGGTGACCTGGGCGATCGTCACCTACTCCGACGGCACCATCGTCAATCTCGGCGTCGGCTACGCGCTGCCGGCGAACTACCCGACGCATGGCCGGCTGGTGCGCGTCGAGGTGCTGGGCGAGAAGGGCGTGCTGTTCTTCGACGAGGACCACAAGGAAAACATCATTCATAGCGAGGACGGCGTCGCCAACGCCTATGTCGGCCACAAGATGGAGACCGGCTTCCTGACCAGCAACGCCTCTGGCAACTGGGCGCTCGGCAATTTCTGGGGGCCGCTCGGCGAGGAGACGCGCTCCTGGCTCGACCATATCGCCACCGGCGCCCCCTGCCCGCACACGACGGCAAAAGAAGCCCGCACCAATCTCGAAGTGACGACGGCGATCGAGCTGGCCGCCGAGACCGGCGAGACGGTGCGGCTCGCCGGCGGGGATAATTCGCGGTAGGGCGCCACGGCTTCGCGAGGATGACAGTCGGAATTCCGGCGCTTCCTCTGTGCGCTTATCGGCTTTGCAGACCTCACCACCGGCGTCATTCCGGCGAAAGCCGGAATCCATTCTGGCGATCGGCTTGCGCGCCTGACGGTGGATCCCGGCGTTCGCCGGGATGACGGGGAGAGGGAGGTGCGGATGTTGATGGCGTTTACCGCCCACTCCGCTCATTCCCGCGGAAGCGGGAGTCCAGAGTTGGAAGACAAGCTTTTCGCGTGGCCCCTGGGTCCCCGCTTTCGCGGGGATGAGCGGACGGGAGAGGTCGACGCGACAAAGGCCGGCCGCAACCCCTCACCCGAGCAAGTGGCTGCCCCCCACCACGCTTCGCGTTCTTGATGCTCAAATGGGGTAAAGCCGATTTGAGTGGTCCCCCCGTAAAACGAGGGAAGACCACGGCAGCCGCGTCGGTCGCTTATACCAGCCAGCACTGATCGAGACTCACATTGGGATTTCCGAATCGCGGAAAGTCTGAATCGATAAGGTGAACCAAGGAGGTTCACGATGGCAGCAGTGATTTCGCTACGGGATGATTTTGACGGGCCGGCTCTGCGAGAACTTG
>CAMCWB010000070.1 GCA_945882315.1 Bauldia litoralis | reverse complement strand
GACAGATCGTCATGCGCAAAATCGACGGTTGGCAGACCCTCGCAACCAAGCCCGTCGATCAGCCGGTTGACCTGGCCGCCTGAACCGATACCTTCACCACGCCGGAGCCACGTCACGCGAATTCCAACACGACCAGCGACGGCACCTGATTCGGCACAACGCGATTGTGCTCGCCAGCCGGGAAATACTGGCGAGCGTGATTCAAAGATCACACAAAGTTCAAACGAATAGTAAATTGATCTGTCGACCTTAACCCTGGATCGGCGCGAGCGTCAGCCCTGCGTGGCGCCCAGGCCCTGAAGGGCGGAATCGAGGTCCCGGAAGAATTTCCGCAGCCGTTCGGCGTCGGCGCCGAAATCATGGGCGCCGTTGCGAGCCGTCGAGCGCATGTCGACGAGCGTGCCCTCGCCTTGCGGGGCGGCACGGATGACGACGTCGTGGCTGAAGCCGAACAGGAGCGTCTGGGCAACTGCCTCGATGCGCCCCGCCTCGCCGGCGTTGGCCGGCGGACGACGGTCGAGCACGCGCCAGCCGCGCCGTTCGACGATCGCTTCGACGGCGCCGAACACCACCACGGTGTCGAGCGGATAATAGCGCGGCACGATATCGGGGTAGGCCTCGTGCTGCTGGATCACCTCTTCCGGCGAGGGCGGGCGGATCGGGTTGGCGTCGGGCGGACGATCGACATAGGCGGCCGCGAAGTAAGGCGGCTCCTCCGGATCGGTCGAGATGTCGGTGAGGCGCGGATACTCGACGATGTTCCAGGCGGCTATGGCCGGGATGGCGAGGATGGCGAGGCCCAGGATGAAACCGCGGATGGCCGCCGCCAGCCCCTTGCGGCCGTCGCGCCAGATCGCCTCGAAGGCCGAGACGGCCGCGATGACGGCGAGCGCCGACAGCGAGAAGCCGACCGCCATGACGCCGTAGGTCGCGGTCGCATTCATCATGCCGACGCGATGGCCGATGGCGGCGATGATGAGGAGCGGCATGGCGAGGATCGCCAGCCGGCTGCTCCAGTCGGCAAGCGCGGAGCGGCGGTCGCGGAGGCGGCTGGTCATGCGGCGGCGGCCCCCCGAAAGGCCTCGCATCCGGTATCGCCACGCATGCCGAAATCCATAAGCCGTTTGCCCTGCCGCCCGGACTCGATGCCGCCCGCGCTCACGGCCGCGATATGAGGCGCGAGTCGCGAGCCTGTCCAGAGGCGATGCCGTCGCGTCGGTCTGTGATGACAATCACAGACATGTTTCACCAATGCCGACAAACTTGTTCGGCACGCCCAGTATTTGCCGTATTCGGCCAGCAACCCTCGGCCCTGTCAGCGGCTTAGGTCATAGACCCATAAATGTGATTCCCGAATCGGGTGAAGGCTGATTCAATTTCCGGAGCAATGGAGATTGGGATGGCACGCTTTGATTTGACGGATTTTGAGTGGTCGGTGATCGCGCCGCTTCTGCCGAACAAGCCGCGCGGCGTGCCGCGGGTTGATGATCGGCGGGTGCTGAACGGGATATTCTGGCGCCTGCGGACGGGCGCGCCGTGGGCCGACATTCCGGAGCGCTACGGTCCGCATACGACCTGCGTGAACCGCTTCAACCGGTGACGCAAGGCGGGTGTGTGGGATCGTCTTCTCAAGGCGGTATCGAAGGCCTACGACGGCGACATCCAGATGATCGATTCATCCAGTATCCGCGTGCATCAGCACGCCGCCAACGCCCAAAAAAAGACGACCGATCCGGTTGCATGGGTCGCTCGCGCGGCGGCCTGACGACCAAGATCCACGCCCTGGTTGACGCCGAAGGCCTGCCGATCGCGCTCAAGCTCACTGAGGGCCAGGCCCACGACGGCCGCAGCGCCTGTGACATGCTCGAAGCGCTGGTCGAGGGCCAGATCCTCCTGGCCGACCGTGCCTATGACAGCGATGCCTTGCGGCAAAGCCTTGCCGAGCGCGGTGCCTGGGCGAACATAAAGCCAATGCCTACATCCCCGCTTTCAGTCCCTTCCTCTATCGCTACCGCAACCTCGTCGAGCGCTTCTTCAACAAGCTCAAACACTTCCGCGCCGTCGCAACCCGTTACGACAAACGAGCCGACAACTTCCTCGCAGGCGTCAAACTTGCCTCAGCCAGAATCTGGATGCGATTTAATGAGTCGGTGGCCTAGACCGGCACCTGAACGAAAGCAGTGAGCTATCCCCGTGAAGAAGCACCAGACCCAGATCGACCAACGCCCCTTCCGCTCCAAGGCCGAGCGGGAGCGCGAGGTGGCTCTCCACGCACAGTATCAGCGCCTCGCGATTCCCGCCGTCGTCGCCGCCATCCAGCCGGCCGCCGGAACGCCGGAAACCGACCCGACGAAACAGATGGGCTGAGCGGCCCCGCCGCTCACGCCCTCGGCACCATGGCGAAGATCGCGTCGCCATAGGTCCGGCGGAAACCGGCAAGGACCGGCTCGACGACGGCAGCGAAGCGGTCGTGCTCGGCCGGCGTGATCTCGGCGATCTCGCAGCCCTCGGCAAGGATGGCGCGCTTCGCCTCGTCTTCCTCGGCAATCGCCAGCTCACGCTGGAGGATGACCGCGTCCTTCACGGCGGCCCGCATCGCATCCTGCAAATCCTTCGGCCAGGCGTCGAAGGAATCGCGATGCAGGAAGACCGGCCGCGACAGGTAGAAGTGGTTGGTCACGGTGTGGAACTTGTGAAATTTGTGCACGCCGTAAATGACGGTGTTGGAGAAGGGATTCTCCTGCGCGTCGATCGTGCCCGCCTTCACGCCGGCGATGGCTTCGGTGAGGTCCCATTTCAGCGGCACGGCGCCGAGAAGCTCGAAGGTCTTCACCTGGATGTCGCTCGGCAGGACGCGGATGCGCATGCCCTTCAGATCGTCCGGCAGATGCACCGGCCGCAGCCGGTTGGAGATCTTGCGGAAGCCGTTCTCGAAATAGCCGAGGATGCGGTAGTTGGCCTTCTCCTCGATCTTCTGCGTGAAATAGGCGCCGAGGCTGCCGTCGATGGCGGCGCGGGCCTGCGCCGTCGTGCGGAAGACGAAGGGCAGGTCGGCGAAACCCAGCTCGGGGATGCGGTCGGTCTGGTAGCTGGTCGACTGGTAGCCGAGCGACAGCACGCCGCTTTCGACGAGCCAGAGGATATCCTCGCCGCGATAGCCGAGGTCCATGATGTTCCAGACATATTTCACGGAGACCCGGTCGCCGAGCTCGGCTTCGAGGCGGTCGCCGATGAATTTCAGCGCCCGGCTGAAGCTCGTCTTGGGCGGTCCGTAGCCGCCCATGCGGATCTGTATCGGTTCGGTCATGTTTCCCCCCTGTTTATTACCGGCAGCTTAGTGGCAACCGTAGGGTGGGCAAAGCTGCGATGCAGCGTGCCCACGCGGTTCTTGCCGATCGTACGTGGGCACGGCCCTTCGGGCCTCTGCCCACTCTACAGAAGCTCGATGGCGAGCTTCGCGCCGATCGTCCACATGATGATGCCGATCAGGAGGTCGAGGACGCGCCAGGCGGCCGGCCGGGCGAAGATCGGGGTCAGCAGGCGGGCGCCATAGGCGAGGCCGAAGAACCAGAGGAAGGAGGCAAGCGCCGCACCGATGCCGAAGGCGATGGCCGATGGCGTCGGAAAGCGCGCCGAGGAGGCGCCGATTAGGACCAGCGTGTCGAAATAGACATGCGGGTTGAGGAAGGTGAAGGCGAGGCAGGCGGCAAGCACGGCGCCGAGCCCGGCCTTCTCCGCCGTCGCGGCCTCGAGGGTACCCGGATGGAGGGCGTTCCGGAAAGCGACGGCGCCATAGAAGAACAGGAAGGTGGCGCCGAGCGCCGTGAAGATCGTCAGGAGAACCGGTACCGACTGGACCAGCCTGCCGAAGCCGCCGACGCCGGCGGCGATCAGCAGCGCATCGGCGAAGGAACAGACCAGTGCCACCGGCAGGATATGCCGGCGGAGCAGACCCTGGCGCAGGACGAAGGCGTTCTGGACGTCGATGGCAATGATGAGGCCGGCACCGAGAAGAAGGCCTTCGAAGGCGGCGGCGAAATCGAAGCCGTTCATAGGAGCGTGCGATCCGGCTCGACCGGCGCCACCGGTTGCTGCAGCGACGCATCGTCGTTCGCGGCGGCGTTGATGCGCGGGCCGACGGCGATCGCCTCGAAGAGATAGTCCGGCGCCGGGCGCATCAGGTCGGTGACCGTTTCGGCGCGATGGGTGCCGGCGTCGAGCCAGCGGTCGAAATCGGCGGGCGCGATGACGACGGGCATGCGCTCGTGGATCGGCGCGATGGTCCGGTTCGCGTCCGTCGTCAGGATGCAGGCGTTATCGATCTCGCCGCCGTCGCGATCCGACCATGTCTCCCAGAGGCCGGCGAAGGCGACGATGCCGCCGTCGCGCGGACGGATCCAGAAAGGCTGCTTCTCCTTGCCGGGACCGCGCCGCCACTCATAGAAGCCGCTCGCCGGAAACAGGCAGCGGCGGTAGCGGAGCGCCGAGCGGAAGGAGGCCTTTTCCAGGGCGCTTTCCGAGCGTGCATTGAAGAGCAGGCTGAAATTCTGCGGGTCCTTGACCCAGCCGGGAACCAGGCCCCAGCGGACCAGCGCGAAACGGCGCGCGCCGCGCTCCAGCCGGACGATCGCCACCGGCTGGGTCGGTGCGATGTTGTAGCGTGGCGGGAAATCGACCTCGTCGCGATAACCCATCAACGCCTGCAGTTCGTCCGGCGTCATCGTCAGGGCAAAACGACCACACATTCTTCTCTTCCTTGGTGGCCGCTTCTTCTTCGGGGCCGAGTCATCCAGACAATAGCAATTATGGGCTGGCGGAATCGCGCCTTCCCTTCTCGGCGGGAATGGCCGGGGCTAGGCTGCGCCCATGACTGTCGACTCGCGCCTCTACCCCACCCGGCCTTTCCTCGCCGTGAGCGTCGCCATCTGGCGCGACGGCAAGGCGTTGCTGGTGCGGCGCGCGCGCCAGCCGATGGCCGCCATCTGGAGTTTTCCGGGCGGCGTGGTCGAGGCCGGCGAGACGCTGGCCGAGGCCGCGGCGCGCGAAGTGCGCGAGGAAACCGGGCTCGAGGTCGAGATCGTCGGCGCCATCGACCGGGCCGAAGTGATCCGCCACGACGCCGAAGGCCGGGTCGAGCGGCATTATGTCATCATCGTCTTCTCGGGACGCTCGGCGGCCGGCGAGCCGGTCGCGGCCGACGACGCCGACGCGGCGCGCTGGTTCGACCCAACCGAGATCGACGGCTTCGAGCTGACGCCCGACACGGCACGAATCCTGAAGCTCGGCCCGCCCGCCGATGCCCCGCCTGCCGATCTCTTGTAAGCCGAAGGCGGCTTCGCCATGATCCCGCGCCCAAAGAGGAGCCTTGCCTTGCCGACCCGCCTTGCCGCCCGATTTCGCGCCTCGTTCCTGGCGGCCGCTGCCTTGCTGACCATCGGACCGGCGCTGGCGCAGCAGACCCCTGCCCCGCCGGCCGAGGCGCCTGCCCAGGCGCAGCCGCAGGACGTCGGCGAGCCGCCATATGAGGCGCAGCTTCTTCGCCTGTCCGAAATCCTCGGCGCGGTTTCCTATCTGCGCGAGCTCTGCGACAGCGACGAGGGTTCGCTGTGGCGCGACCAGATGCAGGCGATGATCGACGCCGAACAGCCGAGCCCGATTCGGCGGGCCCGATTCGTCGACCGCTTCAACCGCGGCTATGAAAGCTACCGCTCGGTCTACCGCTCGTGCACGCCGGCCGCGGCGACGGCCATCGACCGCTACATGGACGAAGGCGTAAAGATCGCCCGCGACATTACAGCCCGCTACGGACCCTAGGGTCGCCGTTTATCCGCGGAATACTGCGAATTCAGGCCGTCATGGTTAACAAAGGGTTACCGCAATACCCATAAAACCTTAAACAGTCGTTAACCCTTTCTTCACGATCAGGATGCCGCTGCCGACAAGGCATGTTAATTTAATGAGGTTAACCCTACCGGCGGCGGACAGGTGATTCATGACGGAAGCGATCGAAGGCCTGGCGGAACGCCAGGAGGAACTGGTCATCGCGGAGAAGAAGCGGGTCGCTCTCTCCTACCTGATCGGCGCCTGGGATGAAGCCGTCGCCGACGGCGTTGACCCCGAGATCCTTGCCCATGCCGCCCTCTTCGCGGCCCTCTCGGACCTGATCACGACCTATGGCGAAGACGCCGTGGCCGGCCTCGCCGAGCGCCTGCCGGAGCGCATCCGCGCCGCCGAATTCACGCTCGGGCGCTCGATCCAGTAAGCCGGCCGTTCCAGGTTTTATCGCCGACCTTTCTGCTCGCGCTCCCGCTCTTGCGGGGCTGATCGAGCCATCTCCCCCTTTCCCCCAAAATCGTTACCGAAGCCATGTCCACTTTTCGTGGCATTGCTCTAGAATGATGACAGTCGAGGGCTGGAGGTCACCCGTGCAGCGCTGCTGGACGGCCATGTTGGGCGCGATCGCGATCTGTGGCCTGACCGCAGCGGCTTCGCTTGCCGCGCCGACGGAACCCCCGAAGGAATCGACCGGGCAGGACACGATCGTCATTCCGTCCGACGACGAGCCGGGCATGATCGACGAAGCCGCGCCCTCCGATGACGAGGCGGAGCCCGAGGGCGAAGTCTCGACGCCGGAGATCACCGGCCCTCCCCCGACCGTCGAATATGACCCGAACAAGCTGCCGCCGCCGGTCAAGCGGCTCCGCGAGCAGCTTCTCGAAGCGGCGGTCACCGGCAATCTCGAAAGGTTGCGGCCGATCTTCGAGGCCAACCAGGAAATCCCGGTCCTCGGCACGGATGACAACGACGATCCGATCGCCCAGCTCAAGGCGCTCTCCGGCGACCCGGACGGGCGCGAGATCCTCGCCATCCTCATCGAGGTGCTCGACGCCGGCTATGTCCATGTCGACGTCGGCACGCCGGAGGAGATGTATGTCTGGCCGTATTTCGCGCGCTACCCGCTCGACAATCTGTCCGGGCCGCAGATGGTCGAACTCTTCAAGCTCCTCACCGCCGGCGACTACGAGGACATGAAGATCTACGGCACCTATCTCTTCTACCGCGTCGGCATCGCGCCGAACGGGGTGTGGAAATATTTCGTCACCGGCGATTAGACCGATTTCGGCAGCGCCTCCAGAAACCGCAGCGGTTCGCCGCCGGAGGGGGTGGTGAGTTCGCCTTCCCACATCACGCGGCGGCCGCGGATGACGGTGCCGACGGGCCAGCCGGTGACCGTCTTGCCGTCATAGGGCGTCCAGGCCGAACGCGAGGCGATCCAGTTGTCGCGGATGGTCTCGCGGCGCTTCAGGTCGACGATGGTGAGGTCGGCGTCGTAGCCGACGGCGATGCGGCCCTTGCCGGCGATGCCGAAAAGCCGGAGCGGCCCGGCCGAGGTGAGGTCGACGAAGCGCTCCAGCGACAGGCGGCCGGCATTGACGTGGTCGAGCATGATGGGGACCAGCGTCTGGACGCCGGTCATGCCCGAGGGCGAGGCCGGATAGGGCTTCGCCTTCTCCTCCAGCGTGTGCGGGGCGTGGTCGGAGCCGAGCACGTCGGCGACGCCCTGCCAGAGGCCCTGCCAGATGCCGTCGCGATGATGCGGGGCGCGAATCGGCGGGTTCATCTGGAGGCGGGTGCCGAGCGTCGCGTAGTCGTCGGCGGTGAAGGTCAGGTGCTGCGGCGTCACCTCGACGGAGGCATATTCCTTGTGGGCGCGGATGTAGTCCATCTCCTCGGCGGTCGAGACATGGAGGAGATGGATGCGGGCGCCGGTCTTGCGGGCGATGCGGACGAGGCGTTCGGTGCAGCGCAGCGCCGCCACCTCGTCGCGCCAGACCGGATGGCTCGACGGGTCGCCCTCGACGCGGAGGCCCTTCCGCTCGATCAGCCGGTATTCGTCCTCGGAATGGACGGCGACGCGGCGGCTGGTGTGGGAAAGAATCGCCTCGACGCCCTCGTCGTCGGGAACCAGCAGGTCGCCGGTCGAGGCGCCCATGAAGATCTTGATTCCGGCAGCGCCCGGAAGCCGTTCCAATTCCTGGACTTCTTCGGCGTTGCCATGGGTGCCGCCGACCCAGAAGGCGAAGTCGCAATGCATGCGGTGGCGGGCGCGGCGGATCTTGTCTTCGAGCGTCTCTCTCGTGACGGTCAGCGGCGTCGTGTTGGGCATCTCGAAGACCGTGGTGACGCCGCCCATGACGGCGCCGAGCGAGCCGGTCTCGAGGTCTTCCTTATGTTCGGCGCCGGGCTCGCGGAAATGGACCTGGCTGTCGATGACGCCGGGCAATACATGAAGGCCGCGGCAATCGACGATTTCCCCGGCTCGCGCCGGGTCGATCTCGCCGATCTCGGCGATGCGGCCGCCGATGACGCCTATATCGCGGCCAGCGGTCCCGTCCTGGTTGACGACCGTGCCGCCGCGGAAAACCACATCGAATGTCGAGGCCATGGCTGCTTCCCTCGCCGGACCTTGCCCGGCCGGCCAACCCCGCTTACGTAAGCGGCTCGGGCGACGCAAGCCCATTGAGATGTCAAAGCCATGATCCAGGGCCGGATTGCCGCCTTGCCGCGCCGCGGCGTGGTCGTCGTGAAGGGAGAGGATGCCGAAAGCTTCCTCGCTGGGCTCGTCACCAATGACGTGACCATCCTTGCCGACGGCGCCGCCGGTTATGGCGGGCTCCTGTCGCCGCAGGGCAAGATCCTGTTCGATTTCATTGTCTTCCGGTCCGGTGGCGAAGACCTGATCGACCTGCCCAAGGCGGCGATCGCCGATTTCATCAAGCGGCTCGGCTTCTACAAATTGCGGGCGAAGGTCGACATCGCCGCCCTGCCCTACCGCCAGGTCGCTGCCGCCTGGGGACAGAGCGAGGCGCCTGCCCTCGCCGGCCTGATCGCGCCCGATCCGCGCCTGCCGGGGCTCGGCTATCGGCTGATCCTCTCCGAAGATTCGACGATCGAAGCCGCCGGCTATGAGTCGGTGGACGAAGCCGCCTATGACGCGCACCGGATCGGGCTCGGCATCCCGGAGGGCAGCATCGACTTCGCCTTCGGCGAGGCCTTTCCGCATGAGGCCGACATGGACCAGCTCGGCGGCGTCGCCTTCGACAAAGGGTGCTATATCGGCCAGGAGGTCGTGTCGCGCATGGAGCATCGCGGCACGGCGCGGCGGCGCATCATCCATGTCCGCGCCGCCTCGCCGATCCCGCCGGCCGGCGCCGAGATCGTCGCCGGTGAAAAGCCGGTCGGTACCATCGCTTCGTCCTCCGCCGACCATGCCGGCCTTGCCGTCGTCCGGCTCGACCGTGCCAAGGAAGCCGTCGATGCCGGCGTGCCGTTGCTCGTCCGGGGGATGCCGGTCGATCTCGAAATTCCCGCCTGGGCGAAGTTCGACTGGCCCGTCACCGCGGCGCGCGATTAGCACGATCGCCGCCGAATCGGCGATGATGGCGGGAATTTCCGCGAGACCGACTATGGCAGACCGCCGCTCTCCCCCTCCCCGCGCCTGGCAGCGGATGCTTTCCGGCCGCAGGCTCGACCTCGTCGATCCGTCGCCGCTCGACATCGAGGTCGAGGACATCGCGCATGGGCTGGCCCGCGTCGCACGCTGGAACGGGCAGACGACCGGCGCGCACGCCTTCTCGGTGGCGCAGCACACGCTGATCGTCGAGATCATCGCCGCCAAGATGTCGCCCGAGATCGGCGCGGTGGGCCAGCTTGCGGTGCTGCTTCACGACGCGCCGGAATATGTCATCGGCGACATGATCTCGCCTTTCAAGGCGATCCTCGGCGGCGACTACAAGGCGGTCGAGGCGCGGCTCCTCGACGCCATCCACCGGCGCTTCGGCCTGCCGATTCCGCTGCCGCCGAAGCTGATCAAGGCGGTCAAGGCAGCCGACACCATCGCCGCCTATTTCGAGGCGACCCGGCTCGCCGGCTTCGATGACGTCGAGGCGGTCCGCTATTTCGGGAGGCCGAGCGGCATCGAGCCGAGCAGCCTGCCGCTCGACCCCTGGTCGGCCGGGGTCGCCGAAAAGCGTTACCTCCGGCGGTTCGCTGAGGTTTTGGCCGCGGCGCATGGGCAATCCGGCGCGTAGTGATTTCCCGGCCGGGGCAGCCTAAACTCCGAGCCAGCAACAGGATTCCGGAATGCCGCGCATCATCGTCTGTCCCCTGAGCCAGGTGCCCACCACCGTCAGTACCCACTCGGCCAGCCATCTCGTCACGCTGATCAAGGACCGGACGCGGATCGAGCGGCCGTCCTCGATCCTCTCCGAGCGGCAACTGCTGCTCAACTTCGACGACATCATCGAGCCGATGGAAGGCATGGTGCCGCCCTCCGAGGAACACGCCCGAGATCTCCTGACTTTCATCGGAATGTGGGACCGGCAAAGTCCGATCGTCATCCATTGCTATGCCGGCATCAGCCGCTCGACGGCAGCGGCTTTCATCACGCTCTGTTCGCTGCGGCCCGACCGCGCCGAGGCCGAGATCGCCCAGAACCTCCGCGCCGCTTCGCCTTCCGCTTCGCCCAACATCCGGCTCGTCGGATTTGCCGACCGGCTGCTCGGCCGCAAGGGCCGCATGGTCGCGGCGATCGAATCGATCGGGCGCGGCGCCGATGCCTTCGAGGGCATCCCCTTCGTCCTGCCGATCGACGACGGTGCCTGAGGCGCAATGTCGGCAAGCGGGCTCTCGATCGAAATCGGCCTCAACGCGGCGATCGTCGCGGTCGAGGCGAGCCAGCCGCTGATCCTCGTCACCCGATCGAGCGGCGCGCGCGAAACCGACGCGCTGCCTTTCGGCCCGTTCGATCCGCTCGCCCACCGCACCTTCGAGACGGGCCTTCGCGCCTGGGTCGCCGAACAGTCGGCGCTCAAGGTCGGCTATGTCGAGCAACTCTACACATTCGGCGACCGGGGCCGCCACGCACTCCATGGCGATACGGCGCCGCATCTCGTCTCGGTCGGCTATCTGGCGCTGACGCGCCTCAGCGAGGATTCGTCGCGGGCGCTCGGCCGGGCCGGCGCGCAATGGCGGCCGTGGTACGAATATTTCCCCTGGGAGGACTGGCGCGAAGGGCGGCCGGCGCTGCTCGACGAGACGATGCTGCCCGAGCTGCGCCGCTGGGCGAACGCCAAGCCGACCGACAGCGACGCGGCGCGACCGCTCGACCGCCATGAAAGGCTGAAGCTCGCCTTCGGCGACGACGGCGCCCCCTGGGACGAGGAACGCGTGCTCGACCGCTACGAGCTTCTCTACAGCGCCGGCTTCGTCGCCGAGGCGCGGCGCGACGGCCGGCAGATACCGGAGGCCAGCGCCAAGCCGCATTTCGGTCTCTCGATGCGTTTCGACCATCGCCGCATCCTGGCGACCGCTATCTCGCGGCTCCGCGCCAAGCTCAAATACCGGCCGGTCGTGTTCGAGCTGATGCCGCCGGAATTCACGCTCACCGAATTGCAGCGGACGGTCGAGGCGATCTCGGGCCGGCATCTCCACAAGCAGAACTTCCGCCGGCTCGTCGAAAGCACCGAACTGGTCGAGCCGACCGGCAAGCTCATGCAGCAGGAGCGCGGCCGCCCGGCGGAGTTGTTCCGCTTCCGCCGCGAAGTGCTGAAGGAACGCCCGGCGCCGGGCCTGCGCGTCGGCGGGCGCGGTTAGCCTTTTGCAACTCTTCAACCAAACTAGTATCGCCACCGACTCGATCCCGGGAACGCCGCAATGACTGCCCTGATCATCATCGCGCTGGCCTTCCCGTTCCTGGCGCTGGTCGGATTCTTCCTGGCCGTTTCCCAGCGCAGCCGCCTGACGGCCATGGAAGCGCGCCTGCGCGAGATCGAGCTGCAACTCGTCGCCGGCCGGGCGCCGATAGCGCGTTCCGCCGCTCAACGCGCCGCCGATCGGCTGCAGACGCCGCTGCCCTGGGACGGAGCGGCCGCGAGAACAGCGCCGGAGGAGACCGCGCCAACTGACCCTGCACCCGAGACGGTCGAAGCAGGCGGCCAGCCGGAGGAGAGCGTTCCGGAGGCAGCGCCGCCGGAAGAGACCGAAGCGCCGCCACCGCCTCCGCCGGCGCGCCCCGTGGCCGGCGCTGCTCCGGCGCCGCGGGCGGGCTTCGAGGAACGCTTCGGTACGCGCTGGGTCGTCTGGGCCGGTGGCGCCGCCCTGGCGCTCGGCGGCATCTTCCTGGTGCAGTTCTCGATCGAGCAAGGCTGGCTCGGGCCGGCCGTGCGCATTCTCCTCGCTGCGCTGCTCGGCGCCGCTTTCGTGGCGGCCGGCGAATGGGCGCGCCGCAACGAGGCGCGCGCGAATGTCGTGGCGCTGCCGGCGGCGAACATCCCCGCCATTCTTACGGCCTCCGGAACGACCGTCCTCTACGCGACGATCTATGCCGCCTATGCGCTCTACGGCTTTCTCGATCCGCTCTTTGCGTTCGTGCTGCTCGGCGCAATCGGCGTCGGCACGCTCGCCGCGGCGCTCCTGCACGGACCGGCGCTCGCCGGGCTCGGATTGGTGGGCGGCTTCGTGGCGCCGCTCCTCGTCGCGACCAACGCGCCGAACTACTGGGCATTGACGATCTATCTCGGCGTCGTCACCGCAGCGGCCTTCGCGCTGGCGCGTGTCCGGCACTGGCGCTGGCTTGTCGTCACCACGGTCGCCTTCGGATGTTTCTGGATTCTGCCGGGCATCGACGACGCGGCCGTGGCAGCAGTCTCGGCGCATGCGGCCCATGCCGCGATCGGCTTCGCGCTCGCCGCACTGCTGGTCGTGTCGGGTTTCTATTTCGGTCCAAGCGCCACGCAGGGGCGCATCGAATGGGTCTCGTCCGGCGCGCTCGCGGCCTATCTCCCGGCAGCGGCGGCGCTCGTCCTGGCGCAAAGCCACGAGCTGATTTCCTTCACGGTCTTCGCGGTGCTTGTCGTCGCCGCGGTCGGCATTGCCTGGCGCACCGACGCCGCCGTCGGCGCCATACCGGCTGCGGCCCTTCTGGTGGCGCTGGTCATGCTCGACTGGGCGATCGGCTCTCTTGCCTATGGTGGTTTCGTGCTCGGCGGGCCGTCCTACCAGCCGATCGCCAATCCGCTTCTCATCGCCAACCAGAGCCACCTTTTCGCCGGCGCCGGCTTCGCCGCCCTGTTCGGCGCGGCCGGCTTCCTCGCGCAGGCGCGCGCGCCGAGCCTGAAGGTGTCGATCGCCTGGGCGGCGTCCGCGGTCGGTACGCCGCTCGCGATCCTCGCCATCCTCTATTTCCGCCTGGCCGATTTCGAGCGCTCGCTGCCTTTCGCCGCCGTCGGGCTCGGCCTGGCGTTGCTCTTCGCGCTCGCCACCGACCGGTTGTCGAAACAGGCGTCGAAGGCCGAGGACGACGCCGCCACCGCGATCTTCGCGAGCGGTGCGGTCGCCGCGCTGGCGCTCGCCTTCACCATGGCGCTCGACAAGGGCTGGCTCAGCGTCGCCTTCGCGCTGATGGTGCCGGGCATTGCCTGGGTCGAGCAGCGCTACCGGCTGCCGATCCTCCGCTATCTGACCGTCGCCCTGATCGCGCTGGTCGTCGGACGCGCCGCCTGGGAGCCGCGCATCGCCGGCGACGGGCTCGGCACGACGCCGATCTTCAACTGGCTGCTGTGGGGCTATGGCGTGCCGGCGGCCGCTTTCTGGGTGGGCGGCTGGATGCTCCGCAAACGCGCCGACGATTTGCCGGCGCGGACGGCCGATTCCGCCGCGATCCTCTTCACCGTGCTGCTCGTCTTCCTCGAAATCCGCCATTACATGACCGGCGGCTTTATCGAGGCGCAGATGACCAGCCTCGCCGAGGTCGGGCTGCAGGTTTCCTCCGGCCTCGCCATGGCGATCGGGCTGGAGCGCGTCCGTGCCCGGACGAGGAGCATAATCCATGACTACGGCGCGCTGATCATCGCCGGGCTTGCCTGGCTGGCGATTCCCGTCCGGCTCGGCGTGACGGAGAATCCGCTCTTCCAGCCGATCGATGTCGGCGGACCGGTCTTCAATCTCATCCTGCTTGGCTACGGCCTGCCGGCGATCCTGCTCGGCGCGCTGGCGCTGACGGCGCGGGAGACGCGGCCGCGCTGGTATCGGATCACTGCATCGGTGACCGCTGTGGCGCTGGCGCTCGTCTATCTCTCGCTGGAGGTCCGGCACATATTCCAGGGGCCGGTTCTCGCCTATGGCGACATCACCGATGCCGAGCAATACACTTACTCGGCGGTATGGCTCGCCTTCGGCATCGTCCTCTTGGTCGCCGGCCTCTTCCTCCGCTCGCAGCCGGTGCGGCTCGCCTCGGCAGCAGTGGTGCTGCTCACGATCGGCAAGGTCTTCCTGATCGACCTCGGCGATCTTACCGGCGGCTTCCGCGCCCTCTCCTTCATCGTCCTCGGGCTAGTGCTCGTGGCCATCGGCTGGCTCTACCAGCGGCTCCTCTTCCCGCGGCGCGCTTTGACGCCGGAGGCGACTAGGGCCTGAGCGTGCCAGCGGCGGCGTCCTCGGCGAGGCGGCGGGTGATCAGGCCGGTGAGGAAGAAGCCGAACTCCGGATTCTGGAAGAACAGCTCACGGACCTTCTCGGCCGAAACGACGAGCAGCGAGCAATCGCCGACGGCCGTGGCCGTCGCGGTGCGGACCTTGTGGTCGGAGAAAAGGCCGATCTCGCCAAAAAGCGTGCCTTCGCCCAGTTCCTTGTCCATCTCCTCCATGCGCACCCGGCCATGCGAGATGAAATACAGCGCATCGGCCGCATCGCCCTTGCGGAAGAGGACGGCATCGGCGGGCAGGGCCAGGGGCCGCATGTAGGGCAAGAGCCAGTCCATCGTGATCGGCGCGCTGCCGGCGGCGGTCGCGGCACGGGTCACGGCCACGAGCTGCCGCATCTCCCAGAGCCGCCAGGCATTGAGGAAGAAGAGGACGGCGCCGACCAGCGCGATCGGGTAGCGCATCGAGAAGGCGCCATAGGCGATGATCGCCAGATTGGCGGGCATCGCGAGGATGCGGAGCCAGGTGATGGTCCGCATGGCGGCGCTGGCGAGCAGCAGCGCCAAAGCGAGGTATCCAAGGATTTCGACCGGAGTCATGTCTTTGCCCCTATGCCGCCAGATTCGGTGGAAAGAGTAATAGCGCGTGGAGGCACCCGCCAGATACCGCCTAGTTCGAGGCACCAGCTTCGATCGGGGCCGCAGAATGGCGCGATTCCAACAAGGAACCGCAATCGGGGCGACGCGTTCGGCGCGGCTGGCCTTACCCGGCCGCGTCGGGGACTGGAAACGCCTGCTCACGCCAGACGGAGTACGGCCGCATGTCGCTTGATTTGGGTTTGCAAGACCATAGTGCGTTGGCTAGGAAGGCCCCCGCTATACCTTTACCAGCGGGGCGCCTCGACATGGCGAAATGGGTTTACAGTTTTGGCGACGGCACGGCCGAGGGAAGCGCGGATATGCGCAACCTTCTCGGCGGCAAGGGCGCCAATCTGGCGGAAATGTCCAATCTCGGACTGCCCGTGCCGCCCGGCTTCACCATCACCACCGAAGTCTGCACCTATTATTACGCCAACGGCCAGAAATACCCGCAAGGCTTCGAATCCGACGTCGGCACGGCGCTCGACCAGATCTCGGCGCTGACCGGCCGCAATTTCGGCGACGCCGACAATCCACTCCTGGTCTCGGTCCGCTCCGGCGCCCGCGCCTCGATGCCGGGCATGATGGACACCGTCCTCAATCTCGGCCTCAACGACGAGACGGTCGAGGCGCTGGCAGCCGGCGCCGACCGGCGCTTCGCCTATGATTCCTACCGCCGCTTCATCCAGATGTATTCGAATGTCGTCCTCGACATCGACCATCATCTGTTCGAAGAGCGGCTCGAGGACTTCAAGGACGAGCGCGGCTATACGCTCGACACCGACCTCGAAGGCGACGACTGGGGCGAGCTCATCCGCGACTACAAGGTCATTGTCGAGCGCGAGAAGGGCAAGCCCTTCCCGCAGGACCCGAACGAGCAGCTCTGGGGCGCGATCGGCGCCGTCTTTGCCTCCTGGATGAACCAGCGCGCCATCACCTATCGCCGCCTGCACGATATCCCCGAGAGCTGGGGCACGGCGGTCAACGTCCAGGCCATGGTCTTCGGCAATATGGGCGAGACCTCGGCGACCGGCGTTGCCTTTACGCGCAACCCGTCGACCGGCGACAAGGCGCTCTATGGCGAGTTCCTCGTCAACGCGCAGGGCGAGGACGTCGTCGCCGGCATCCGCACGCCGCAGGACCTGACCGAGGCGGCGCGCGTCGCCGCCGGTTCCGACAAGCCCTCGCTCGAGAAGGCGATGCCGGAAGCTTTCGCGGCGTTCCAGACGATCTGCCAGACGCTGGAGAAGCACTACCGCGACATGCAGGACCTCGAATTCACCATCGAGCGCGGCAAGCTCTGGATGCTCCAGACGCGCTCGGGCAAGCGCACCGGCAAAGCCTCGCTGAAGATCGCGGTCGACCTCGCCGAGGAAGGCCTGATCACGGAGGAAGAGGCGGTGATGCGCGTCGCGCCGGCTTCGCTCGACCAGCTCCTCCACCCGACCATCGACCCTTCGGCGGAGCGCGACCTGATCGCCACCGGCCTGCCCGCCTCACCGGGCGCCGCCTCGGGCGAGATCGTCTTCTCCTCCGACGAGGCGGAGACGATGAAGGCGCAAGGCAAGAAGGTCATCCTCGTCCGCGTCGAGACGAGCCCCGAAGACATTCACGGCATGCACGCCGCCGAAGGCATCTTCACGACGCGCGGCGGCATGACCAGCCACGCCGCCGTGGTGGCGCGCGGCATGGGCAAGCCCTGCGTCTCGGGCGCCGGCAGCGTCCGCGTCGACTATGAGGCAGGAACGGTGACGTCCGGCGGCCGGGTGCTGAAGAAAGGCGACATCATCACCATCGACGGCTCGACCGGTCAGGTGCTGGCCGGTTCGGTGGCGATGCAGCAGCCGGAGCTTTCCGGCGATTTCGCCAAGCTGATGGTATGGGCCGACGCGACCCGGCGCATGCGCGTCCGCGCCAATGCCGAGACGCCCGCCGATGCGCGTGCCGCCCGCTCCTTCGGCGCCGAAGGCATCGGCCTATGCCGCACCGAGCACATGTTCTTCGACGAAGGCCGCATCCTCGCCGTCCGCGAGATGATCCTCGCCGATGACGAAGCCGGCCGCCGCGCCGCGCTGGCGAAGCTCCTGCCGATGCAGCGCGCCGATTTCGTCGAGCTGTTCGAGATCATGAAGGGCATGCCCGTCACGATCCGCCTCCTCGACCCGCCGCTGCACGAGTTCCTGCCGAAGACCGAGGAAGAGATCGCCGAGGTCGCGAAGGTCATGAACGTGGCGCCGGCGAAACTGCGCGACCGGACCCATGCCCTGCATGAGTTCAACCCGATGCTCGGCCACCGCGGCTGCCGTCTCGCCATCTCCTATCCGGAGATCGCCGAGATGCAGGCGCGCGCCATCTTCGAGGCGGCGCTGGAAGTCGCCGAGAAGAGCGGCGAGACGGTGGAGCCCGAGATCATGGTGCCGCTGGTCGCGACCCGGGCCGAGCTCGACCTCGTCAAGGGCATGATCGAGAAGGCCGCCGCGCTGGTCCAGAAGGAGCGCGGCAAGATGCCGTACTACACGGTCGGCACGATGATCGAGCTGCCGCGGGCCGCGCTCGAGGCCGGCAAGATCGCCGGGACGGCCGAGTTCTTCTCCTTCGGCACCAACGACCTGACCCAGACGACCTTCGGCATCTCGCGCGACGACGCCTCGATGTTCCTCGGCACCTACACCGCCCGCGGCATCCTCGCCCACGACCCCTTCGTCACCATCGACCGGGACGGCGTCGGCGAACTGGTCGCGATCGCGGTCGAGCGCGGCAGAAAGACGCGCCCGGGCATCAAGCTCGGCATCTGCGGCGAGCATGGCGGCGACCCGGCCTCGGTCGAGTTCTGCGAGGAGGTCGGCCTCGACTACGTCTCCTGCTCGCCCTTCCGGGTGCCGATCGCGCGGCTCGCCGCCGCCCATGCGGCGCTGAAATTCAAGAACCGGGCGGCGGCCGGCGAAAGCCGCAAGACCGACTGATTTCGTCTATCGCGTTAATCTTCGGGCGCCGCGAATTGTTTGCGGCGCCCCTATTTTTTCAGGCATCGGCAACCGCAAATTATTTGCTGGTTCACCAATTTGCCCCAGGCATTTCGGTGCCGTCGCTGGTCGTGTTGGAATTCGCGTGACGTGGCTCCGGCGTGGTGAAGGTATCGGTTCAGGCGGCCAGGTCAACCGGCTGATCGACGGGCTTGGTTGCGAGGGTCTGCCAACCGTCGATTTTGCGCATGACGATCTGTC
>CAMCWB010000069.1 GCA_945882315.1 Bauldia litoralis | reverse complement strand
GGGCAAGACCCATGTGGCGCTCGGCCTCGGCCTGGCAGCATGCCAGAAGGGCATGTCCGTCGGCTTCACCACGGCCGCAGCGCTGGTCAGCGAGATGATGGAGGCGCGCGACGAGCGGCGTCTGCTACGGTTCCAGAAGCAGATGGCCGCCTACCAGCTTCTCATAATCGACGAGCTGGGCTTCGTGCCGCTCTCCAAAACCGGCGCCGAATTGCTGTTCGAGCTGATCTCGCAACGTTACGAACGGGGTGCCACCCTGATCACCAGCAATCTTCCGTTTGACGAATGGACCGAGACGCTCGGGTCGGAGCGTCTGACCGGCGCGCTTCTCGACCGCATCACCCACCACGTCAACATTCTCGAGATGAATGGCGATAGCTATCGTCTCGCTCAAAGCCGAGCCCGAAAGGCCGGCTGACGTCCCTCGAAACATCGCCGCGCACACCTGAGAACCCCGCTCGGGCTACGCCCTCCCGGCGCTCTCAGGTGTGCGCCACAAATGGCCGACTATTCCTCCGGCGCGTGGCCTGGTTTTGCTCCGCCGTTGACAGGAAGGACCGTCTAGAACGCGTTCTTGCATGATCTATGAATTCTATGCCAAGCGCGCGCGGCGCCAAATGCTCGCTTTTTTGCCGGCGAGCAAGATGACACCGTATTGAGTTTCCGCCGTACCGGAGACTACGAAACTGCCAAGGAAATCAACAACCGATTCCGATGTCAGTCGCTCTCGGCCACCAACCACAGTGTCGAAAAGTACGGGAAATTATTACCCAGAAAATGTCGTGATATCAGCATCTTACGAGTTCCGTACTAAATCGGCGAAGTCATGAGGTTTGGAGAAAAGTGCCCGCAGAGAGAGAAAACAGAGGCCAAACCCGACCGAGGAGGTCACGAGCTTTCATCGCTAAAGCCCGCAATTCCTGGGCTTATGAGTAGCCGTCGCAAGCCAGAGAGACAGTTCGCTTGAGCACGACTGGCGGAGGGAGAGGTACTGAAATCCAACCTTCTCGGCGGGGCAGCGCGAAACCGTTAGCGCATCTGCGGGAACCACGACGTCTTGAGTATCCCGCAAAGGTTCGCAGCAACCCGCCAGCCAGAGACCAGTCGGGATTGCAAAGTTTGTTTGTCAGCTTGTTCTCAGTGATTGCGCGCTCCGAAAGCAGATCTTCGATGCCACGCAGGCTCACAGAGCGCGGGCTACGGGGTCTATCGCGCCGCCGACGCCGAAGCCAGACAGGCCGCGCTGGAACTCGAAGGCAAGCTCCTCGCCATGGGCAAGCCGGTCACCATCTACGAAGTGCGGGCCGTCCTCGGCACGCCGCGGCGCGAGGATCTCATCGCGGCCGGAACCGCGGCCAACCTTGCGTTTCTGCCGGTACTCGTGGACCCGGATCAGGCTGGAGAGACTCGCACCGCCTTTTCGCTCCAGGTCGAAGGCGACAAGACGGCATGGCACATCGAGATGCGCAACGGAGTGATCCTGATAGAGCGCGCGACCGTGCCGATGTCCGACCACGTGGAGCTAACAGCGATGATCTCGCCGAGTTCGTCCTCGGCACCGGCACCGGACTCGCTGCTCGCCGTCCTCGACGCTCGCTTGACCGCAGCAGGTTCGTCTTCCTCCCCGCCTCCCCAGCCGCGGTTCTGGACGAGCCTGCCGCGGAGGTGAACCTGAACGGAGAGGGTTTGCAGTAGATTGCGCCGAATCCTTCTGGCGCGTTGAGACCTGACCTTTGTCTGCCTGAATGCAGAGGTCTGAAGTTGGCCGGACACGTCGATCTCGTCCAAACTGGGGTAACGAAGCTTTCCATAACCTATGCGGTCGAAATGCGCGCGAACCAGTCATCCGAGTCCTTTCGTTAGATGACCGCGACGTCGGAAAAGCGAACCCTAGCAACGAGCCCGGAACCGATCAGCTACCCGGCAGGGCAGGCCAGCGGCGTCGACGATTGTCCAAGTGTCGGGCCGCAAGGCATTACCTTCGATGTAGGCACAACCCTGGTATTTGCATCGGAAGTGAAGGCCCTTCACGCGCACCCCGGCGTTGCCCTTAAACTGAATGAAACGGCCCTCGTCCAACGGCTTCAGCGCCCACAACAGCATGCGCACCGTATGCTGATAGAGGTCGATGCTCCGGGGCCGGGAGGGACGCAATTCATTCCACGCGAGAGCATTTTGCTATCGCCCGAGCGTAATTGCGATCACTCACCGGCATTTTTTTGCTTAGAGTTCGCGAAGGCGCGAAAAAGTCGGCAACAATGCCGCTGTATCTCACGCGTCACTGGCCCGCTCACAAGGGGAGGAGCGCATGAAAACACGTCAGGTAACTCTTTGCGCAGCTATCGCTTCTATTGCGTTAGGTAGCAGCGCCATGGCGCAAGTACAGCACAAGCCGGCGGATGCGGGCTTCAAGAACGACTATGAGTCCATCGTGGCGGCGGCCGCCGAAGAGCCCGCAATGCACTTTTGTCAGACCTTTAGCGACGAAGAGTGGGAAGCGTTTATTGCGGGGTTTAAGGCGACCTTTCCGAACATCAAAGATGTAGAGACATCAGAGTGCAATGGAACTGAACCGCGCGAACGGGTCGTGGTGGAATGGAAGGCTGGCCGTACCGATGTGGATTTGATGAATGTTGGCGGCGACATGGAAGAGAGGCTCGTCAGAGAAGACATCGGGGCTGTGCCAGATTGGAGTGTCTTCGATGGATCTCCACTTGAGATGAAGAAAGAAAACATCGCTTTTGATGGACGCATTGTCCAAGTGGGCAGCTCAACCGATGCAATTGTTTTCAACAAGAGCCTGGTGAGCCGAGAAGAGGTTCCCAAGAGCTTCAAGGAGTGTGCGGACCCGAAATATAAGGGCGAGCTCATTGTGGATGTACGTCCCGGGACCCGATTCGCGCTGATGCCGCATTTCTTAGGTGACGAGGGTGCGAAAGAGTGGGCCAAGGGCGTTGCCGCGAATGAGCCTCTTTGGGCTCGTAGCTCGGCTCCTATAACGACGGCCCTACTTCAAGGCGAGCGGCCCATTGCCTGTGGGGTTCAGATCCACGGTATTCTTCGTGGCTTCGTCAAAGCATCCCCGGATGGCGGACTTGAGGACGGGTCTACCCTCGATTTCGTCGTCCCGACGGATCACAGCAACTCGGCTGGCTACATCTCGCCCGTCATTGCCACGCGTCCGAACGCACCAAACACAGCCCTCCTGCTCGTCGCCTATGCGGCAGCCAATCCAGAAGCACTTGACAAGGTTAATCCCGGTTATGGCTCCCCGTGGATAGAGGGAAGCTGGAAATCCAAATACTTCGCCCGCGCCGGTATCAAGCCAAACCTACCTCCAGAAGGCGTGATGGCAGTCGCAAAGCACGCGGAACACGCCGCGGAGCTGATTTTAGAGGCATGGGGTCATCCTCAGCCTGCTGTTCAGTAGACCAGTTTTCATCGCAGCCTGTCGAAGCCGTTTAGAAGGGAAGGGAGGATCAGTTCTGCGACTGAACCTTCCTTCCTCCCGGCGCTTCACAAAGTTGAAGGGGCGCGCTAGAGCAAATGACCTCCACCGCTCAGTTCAGTAATTCCTCTGCGCGCCAACATCTTCACAAAGTCGGTCGGAATGTGCATCGCGCACTTCGCAATTGGCCATTTGTTCTGGCCGTCGCGATACTGCTCCTCCTGGTCATTGTGCCGCTGGCCCTTCTCTTCGTCTCGAGCCTGAGCACCGGAACGCCCGGCAATCTCGGAGAATGGACCTTCGACAACTACGAACGCGTGTTTCAAACGCCGGAAACCTATCGCGCTCTGAGAAATACCGTTGTCGTCGCAACGATTGGGACCGCCATTAGCCTGGCGCTTGCGGTTCTCTTCGCCTGGTTGATCGAGCGAACGGACATGCCGTTCCGCAATCTTTCCTGGTCCATCCTTTTGCTCCCGATCGCCGTGCCAAGTATTCTCTTTGTACTTTCGTGGACCGTCCTTTTATCGCCGAGGGCCGGCCTTCTAAACGTAATGCTGCGCGACGCTCTTCCCTTTTTGTTCGCAGGCAAATCAGGCCCGTTCCAGTTCTATAGCGTGGGTGGGGTTATCTTCCTCGACAGTATTCGTGGTGTGACCACTATTTTCCTGATGCTCGTCGCGGCCTTTCGTTTGTTTGATCCGGCCCTGGAGGAGGCTTCTAGAGTCGGCGGGGCGAACACCTTTCAGACCTTCTACCGGGTCACCCTCCCGGCTCTTGCGCCCGCGATACTCGCCGCGGGCATGTATTCCTTCATATCGAGCATGGATAATTTTGAAGGGGCCCTCGCCGTTGGACTCCCCGGTGGGGTCTATATGCTGAGTACCCTCGTCTATTTTACGGTGTCACTCAGGGTGCCAGTCGATTACGGGCTTGGCGCGGTCTACTCGGTCCTGTTCATGGGCATCATGATCTTGCTCGTCCTGGCTTATCGACGGATCATTCGACATTCCGAGCAATATGCCACTGTCTCCGGAAAGGGGTACCGGCCAAGCCGCGTCTCTCTTGGTCGGTGGCGTTACCCGGCATTCGCGCTAGTAGCCGCCTTCGGCATTTTGACCGTCCTCTTGCCGATGGCCGTGATGGCGTGGCTATCGCTGCGGCCGCTCTATGCCCCGATTGTGCTCAACGCAGACGTCCCGCTTTCTTTGGTCAACTATGCCAATCTCTTTAACGGCAAAGAGCTTTGGCGGGTGACCGGGAATACCGTGTCGATGACTATCGCTACGGCGACTCTGACGATGGCACTGGCTTTCCTCATTTCGTGGTGCATCGTTCGCGGTTCGGCTCGAGGCAGAGGCTTCCTCGACGGCCTGACCTTCCTGCCTTACGCTTTTCCCGGGATCACTATCGCAATCGCGATGATCTTCGTCTTTCTAAACCCGCCCCTGAATCTGCTCCCGGTCTATGGCACTGTCGTCGTCTTGGTGGTCGCCTTGACGACGCAGTATATCGCCTTCGGTACTCGCCTGATGAACGGCGCCATCATCCAGGTAAAGGCCGAACTCGAAGATGCCGGTACCGTTGGCGGCGCGAGGCCGCTCGCGGTGATGTGGCGCATCACCCTTCCGCTTCTTATTCCAGCTGTCATCGCGGGTTGGATTTGGGTGGCCGCGAATTCGATGCGGTCATTTTCCGTGCCCGTGATTCTTGCCTCCCGAAATAACGAAGTCTTTGCTTCACAGATCTGGAGCCTTTGGCAGATCGGCCGGTTCAGCGAAGCCGCTGCCTACGGCACCATGCTTGTTCTGGTCCTCTTTCCAATGACGTTACTTTTGCGACGCCTTATGTCGCGGGCCGAAACATAGGAACCGACGTGAGCACGCTTGTCGTTAAGAATCTCAAGAAGGCCTTCGTGACCGAAGGCGGTCTGGTCAATGCCGTCGATGACGTGAGTTTTGACATTAAGGAAGGTGAGTTCTTCACGCTGCTTGGTCCCTCCGGCTGCGGAAAGAGCACGACACTGCGCTGTGTTGCCGGTCTCGAACATGCCGATGACGGTGAGATCGTGATTGATGGCCAGATGGTCGCGTCGCGCAGAAAGGCCGTTCCACCAAACGATCGCCCGATCGCAATGGTTTTCCAGTCCTACGCGATCTGGCCCCATATGACTGTGATGGGGAACGTCACCTTTTCACTTTCCTATCGCGGCGACCCGGGGACCGGACGCGGCATTCCTCGCTCTGAGCGTCGGGCGCGAGGAATGGAGGCGCTCAAGCTCGTGCAGCTAGATCACTTGGCCGACCGCAAGGCGCCCTATCTGAGCGGCGGCCAGCAGCAGCGTGTCGCGCTCGCCCGGGCTCTTGTGGTCCGTCCGAAACTGCTGCTGCTCGATGAGCCGCTGTCAAATCTTGACGCCAAACTTCGCGAGGAGATGCGCTTCGAGATTAAGGACCTAACCAAAAAGCTCGGCATCGCGACGATCTATGTAACCCATGATCAGGGTGAAGCCCTGTCAATGTCCGACCGAATCGCGGTGATGTCGGATGGCAAGATCATGCAGCTCGGAACGCCGCGGGAGATTTATTTGGCACCGACGTCGGGACGGGTCGCCCGAATCGTCGGAAGTGTGAACCTACTTCATGGCGCTATTGCAAATCGAAACGGCCGGCTTGGCGAGGTCAAGACGGGTAGTGGACATTTGCTGCGCTGTCTCGTGGTCGGCACCAAGGAGGTTGGCGAGAGCGTGGACGTTATGTTCCGGCCCGAGCTCGTGCGCATCCTTCGCGCAGGGGATGTCGATAGCAACGTCGATGGTGCGGAGGGGCCGGACAACATTCTCCCGGGTGTCGTGCGCGCGGTTGTCTTCGCCGGCGACCACATCGCCTGCCAGTGTGAGACCGCCGACGGAATTGTCGCGGCAAAACTCATGCCCAACAGCCCAATCGAACAGGGCGACGACATCCGGGTTCTTATTTCGGCTGGAAGCTGTATCGCGTCGTAAGGGCAGTAAAAAGCAATCGCGGGCCGGACAAGCAAGTCACTGCGGCTCCATTGAAAGGAAAGCGTCGGATGGATCGGACAGTGCTAGTGACCGGGGCAAGCCGGAATATCGGTCGCTACCTCGCCAAGCGGTACGCCGCCGATGGCTACCGCGTCGTCATCTGTGCGCGGACCGGCAAGGCGGTTGAGGAACTGGCGGAGGAGATCGAAGCCGCCGGCGGCCAGGCCCTGGCGATGCAAGCCGACGTCACCCAGCCCGAACAGGTCGCCGCCCTGGTGAAAGCAGCAGACGGGCGCTTTGGGGGCGTCGACATCCTCATCAACAATGCCGTGGTCCGCGTGGCTAGGAAGCTGGACGAAATGACTTTCGAGGAATGGAGGCTCGCCATTGCCGTCATCCTTGATGCAGCCTTCCTTTGCACCAAGGCGGTGTTGCCCAACATGCGCAAGAAGAAATGGGGACGCATCGTCAATATGAGCGGTATCTCGGCCATGGTCGGCTCCCCGGACCGCGTCGGTGTCGTCGCCGGCAAATCGGGGCTGATCGGCTTCACCCGCAGCGTCGCTCGCTCGACCGCCGCCGACGGCATCACCTGCAATGTCATCTCGCCCAGCCAGATCGACACGGAACGCGGCGAGTGGACAGCGGTCGGCAATGTCGAGCAGACGCTGCAGAACTATGTCAAGGGCCGCACGGAGATCCCGGTCGGCCGCATGGGGACGCTTGAGGAATTCTACGCCCTCGTCCGCTTCGTCACCTCGGACGAGGCCGCCTTCTGCACCGGCGACACATTCACCATCAATGGCGGTAGATACATGCACTAGCCGTCCATTCGGGCGGTAGTTGCAGCAGAGTTTTGGAAATGGCAACGACAGAAAAGAAGACTTCGGCAAAGTCCGCTTCGGACGGCGCATCGACCATCGCGTTGGCCGAATACATGGTTAGGGCGCGGACGGCCGCCTTGCCGGACGAGGTCGCGACGCGCGCCAAGCACCACATCCTCGATACACTCGCCGCCATGGTCTCCGGCACGACGCTGCCGGTCGGCAAGATGGCGATGAAATATGCGACGCTCCAGGGCGCCGGCGGCGACGCCACGATCATTGGCCTGAAGGGCCGCTACAATTCGGTGGTCGCCGCTCTCGCCAACGGCATGCTGGCGCATGCCGACGAGACCGACGATTCACACGCGCCGGCGGGCATGCATCCCGGCTGCGCCATCCTGCCGCCGGCGCTCGCCATGGCCGAGAAGAACGGCAAGAGCGGCGGCGATCTCCTAAAGGCCGTCGTGCTCGGCTACGATGTCGGCGCCCGGGTGATGCGCTCGATCGGCGCCAATATCCGCGAGCCGTATCGGCGCTACGACACGCACGCCTTCGGCGGCGTGTTCGGTGCGGCGGCAGCCGCCGGCGCCTGCACGTCGACGCCGCTCGACGCCACCCAATGCCGCTATCTCCTTTCCTACGCGGCGCAGCAGGCCTCGGGGCTTGCCTCCTATCCGATGGACACGTTCCATGTCGAAAAGGGCTTCATCTTCGGCGGCATGCCGGCGCGCAGCGGCATGACCGCTGCAACCATGCTCGAGGCCGGCTTCACCGGCATTGAGGACGATCTCGAAGGCTATAACGGCTTCCTGCCGTCGCATGGCGCCGAGAAGGCCGATCCGGTGCAGCTTTCCGACAAGCTCGGCGAGCGCTTCGAGATCATGCGCACCAACATCAAGAAATATTCGGTCGGCTCACCTATCCAGGCGCCGGTTGACTGCCTCGCCAACATCATGCGCGAGCACAAGGTCGGCCCGGACGATTTCGCCGAGATCATTGTCTACACGGCGCGCGGCGAGGACAAGATCACGCGCTCCGACCAGCATATGAGCAGCCTCAATCTCCGCTACCTGCTGGCAGCGACGCTGATCGACGGCGGGCTCTCTTTCCACGCCGCCCATGACGACGATCGCGTCCATCGGCCGGAGATCGAAACCATCACCAGCAAAATCTCGATCCGCGCCAATCCCGAACTCGCCTCGGCGGAGAGCCCGCGCCAGGGCATGGTCGAATTCGTCACGCGCGACGGCCGCACCTTCCAGAACCGTGTCGTGAAAGTGCGCGGCGCCATGGAAAACCCGATGACGACCGAGGAGGTCGCCGCCAAGGCGCGCGAACTTCTCCGCGTCGCCCTGCCGGCCGAGCGCAGCGAGCGCGTCGTCGAGGCCGTCCTGTCGCTCGAAACACTTCCCAAGCTCGCCGATCTCGCCCTCCTGCTCAATCCGGCGTGAGCGGACGACCGCCTACCCTTCCCGTCATGAAAGGAAACTGAAAATGGCACGCCTGGAACTTCCCGTTCGCGAAAAACTAGATCCCGAAGGGCAGGGCGCCTGGGACCATGTCATGGGGAACCGCGGCCATATCGGCGGTCCGTTCACCGTCCTGGTACATAGCCCTGACCTAGGAAAGCGCGTTTCGGATGTCGGCGCTTACATTCGCTTCGAATCCGGCCTCGACAAAGGCCTGCGCACCATCGCGGTGATGATGACTGCGCGCGAATTCAACTGCCGTTTCGAATGGGCCGGTTGGACCAAGCAGGGCCGCGAAGCCGGCGTGCCGGAACGCATCATAGAGGCGATCCGCGAGCGCCGCCGACCGGAGGGCCTGACACCCGACCAGGAACTCGTCATGACATTTGGACAGCAGATCCTCAGTGCCAAACATCGGGTCGAAAAGAGTACTTATGACGCGGCGGTGCAGCGCTTCGGCTTGAAAGGGGCGATCGATCTCGCGATGACCTTCGGTTATTTCGCCATGCTGACTTTCACACTGAACAGCTTTGAAGTGGATGTCCCCGAAGGCGGCGACGTCCTGCCGGTTTGATGTGCATCCTGCCGAACTGCGAGCAAATCCGGTCTTTCAGTTGACAGCAAGGCAGGCAATGCGACTGCGCCAAGCCGAGCCCGCTTCGACGGCAGCGAGAAACGCGCGCTAGAAAAAGACACGGACCTCTAGCACTAAAAGGGGATGCACCATGGGCCTCGATTCTGCTCCAGAAGTCACCGCTTCGCATTTCGAACGCCTCTGTAGCTACGAACGCGGTCCGGTCAGTGACGACTATGTTCTGATCCGCGACGTCATGGTGCCAATGCGCGACGGCGTGCGGCTCGCCACCGATATTTATTTGCCTGCCAGAGACGGCAAGCGCCTTCCGGGCACCTTTCCAGCAATCCTCGACCGTACCCCATACGACAAGTTGCCGAGGGCGCCACTCGCCAACGATCCTGAATTCTTTGCGCGCCGCGGCTACGCTTTCGTTTTTCAGGACAGCCGCGGCCACGGCGCTTCCGAAGGGGAATTCGCCCTCTATGTGGATGAAGGCAAGGACGGCTTCGATACAGTCGAATGGGTCGCCGCGCAGGATTGGTGCAACGGCAAGGTTGGCACCAGTGGCTATTCCTACGACGCGGCCACCCAGCATGCGCTAGCGCGTGAGGCGCCGCCACACCTATCTGCCATGTTCCCGGCCTTCGGCACCTCGAATTATCACGACGATTGCGAAGCCCATGGCGGCGCCTTCCGCCTTGCTCACAACCTCAATTATTCCCTGCACCATGCCGAAATGGATCGGCGGGCAAAACAGGACCCGGTCGTCAACGCTAACATCCACAAGGCTCGATCACAGCTGGCCGACTGGCTGACGCGGCCACTTTCGGAGCATTTCCGCCTGTTCCGCCTCGTGCCCGAAGCGGAGAAATGGTACCGGGCGTGGGTTGATCATCCCGACTTCGATGATTACTGGAAGCAGAACGGATATTATTTCGAAGGTTTCCATGGAGATTACCCGGATGTCCCGGTCTTCCACATGGGCGGTTACTACGACTTCCTGACATTGGGGACTGTTAGGAATTACACCGGCCTGAAAGCAATTAAGAAGTCGCCGCAGTTCCTGCTTTTGGGTCCGTGGACGCACGGGCCACTTCGCTCGCGATCTTCGTGGCAGGGCGCGGTCGAGTTTCACGCTGGCGTCGACTGGACCCCGATCCGGCTTGCTTTCTTCGACCACTATCTAATGGGTATCGACACCGGGCTGATGGGAGCCCAGACATCGGTCACCGTCTTCGTCGGCGGCGGCGGCACCGGCAAACGCGACACCAACGGCCATTTCGAGCATGGCGGTAGATGGATCGACGCACCAGCCTGGCCTCTGCCGGACGCAAAGGTGACGTCATTCTATCTGCATGAAGGTGGGCGCCTGACGGCGGAAGCACCGGAGGCAAAAGAGAGCAGCACGACATTTGCCTATGATCCGACAAAGCCCTGCCCGCAAGTTGGCGGCGACTATAATTACGCCTTCACCCAACGCGACCGCGACAATATGGGGCCGCAGGACCAGGTCGGGAATCTTAAGCACCCGGGCTGCACCGACGAGTTGCCGTTGTCGAGCCGGGCCGACGTGCTAGTTTTCGAGACCGAACCGCTGGAACGTGACGTCGAAGTCGTTGGACCGATGAGCCTTAAGCTCTTCGTCTCGACCGACGCGCCGGACACCGACTTCACCGCGAAGCTTGTTGACCAATATCCGCCGTCAAAGGATTACCCCTATGGCTTCGCGCTGATCCTGCAGGATTCGATCATCCGGCTGCGTTATCGGGATGGTCTCGAAAAGCCAGATTTCGTCAAGCCGGGCGAGGTCGTAACGGCGACCATCAACCTCTGGATGACTGGCAACCGCTTCGTCAAGGGACACCGAATCCGGCTGGACATATCGAGCAGTAATTTCCCGAATTACGACCCGAACCCGAATACCGGCGAGCCGATAGGCTATCACACGCACACGCGCATCGCCCGCAACACCGTCTACCACGACGGCGGGCATGCATCCCAGCTCATGCTGCCGATCCGCGAAGCTTGACGCGAAAGACCCCCGGGGGCGCCGCCGCCTCCGCGACCTATCAAGGAGGCGCGCAATGACCATGGTGTCACCGCAGCATGCGAACTGGTTCACCTACTACCCCGACGACTATCGATGGTCATCGGCGATTTGCAACATTGTCGGCAGCGCGATCATGGGCAGTAGCGACATCGGCGAGGTTGACCGCGCCGGAAGGCGGCTAAAGGGGCGGCTCAGCGATGACGCGGCATGGTTCGAGGAATGGGTTCGCCTTGGCGACGAGGTGCGCTCCATCGCGGAGAAAGCTGAGAAGTTGGGCAATGACCTCAGTGCTTCGGCAACCTATCTCCGCGCCTGCTGCTACTATCAGATGGGCGAGCGCTTCCGGACACCCAAGGATGAAATTGCTCTCGATGCATTCAAGACGTCGGTCGATTGCTTCCATCGTTTCGCGCGGCTGACCGACAGCCCGCGCATCGAGGTTGTCGAAGTGCCCTATGAGGGCACGAGCCTACCAGGCTATTTTGTGCATGCCCGCAACACTGACCTGAAGAAGCCCCCCTGCATGGTCTTCTTCGACGGGCTCGACGTCACGAAGGAACTGCAATATCTCCGCGGCGTCCCAGAACTTGTCCGGCGTGGTATATCCTGCCTGGTGATGGATGGGCCCGGCACAGGCGAGGCGATCCGCTTCCGCGGCATGCCGGTGCGTTACGATTACGAAGTCGCCGGCAGCGCCTGCCTCGACTATCTAGAGACCCGTTCCGACGTCGATGCTAACCGCGTCGGCGTCATGGCGCTCAGCCTCGGCGGCTATTATGCGCCGCGCTGCGCCTCGATGGAGCCGCGCTTCAAGGCCTGCATCGCATGGGGCGCCATCTGGGACTACTACGAGACCTGGAAGAAGCGCATTGACGCCAAGTTCAAAACTTCCCTCTCGGTGCCCGGCCATCACATCAGTTGGATCTTCGGCGTGGATACGTTGGAGGAGGCGTTAGCTAAGCTCGACGACTTCCGTCTCGACGGGGTTGTGCAGAAAATGCGCTGCCCATTCCTAATCACCCATGGCGAAAAGGACGAGCAGGTGCCGCTCGCCGATGCGGAGGCGCTCTATCGGGCGTCGGGCTCGCCTGACAAGACCCTTCGCGTATTTACAGCGGAAGAGGGCGGCGCCCAGCATTGCCAGCGCGACTACCTGAGTATCGGCATGGCGACCATGTTCGACTGGGTTAAGACGAAGCTATAGGGCAAACTTTGGGAGTAGCTGAAATGAATATAGTCGCTGGGCGCCAGACCAACTGGTTCGCATATTTCCCCGAGGATTATCGGTGGTCTGCCGCGATGGTCGACGTCATCGGCTGCGCCGGTATGGGCGGCAGCGACATTGGCGAAGTCGATCGGCTGGGCCGACGGATCCGCGGTCGGGTCGGGGACGACGATGCCTGGTTCGCCGAGTGGTCGCGCCTCGGCGACGAGGTTCGAGCAATCGCGGAGAAAGCCGAAAAGGAAGGCAATGGCTACACTGCCGCCTCATTCTATCTTCGTGCGTGCTGCTACTACCAGGTCGGTGAGCGGTTTCGGACCCCGAAGGACGACGCGGCGCTAAGCATTTATCGCACGTCGCTCGACTGCTTCCGGCGTTATACGACGCTCACCGATCGGCCCAACATCGAGCCGGTCGAGGTGCCCTACGAAGGTGGCGGCTTGCCCGGCTATTTTGTTCATGCCGAGAATACCGACCTCAAGCAAGCTCCCTGCGTGGTGTTCTTCGACGGTCTCGATATCACCAAGGAGTTGCAGTATGTGCGCGGTGTAGCCGACCTCGTGCGGCGCGGCATCTCCTGCCTAGTGATGGACGGTCCTGGCACCGGAGAGGCAATCCGCTTTCGCGGCCTGCCGCTTCGCCACGATTATGAAGTCGCCGGTACAGCCTGCCTTGAATATCTGCAGACTCGTCCGGACGTTGCTCCCGATCGGATCGGCGTCATGGCAATCAGCCTCGGCGGATATTACGCCCCACGTATCGCGTCAATGGAGCCGCGCTTTAAAGCTTGCCTAGCTTGGGGCGCGATCTGGGACTACCACGCGACGTGGAAGCGGCGCATCGAAGCGAAGTTCAAGACCTCGCTTTCGGTTCCAGGCCATCACATCAGCTGGATCTTCGGCGTCGACACGCTCGAGCAGGCGCTGGAAAAGCTGAAGGACTATCGCCTCGACGGCGTCGTCCAGAAAATGCGCTGTCCTTTTCTTATCACGCATGGGGCGGAGGACGAGCAGGTGCCGCTTGCCGATGCCGAGGCGCTCTACAAGGCGTCGGGCTCGAGCGATAAGACGCTTCGCGTTTTCACCGCAGAGGAGGGTGGCGCGCAGCATTGCCAGCGGGACCTGCCGAGCATTGGAGCAGCGGTGATGTTCGACTGGCTTAAGGAGAAGCTCTGACGAGCCCTTGCAACAACGCCAACTTGATAGCGAGTTGATAAGCCTCGCTTCCCTTCCCTTTTGTTTCAGCATAGTCTGATAACAGAAGGCGCTCGCGTCCTGCCTTCGGGATTGACAGCTCAGCGCCTGCCTCGACTTTCTTGAGGTACGTTCAATCACGAAACCGGATGCGCATGCGCTCTAACAATGTCGCTGCGGCAGGTGTCAAAGGCGATTGTCCAAGGTGGAAACGTAACAAAAGTGTGCTTGGCCAAAGAGGGGGTCGTCGTTACTTAGCGGACGCGATGTCTAAGAGGTTCCCGTGCTGCATCGCGGCGCGACACTCATGAGGTCGGCCCTGGGAGGGGTGTGCATCCCATGGATCTGCGTAAGCTCCGATATTTTGTAGGCGTGGCGGAGGCTGGGGGATTTCGCCGCGCATCCGAGGTTCTTTTCATCGCGCAGCCGTCGCTTAGTCGGCACGTCCGTGAGCTCGAGTTCGAGCTCGACATGAAACTCTTCGATCGCGGCAGCCTCGGTGTGAAGTTGACGCGCGAGGGGCGCAATCTATTGCTAGAGGGCAAGGATATCCTCGAGCGCGTCGACAATATTCGGACGACGCTGGCTCTTAGGACCCGAGCTCTGCACACTACCGTAAAAATTGGTGCTCCTTCCTCGATGGCGGAAATTTTATTCGGCCCGCTGACCCAGCGCCTGCACGATATTTATCCCGACCTTCACGTCGTGTGCTCCGGCCATAGCTCCAAGCTCCTGGCATCTTTGGAGACCGACGAAATTGACTCGGCCATCGTGACACGGGTTAGCTGCGCCGAAATGGGTGCCGCTTGGAAGTGCGATCCTCTTATCCGGGAGCAGGCCTTTCTCGTAGGGCGCAAAGACCAGATCAATGAGCAGGGTGCCGTCTGTCTGGAGGATGTCGTTCGGCTGCCGCTGGTCCTGACGCCAATGCCGAATTCGCGGCGAACCCAAATGCAGCGTGTGGCAAACACTCTCGGAACGGAGTTGAACGTCGTCGCCGAAGCTGAATCGCTGAGCGCCCATCAGTCCTTTGTTCGGCAGGGGCTTGGCTTTGCAGTCTTCTCCTACACCGCGGCCCGCCTAATGAAGGAGGCGGGTCAGCTGGCAATCACCCCGATAGAGGATTTTTGGTCATGGCGGCTCTTGGTCCGCCGCGCGGACCGAGCGCCGTCGCCCGGCGCAGCCCTCGTCAATAATATGATCACGCGCCTGTTTTCGGAGATGGCGGCGGGTGGAGTCTTTGATGTCGAAGAACGGCAATTGCAATAGTATAGCTCGGAAGCTTTGAGGTCATCGGCTGCAGACTTGCCACGCCGGCAGCGGTCCGTACACCTGAATGAAGCATCCTCTGGACTGCATCTGAACGTCCAAGCCGCGAGGCGCCGATTCGGCACTCAGCGATCCGCTGCTCCGTTGGGAGCTGACACTTCCCGCGCTTTATGCCTACCGTCAGGCGAAATCGAGCTGGGCCTGAAATGGACCCTCGTTACATACCGCCAGGCTTTTAACGTCGATTGTCCGGACGTGCACGCGACACACAGCCTGCTGGGATGCCTTGCAGCAGTTGCTCGACGCGATATCCCATCCGGGCGAGGAGGAGGCCAATCGTGCGGCACAGCGCGTGTGATGTCCTTCCACCAATGGGACAAGCAGGGCGACGCATTCCGCTACGCCGTCCGGACGGACGGCAGCCCTATAATTCTGCGGGAGCAGCAGATCGACCTCGTGCGCCTACGCGATGTGATGGAGGGCTTTGCGAATTTCGTGGGATATGGCGCCCTCGACGCCGCGGGGTCGGAGGGACCGTGCTTGAAATTGTCCCATGCCGAAACAAAGCTCCGCCGCATCGCGCCCTCGGCATCGGATGCCTCCGTTGCTGAGCTACTGTTTCGTCTGCCGCCTAAACGGGTTTGGCCTAACGGGCGGTGCGTCGTCTGCAGCGGACGGCCCTTTGACCACTGGAATAGCTACCCAGCGGTCGAGGGAGCCGGTTGCGATGAAAGACCGCGCAGCGCTCAGCAGCGCGAATACGTAGGCATCGCTTCCCTCTATAGTCCGCCGATACCAAAATCCGTATGCCCAGGGTTCCAGAGCGGTGGAGACGTAGGTCCGATCGTCTTTGACCCGAATGTTATCGATGTTAAGGCTCTGACTGAGGCACGCATCACGCTCAAAACCAAGATCGTAGAAAAGGTCCCAGCCAATCCACCCCTCATCGGTCCAGATCGTGTTGTCGAGCACGGCGAGGAGAGCTGGCTCTGCCTGTCGGGCAAATTCGTCTCGATACTCGATTACAAAATCCAAGAAGGCGAGAACCTCAGGGGATCCAAGTAGCTCGATCAGTCGTGGCGCGCTTGAAATGGTTCGGGTGATCCCCTCCAGATCTCTTGGTCCCATCAGCGATACCGCATGGCGAAAATTTATCTCGTCGGGCGCCTCACTCAGCGAGCCGGTGTAAGGGTAGTCCAATTCCAGGGCATCGACTTTAAGCGCAGAATTAAAAGCGTAATAGAGGGACGCGAGGATACCAAAGCCCGTGCTCAATTTGCGGAATCTCTCGTCCGCCAGGCATTGGGCAGGTGCATATTCCAGTTTCAGAGATGCTAGCGATAGCCCCGAGCTAGAAACGTAGCCCGCCACTTTTTCCAGGGCATTTACAATGGAGTCTCGATCAAGACGACGATGGTCCTGGAACTCCTTGGCCTGCTGAGCGCTGCTCACAAATCGCCCGTTAGGCCATAGCGAAAGGTAAGCCTGGTAGGAAGCCGGGCTATCGACAATGCGGGCTCTACGCCAAGCTGCAATGTCGCCGTTCAGCTCTTTGATCCGCGGTCCAATTTCGTAAACTTGGCCTGATGGTGCTGGTGGCGGAGTGCCTTCCTGGTTGATGAGCCCCCTTGCGATCAGGTCGCTCAGATTATCTTGCGCACCGACGTGGCCCTTCGTCGCCGCTCTCCGGTACCAATCAGCAGCGCGGTTGATATGTCCGGGGACCCCGAGGCCCTTTTCATACATGACGCCGAGATTGTTTTCCGCGCGCGGATCGCCGCTCTCGGCAAGCGGCTGCCATACCTCGAGCGCCGTGGCGTAGTCGCCGCGCTGATAGGCGGCAACCCCGTCCTCCCACGGCCCAGCCCATGCGCCGCCGATCAGCATGGCGGCAACGGCTACTCCGGCCACAACGCGCTGTAGCATGGTGAGCCCCTCCCTACGCTTGCCAGCCTCCATCGTCGCGACAGGATACATGGAATTGGCGCGGGCCGTGACGCCGCCGCGAATTTCGGTCGGATTGAGGGCGGCGGAGTGTCTCCGCGGGGTTGGCCTCCCCCCCCGCTCAGAACGACCAGGCAGCACCAGCCCAGGCCGACCCACCGTTGGAGATGCTGTGCGACACGGTCCCTGGCGTCGTCCTACTCATGATCGCTCCGGTCCTGCCGCTGCTGAGGATGGTGGTGGCGCCAGCCCCGGAAAACGACGAGCCGAGTGTGCCAAAGATCGATGCCGTGCCACCGACGAAGAACCCCTTGGTCGGAACCGTTGTGTTGGTGAGGTTGCCCTATTTAGTCTTGGCAAGAACACGCGAATCATCGAGTGCGGTCGCGGCGACAATGGCGCGAAACTCGTCGAGAAATTCCGGCTGGTTGCGCTGGAGATAGGCGGTGACGGCGGTGTTGTTGAGGATTTTCGAAACATAGCCGCGGGCGAGCACCAGATTGAGTATGTCGGTTCCATAGGAGAGTTCGATTGCCTTGAACCGGCTCTGCACCATCGACATTTCCTGCTCCATACGGGCCATGTCGGAGGAGTTGAGGCCCTTGAAATGTTTCGGGCGTTGCGGATTGACGAGTTGGTCGGGCGGGGTGGCGGCCAGCAGTGCGGCCGCATAGTGGACGGAGAAATTAGCGAGCGAGCACATCAGGTCGGCGCATTCGATCTGGCGAGCCGGCTTCATCTTGCGTAGGTGACGCATGACTTCGTGGGAGAAGTTTTGTTCCTTGAGCATCTCGATCACTTCCCCACAGATACCGTCGAGCAGGTCGCGCCGGCGCCGCAAACCCTCGACATCGATGTCGAGGGTCCTGGCGAGCCGTTCTTCCGCTACGCCGCGCTCCAGCGCGCGCAGGATCATGAAATGCTCCTGGACCGTGGCGAGGCGGTTGACGCGCTTGTTGTAGGTGTATCCCTCGTCGTCGGTGGAAACGATGCAGGTGATGCTGGTCAGGCCGAGTTCGCGGACGGCCTGCAGGCGTAAATGCCCGTCGAGGACGAGATGCAGGCCACTTTTCGGATCGGCCGGCGAGATCGCCAGCGGCTCGATCAGGCCGAGCTCCCGTATCGAGGCTTTGATCTGTTCGTATTTCCTGGAGGAATTGACATCCTTCGATACCGAACGCGAGGGTAGAAGAAGGTCGAGGGAGAGGTCGAGAATATTCGGTTCGAAGGCGGCTGGCAGTCTCATCCGGATTTCGCCCCCGTACTGCGGATGCGCTCGTCGAGCGGCTTGGGCAGCGTGTCGAGCCCCTCGGCGCGCAGAAGGTTGATGAAATTATCGTCGCTGAGGAGCGTCGCAAGCGCGCCGGTGAGGAATGCCATGCGCTGCTGGACCTGGTCGGCTTTGTGGATCAGCAACTTCTGCCGCTCCACCTCCTGATTGTAGGCACGCACCAGCGAGGTCGACGACGGCCCCTTCTTCTTCGATCCCGTCCCGTGTCGCCGATCGAGACGCTTGCCCAGATGGCGCCGCTCCTCGATAAGCCGGCGCACCGTCATCAGCTTCTTGCCACGCAGCTCGCCACTTTCGTAGGCATCCTGCAGAACAGACTG
>CAMCWB010000068.1 GCA_945882315.1 Bauldia litoralis | reverse complement strand
CCGCGACATAGAGAGAACACATACGCGCCCGCGTCTTGTGCCCTAGCGCTGCGACAAACGGCGCAAGCCAGCGCTCCAGATCAGTTCGCCAGTTCCCTTCCATGGCCGGCCCCTCCAAAAGCCGACCTCCTATGAATCACTGAAGACGCCTCTTGGGAATCCTGAAAATGCGTGCCCGCCAAAAAATATACCAAAGTAGTGCTAGCTGACGGTCTATTGGGACGATGTCTCACCAGTCGCCAGCGAGGACTTGCGGATGACATATCGCCCGAGGCAGAGGGCATCAATATCGGTTCGCATAAAGCAGGCGACCGCCTGCTCGGGGGTATCGACAACTGGTTCGTTCTCGTTGAAGCTCGTATTGAGCACGATGCCGATGCCAGTGCGCCGTTTTACGGCGGTTATGAGGGCGTGGTAGAGCGGGTTACTCTCGCTATCGACCGACTGCAAACGGCCCGTCCCGTCAATGTGCGTCACCGCGGGGAGCCGCTCGCGCCACTCAGGCCGAAACTTGACGACGTGCATCATGAATGGGGAGAAAACGTCCTGCTCGAAATAGATAGATACGTCCTCGGTGAGAACGCTTGGTGCGAACGGGCGGAAAGACTCGCGTCGTTTAATCTTGGCGTTGATAGTATCTTTCATGTTAGCGATCGCCGGATTGGCAAGGATCGAGCGGTTGCCAAGCGCGCGCGGACCCCACTCGCTGCGTCCCTGATACCAGCCCACAACGGCGCCCAGAGAGATGAGGTCGGCGACCGTCTCTATACAGGCAGCCATAGAATGGTGCTCCTCGACCGGCAGGTGGGTCGCCTCGGCGGCCCTTCGCATGACCGACTCATCATACTCCGGCCCCCAAAATGCGTGCTGCATGTGGAAACGTTCACCGCGTCCAAGAGTACGATGCCAGCAATGGAAGGCGGCGCCGATGCACGTTCCGTCGTCGGACGCGGCAGCCTGCAGATAGGGCTGCCGAAACCGCGTGTCGCGCAAGATGTGCGAGTTGGCGACGCCGTTAAGGGCGCAGCCGCCAGCCATGACTAGGCGCTCAGTAGGGACTAGCCGGTATAGGTGCTGCAGGCAGTGCGAGGCAGCAGTCTCGAAGCGGACTTGTGTTGAGCGCGCGATATCCTTCTCACGCTGCGTTAGTGTTCCTCGGGTCGTGGGTTCGCCGAGCAGCGTCTTGAGCTTGTCCCGCCAAAAGCGACCCATGAGCGGGAATCCGTCGTCCGAAAGTGCGCCGCTTTCGCCGCCGCCGTGCATGCCGAAGTAGCCGTCGGCCAAGCGGAACCAACCGCCCCCAGGCGTTGCGACTAGTTGTTCCATCTCTTCGTGATAGTGATCCTCGCCGTATGGTGCGAGGCCCATTACTTTGTACTCCTCACCGAACTGATCGAAGCCGATGAACTGGCACATCGCGGTGTAAAAGAAGCCAAGACTGTGCGGAAGGTGCACGCGGGCCTCGATCGTAATTTCGCTGCCCTCGCAGCGAGCCGCCATTGCGCTAACGAAATCGCCAGACGCATCATACGAGAAGCCCGCGGTCAACTGCTCAAACGGTGACACATAATAGGCGCTGGCGATGTGGGCCAGGTGATGCTCGACATTCACAGTCTGAAAACGTGCGCTGCCGGGATCTTCCCCAACAGCTTCCGACAATTCCTCAAGAATGCTTTTTGTCACCTTGGAGCGCCGCAGGTGCTCGAGCGCGGCCGGGATACCCTTCCGTGGATTGAGCGTGATCCATCGCATCTTTTCGAGGCGGTTGGCCGAGGTGTCTCGCGGGACCGCGACGTGCGTGATATCGTGGAGCCGCAATCCGTTCGACGACAAAAGCCATCGTATGGCATTAACCGGAAAGGCGGAGGTGTGTTTGCGACGTATCCCGAGCCGCTCTTCCGCCACGGCGCCGACCAGTTTGCCGTCAATGACTAGGCAAGCCGCAGAATCAGCATGAAAAGCGTTAAAGCCCAGAATTGCGGTCATGCAGTTGCCCCTTTTTCGGTCTCATCCGGTAACCGGTGGGACACTATTCGATTTCAACGCACGCTGGCCGCTGACCCTTGCCTTTGGTCCAGCCGTAAACCGCCTCCATATCCGCTGCCACCCGTCCCCAGGAGAACTCCTCTAGCATCCAGGACCGACCTCGATTGCCCATATCGTCGAGTGTAGCGCGTGAGAGGGACATCGCCGTGTTAAGCGCTGCGGCCAGCGGCTCGATGCCCGGATCGATCCACCAGCCACATTTTCGCGCGGTCAAGCCTGGCCACGGCGCCCCCTTGGTGGCAATGACCGGCGTGCCATTAGCCAGGGCTTCCGCAACAACCATCCCGAAGTTCTCGCTATCGGATGCAAGGACGAGGAGGTCTGCCTCGCGCAAGGCAGTGTCCTTGTCGGCGCCGAAAGCGGCAGGCTCGAAAGAGACGTGCCGCAGACCTCGCCGGCAGGCGAGGGCCGCGAGCTCATCGCCGTGACGGCCCTCTGATGGGCCGACGACCCTGAGGCGCCAAGCGGGGTGCAAGGGCTCAAGACGAACCCATGCTTCGATCAAGCGGTCGACCCGCTTGATCGGGTGAATTCGGCCAAGCTGCAATACTGTGAACCGTCCATCAGACTGGCGCAGTGCTTTCCCCCTAATCACTTCGGCAGCATCAGGAACGTCGATGCCGTTAGGGATGATGGCAATGGGCTGCGACAACCCTGCGGCGCGGATGGCGACGGCTTCTGCCGCGCCAGTCGCATGCATGCAGGCGGCGGCTTGAAGGGCTCGCTTTTGAGCGGCAAGCCAGAACAAGCGTTTAGGCCAACGCGAGAAGCTCAATGCGGCCTGTGAAAGCATGCCTCGTGGCGACACGACGAGTGGGGCATTGTGCCGGCGGGTTGAACGCGCGGGATAGATATTTGGCAGGCGCCACAGGCCATGCGCATGCAGCACCGCGCCGGACCGAGCGGCAGTCTCGATGGCAGCAGCTAGTTCGCGTGAGGGCAGTAGAGAGCCAAGCCCAGGAGCGCACGGCCGATCTACGGCCAAAGACCGTGAGCGAGCTTGGCCGAAGGTCCGATCACCGCCCTCTCCGAGACTTAGTATCTCGGAGTCCAGCCCACGCTCAGCAAGAGCCTCGGCTAAACGACGTACGGAGTAGGAAGGCCCAGCCGCGCCGATCTCGATGGTGCCAATGATCTGGACAGCGTGCAACCGGGTAGCCGGCCTGTCGTGGTTGACCCCGCGTATCGTAGAGTCAGCGGGCAACTCGAGCCTCAAAGATCACGGTCGCGCCCTTTGCGCCACGGCGGAACCACCCTGTGAGGCGGCTTAAGAAATGCAACGAAACGAAAAGCCCGGTCAAATCAAGCTCGCGTGGTCCCCGTCCAGTTTTTCAGCGTGGGGACCAGGACACCAAGCCACGAAATTTGCATAGCGATAGAACTCCCCGACCTTAACCGGATCAAATCTCCACAGCCCGTTCTTTTGCAGTACGCGCACAGTATATCCGTTTTGCTCGAGAAGGCCGTAAGCTGCCGTAAGAGTTGATCCCGCAGCTACCCAGGGCGCATTATACTCGAACTGAATGACCTTTATCGCCTGACGCGCCACATACTTACGGGCGCCGAATATCACGCGAAGGTCATAGCCTTCAGCATCTATCTTGAGCATATCAAGGGTCTCGATACCCCGCTCGTGAAGTACTTGGTCTAGAGTTACGACAGGCACGGTGACCAGCTCCGCAACTTCCAGGCTATGCCCTTTCACAAGACTGGAGGTCTCCCCAAACCCTGGCTCCGCGCAAAAAGTGGCGTGTGCAGCCTGGTCTCCAGCCGCCGCCGCTATGATCTCGAGCCCAACCAGTTGCTCTGACGCGATCACCTCGCGCAGACGGGCGACCGTTTTCGGCGCCGGCTCAAGTAAGATGCCATTCGCTCGTGCCATCCGCTTCGCGAAGTACAACGACCAAGCGCCGAGATTGGCGCCGACATCCGCAAATATTAGTGCGTCCGGCGCTATGCGATCCGCAAGCCACCCCTCCCCGTTATGGCGGAGGTCAATACCCGAGCTCAGTCGACGGCCAATTACGCTGTCGCACTGTCCCTTGAGTTTGACAGCAAGCTTGGACATAAAACGGCTACGCGCCGCTGCCGCCTGCAGAGCTCCAACGAAATCGCCCCCCCCTGTCATGGTTGCACCTAGCTGCTTTGTCACTGCGGAAAAAAGGAAAGGGCCCGCATGAACTTTTTCGCCAGTTTGCGCAATCGCGTGCGCTCGTCTCGTGTCAGAGTCCAAGCGAAGAATGCCAGTAGCGCTGGTAGTGCGAATACAGCGCATGCCGCACGCGCAAGCGGGGGGTTGTGATGCGCCATGAGCAACCAAAGCCCAATCGCGACCGCCACGGAGGCTACCGTGAGCAGACCCATCCAAGCACGGCAGAACGACCTGCCGTAATGGGCTATCAGTATTAGTCCAAGTGCCAAGGCTGCTGTAGTGAAGCCGAGCGCCTGCGCCACCAGAAATCCACCCAGACCCAGCCTTGGAACCAGCGCGATGGCTGCGCCCATCAGCACGGCGGCCTGTAACGCGCCGACCAAGAGCAGCGCCAGCGAGCGCTTAAAAGCTAGCAATGCGCTCGTCATGACGGTAACGAGCATAGTAGGAACGAATGCAGCGAGAGCGAGCATTCCGCTATTACGTGCTGCCGGATAGGCATCTCCAAAAACAATTCCTACCACCTCTGGCCAGATCGCAACGAGCCCAACAACAATAACCAGGGCGAGCATCCAGCTGACTTTCAGCTGCGTGAGCACAATTTCAACTCCCGCCGTGCTAGCACGGGTCGCAAGATATGACGTCACGGGTCCAGCAAGTGCTGTGGGCACGATGGCAGCAATTGACATTAGCGCCTGCGTCACGCGCAATTCCCCCATTCCAGCCACGCCTGCTGCGCGGGACAACAGGCTCAGGCAAATGAAATCGATGGGGATGATGAGCAGCCCGCTCAGATAGAAAGGGAATCCGATGGCGAGTAACGAACGCACTTCTTTGCTCGGCCAACGAGGGCGGACTACCACATCACGGAGTGAGACCTCACTTCGCAGACCGAACAACAGCGAGACGAGCGTCACGATCTGTCCGGTAGTAAACGCCAGCGCGGCTCCCATCGGACCAGCGACCAAGACACCAATGGTGACGAGCGCGGACGACCCCAGGGCCGTTAGAGTCATAATCTGCGAATAGCGAAAAAACGCCTGCACACCAGCATAAATCGTGAAGCAGAACTGCGTCATGACCTGCCCACAAAGCAAGATTGCGGCAACCACCACATACGGGGCTAAGTCAGGCGCCGCGAACAGGCCAGCCGCGATCTTCTCAGCCAGCAGAATCATGATACACGCCACACCGCCAGACAGCAGCAGGAAGAGTGTCAGCGCCTCGCCGAGCACCGCCTCAGCCCTGGCCCTCTCCTCCGGAAGCTTTAGGCTAGCGACGACAACATGCACGCCCGCGTCCGCGCCAAGCCGCGAAATGCCAGCGAATGTGTTGCTCGTCGACTGCACAAAGGTAAATGCGCCGAGGCCTTTGGGATCCATCGCGCGGGATAGGATGGTAATCAGCACAAGGCCAATCGTACGTTGCGCGACGCCGACGAAGAGCATAGCCGTGATGTTGGCGACTAGCCTGCGCGTCCCGTCGCTCACGACTCCGTCTTTCCATGAGGACGGGACATAGTCTGTAGCCGCTGGCGAAGCGGCCGCACCAGCCCGCGGACCACGCCGACGGCGACGTTGCCGACGACCTGCGGCGCCAAGTGCCCCTCGGCCAAGAGAGAGAGGGCGCCCCCGACCGGAGTGCCGACCATTCGCATATACTCGCTGCGCCAGATCGCCTCGAGCGAACGCGGCGCATCGCGAGCTGGTGCACGCGCTTGCGATTGGCTAGCGACAATCTTCAGGATCTCGGACAGCCGATGCGCATAAGTATGGCTCGCAAAGACCAGCTGCTGCCCGGCACGTGCAATTGCCTCGCGCTCCGCGTCATGGGCGAGATAGTGTCGGATCTTGTCTATAGCCTCGTCCGCAGTGTCATATGTAACGTAATGCACGCCGTCGGTGCCCATGCGGTCGAGCCCGTTGCCGATTCGGTCTGTCACGAGGAGTGCGCCAGCGGCAAGCCCCTCGAAAAAGCGCATGTTTAGGTCGCCGTTGATGCTCTTGTTGAACACAATTTTGCTGCGACTGTAGATCTTACCCATCTCACGCGGCGTATGGCTGCGAGCATAGTTGTTTGTATCGAATGCGGGCAGCACGCGGGACAGTATCGCGTGCCGAACCGAGCCTGGCCGGCCGAGTTTGCCGACGAAGCTAACGTCTATTGTACGATCAAGACCCGTCACAAAATGAATATCAGGATCACAGCCGAGCGGTAGCCAGTGGGTGCTCGCGTGTGGCAGCGCGGCGAAGTCGGCCATGTAGTCAAGCTGGACGACAAACACGTGGTCGCAATATCGCGCGTATCCCAATCGTGGTTCCAGTTGCTGGTGGGCGTCGATTACGACTCCGATAACAGGGCAACTGGCCCGGACCAACGGCGCCGGGGACCCTATGAACGGATCGATGACCAGCAGACAAGCCAAGTTGGACTTTATGGCCGCGGTAGGGTCGAACGAAGTCAGCACATTGTAGCCAGCCGCCGTCGCGGCGCGTTCGAAGTAGCGGGCCGTTGTCACGATATCGTTGATGGCGAGGAGGCCAATCGAGGTCATCTGTGTCTCGCGAGAGGAGCCCTCAAGAGAACGAACTGCGCGAGAAAGGCGATTGGAAGGATACGTAGAATGCCAACGAAAGACGGCCCAACCTCAGTTGGCAACAGTATCAGCACGTTGGCTGCTGCCAAGAAAATAATGATCCCCCCGGGGCCGGCCCTCGCGAAGCCATCGAACAGGATTGCTTGAAGCCAGCCAATACAGAAAAAGCCGGCGACGATGCCGGCAATGCCGCCGGCGAGGTAAAGCCATGCTTGGGGTCCCATACCCACAGAGGTACCGATAGGGTTGCCGAGGACAACGGTGTTAAACCATCCGCCGGTCTCATAAAGGGGCTTGCTCGGCCATAACGCACGCGGCACGTAGGCGAGCAGAGGTGCCAGATAGAGCGTTTCCCGCATCTCACGCGCTTTGCTCACCGCGCTCTGCTCACGGTCGGCGAACTCGATGCCGATAGCCGCCATTGCCGTCAGATCGAAGCGTTGTGCGATCTGCGTGCCGAGCGGCACATCCGAGTTAGAATCGAGGTCACGCTGCTCGTAGGACCTCTGCAAACCCGTGAACAGGGATACTATGTCGGATTGACCGTAGAGTTGTTCACGCGCTAGGTAGGCGCGAAAAGGTTCGACTACTTGGTAGGCGAGGACGAGTGCAAGAACACCACTCACTATATAGGCGAGGGATATGCGTCGAGTGACGAGAAATTTCGCCAGCGCCAGCATCACGAAGGGCATAACGAGCTGTGATTTGAAACCCGACAGCGCCGCGATGACGAGATGCATGAACACGATGCCGATCGCGGCGGCTCGGAATCCTAGAACCCCCTTGCCCGTCTCCAGCCTGCGGAACAGATGGCACATGAGTAGAAGGAAGGAAAGCGCCCCGGCAGTCATCCCGAGCGTGATGTAATCCAGAATCGCGAGGTTTACCTCTCGTGTCTGCGCGCTGCTAGATATCCCGAAAACACCGAGCGATATGGCATACGATACCACTACTAAATAGCCGACTTGCATGGCCGCTGCGACCGCCAAGTGTGGCTCGAACCGCTTGCGAATAACCGACCAGCGCACCAGCTGAGCACGAAGGACGCCAGCAGTACGCCGGCCGAAATAATAGCCGCGCCACATGGAGAACGCCGATATGCCCACAAGGATCAGCGTGTAGGGAATTTGCTCATGCATCGACCACAAATAGTGCTCGAACCGGGAATGAATCCAAGGATCGAGCGTCGTGGCCGCGGTTGGCAACAGGTAGTTTAAGAGAAAGTGCGCGATACTAGCTAAAAGCGGCGGTGCGAGCAGACCGAACGCGTCGGTTCGCATCAGGTACCGGCGACACTCGACGAAGAGGTATGCTGAGAAAATGGCGACCACAAGCTGACTGGTCGCTCCCTCTGATTGTGTAAGGTATGCAACAAAACTGTAGACAGCGGTACCGAGCATCAAGAGGCCGACGGTGATTTCCGCGAACCAGAATACGCGCTGACGGCGGCCATATCGAGGCCGTATAGACCCCGTTGTGGTGAGCGAGGCCGCGCCACTCATGCCACCTCCAACGAAACGCGGGGCTCCGGAAAGCCCTTCCGCTTTCCGGATACGGTGTCGAGAAGGAGCTGGAGGCGGTGCGTGTAGGTATGCTCATGCAGAGCACGTGCATGGCCCGCCGCGGCTATCGCCTGCCGTTCCTCGGGATGTGCCAAGTAGTAGTCGATTTTCCGTTTCAGGTCCGGCAGATCGCGAAACGCCACAAGCTCGCGATCGATCTCGAAGAGCTGCGCCAGCCCCGGTCTCCAATCGACGATCTGAAACGCGCCAGCGCCGCAGGCCTCGAAGGTGCGCACGTTCGTACCCCAGATTTCAGCGGGATGCATGTTGTTGATAACTATGCTGGCACCACGAAAAGCCTTGGCCTTCTCAGCGCCCGCCACGAACCGGCTTTGCACCATGGGCGCTACGAGGCCGAGCTGCATCCACAATGGCGGTGGCAGTCCCCATAGTCGTACCCGATAGTCCGAGAGATTGCGGAAGAAGGCGACTCGGTAGGCGTACATGTTACCGGCCGTCGCGATGTCGGCCTTGAATCGCTCCTCAATCGGCTCTGAACCGGCGGGCGCCGGCAGAGAGTGAGGGCTGTAACACTCTGGCAAATAGAATACGCGAATGCCTAGGTTACGGCGCAACACTTCGACAATGTACGGGTCTTTGAAGAACAGAACGTCGTAAGGACCGTTCAGAAACATATGCTTCTGGAAGCTTGAAATAGCGTCCGGATACCACAGAACGAGTGGCGCCTTAGTAAGCCGTTTCACCTCCGTCGCCTCGGCCGGGGTCAGAAAATCGTGACACACAAGCGTCAGGTCGACGCTATCGGCAGCAGCAATGGTGCGACGCAACGCTCCGATTTGGCCGCTGAGGCCCAGAGCGCGCGCGACGCTCTGCGCGGCAAGGTGACCGACACTCTTGGCGCGATTGACATAAAAGGCTGCGCGGGAACCAAAGTTACTTAGCCGGGGTCCCGGATCGAAACGTACGGCTTGGTGGCCGAGAAACTGGAGTTCCTCGGCGATTAGAGAGGCAAGCCCCTCCTCGTAAAACCGGCCGATGATAAGAATCTTCACGGCTTTACGGCAATTGTCGTCATGCCGCGGGCAAAAGTTGCGGGTAGGAGCCTTCCCACAGTGCAGTCAACGGCCCAGAGCAGACCGAGCCATGGCAAGCGCAGAGCGCCGGAGCCAAGGAAGTGCATGACTTGCGCTACCCGGCCGGGAATGCCAGGCCAGCGCGACAGCTTGTACCAAACCGGGCTCGCGAGCACGGCCGTTCGTTCGTGAAATACTTCACGAATTATTTTGAAGCCGGCATCCTGGAACACAGCACGATTCTCATCGACACTTGTGTACCCGAGATGTCCGTCACCGTCTAAAAAAAGGGTCTGGTATAGATCCGGACGACAGGCCCGGTAGCGAGCGATGACGGAGTTTTCGGTTTTGATGTCGTAGAAGAACACGACCTTGCCGCCGGGCTTCAGGACGCGCCGGCACTCCGAGAGCATCGACGCCTTATCTTCGTTCGTGAGATGCTCGAATAGGCAGGCGCTGATGACACCGTCGACGCTCGCATCCGCAAGCGGTATACGCGTTGCGTTGCATTGGACGACCTGCGCGTAGTTCTCACCCGCAATCTCCAGCCCCTTTCGCGATAAGTCCATGCCGATCATGTGATAGCGCCTGCCAAACCAATCGACGCCGCCGGCGCAGCCGATCTCTACAACCTTCGCGCCGGGCTTTAGCGCGGCAGCCACCTCGTTCGGGTAGCCGAAAAGTACGATACGGAAGGGCAGCGTCGCGAGGAAACCGTCGTTGGGGGGGACAAACTTTGTTCGGTTGACATATTTGCCCTCGTAGAACGGGTCGGCCTCGGCCATCAGGGAAGGAATGTTGCCAACCAAGCGTCCCACGAGACCGCAATTTGGGCAGACGAGTACGTCGCCGTCGAGGCGAATTGGCGCATGATCGGTCGGACAACAAATGCTTGCAGTCCTCGCATCGCCACTAGGCCGAGTCTTTTCTGCAGCCTGATGATCATTCCGCATTACGCCTCATCCTCGTTCATGAGGCGGAGCGTCGCGCAAGTATTGCGACCTCACCGGCAAACACATTCGGACAACTGCGGACAGCGGCTTCGTCCAGCTTGGAGCTGAGTCGGCTTGACAGCAGGCGGCGGCGCAGTCGGCCCAACGGAAGAGCGCCGCGCCCCTTCCGCTCAACGAGCGTGAGCTCCGATAGAGGCTCGATCAGCTCGACAGGAGCAGTTTCGTAGGTGAAGAACCGCAAATGTGTCCGGTCCAAGATACCGTGCTCGGTATAACGGAAATTGCCGCGCAAGAAGCCAATGCGCGTACGCCACTCGAGCGTATTGGGCACCGCGATCAGCACGTGTCCGCCAACCGAAAGCAGCGGTAGGAACCGCCGTATAACATCGACCGGACTCCGCAAGTGCTCTAGTACATGTGAAAACAGGAGGAGATCGTAGTCTTGGCCCAGATCGACCTTAATATCGCGCTCAATGTCCAAACGGTGAACGGCCGCCAAGTACGGTGCAGCCATTTGAGCCTCTTCCGCACTGTGTGTGATGCCGACGATGTGGATGCCGGGCCGCTCGGCGAGGAGACAACGCGCATTGTCGCCGGCGCCGCAGCCGATATCGAGAACGCGGCGAGTACCCGGGGGCACGAGCGACAGCACGAGCTGATTACCGCTGTTCTTATAGGCAGCTGCGATGACCATAGTGCCTCAGTAGCCGCAAGTCAGTTTTTCGGGGCCGCGGTGCTCTTGTGTCCCCGCGCGAAGTTACCGGACAACTCTGCTATGGCCGATCGTAGGTCCACGGTGGTACCGAATGGCTTTCCCGCGGAGAGAGCGTGCGCTCCCTCCGCCAGCTTAATGAAGCTTCCGCGAAGAGCGCACCCCATCAGTGCTCGTCCGTTCTCAGCCAGCCGTTTGCGGATTAGCCGCAGACGGAGAGCGATTGGAACCCGATCCCACCCACCGTATCGCCGCGCCAGATTAACGACATAAATTCGATCGCGTTCGGCTTGGATTGCCCAGTTGACGATCGGCTGCCGATTAATGTGCCCCACCTCTCTCGGCATCACTTCGTAAAGCGGTTTCCGAACATAGGCTGCGTCGTGCTCAAGCAGCATCCGCAACCACATGTCGACGTCGGCAAGCACGGGAAGCTTGGGATCGAACTTGCCGGCGGAGCGTAATGCCTGCGTGCGTAGCATCACGATACCGAAAATTGGCGAGCTGCTCGTAGCAATCATCTCATCAAAAAGCAACTTCCCCGGTATCAGCTGCTCGTAGTGGTGCACATGCGTGCCTGCCTCGATTCCATGTTCGGCGCGCACATTTACGGCATTGAAAACGATCGCGGCGGTAGGCTGTCTTGTCAGCGCATCGACCCATTCACTCAGCATGAACGGGTAGTAGACGTCGCCATCATGAACATAGGCAAGAAAGTTGCCTCTAGCGCGTTCCATTGCAGCATTCTGATTTCCGGCGTAGCGCAAATTCCGTTCGTTGCGGAAATACTTCACCCGCGGGTCCCGCTCTACATATGTTTGGCAGACCTCAGCCGTATTGTCGGGTGAGCAGTCGTCATTGATAATGAGTTCGAAGTCCTGAAAGTCTTGATTTAAGATCGACTCGATAGACCGTGGGAGCACAGCGGCACGGTTGTATGTGAGAAGGCAGACACTGACTCTAGGCGTGCTCATGAGATCTTCCCCGGCTTTGTCCAGCTTTTCGGCATATTCTTCTCGATCTCGATGTCACCGAAGGTGCTCGGTGTCATGCGCTGCTGACGCCTTGCCCATGCGGCCATGCGACGGATGCCTCCCTCCAAGCTGAGGGGCTCAAAGTTGCCGAAGTATTTTTGTGCCTTGGCGTGATCGGCAAATGCATGCAGCACCTCAATACGCGGATCCAGGTGAACGATGTTGGGCTCGACCTCAAAGGCCCGAGCCACCATGCTCGACAGCTCTAGAACCGTGTATGGCGTGTCCGCACCCACATTGAATGTCTCATTGTAGGCTTCGGGAACGAATGGAGCGCGCGCGAGAATCGGGGCCACGTCTATGACGTTCGAGAATGCGCGGGTCTGGAGACCGTCGCCGAATATCGTCATTGGCATCCCATCCATTACCTGATTCATGAAGATGCCAATCACGTTGCGATACCGATCGGCCAAATTTTGGCGTTCTCCGTAAACGTTGTGAGGGCGAAAAACGATGCTGTTAAGCCCAAACATTTCATGCGCGGCCTTTAGGTCGAGCTCAACCGCGTATTTGGCAACGCCGTAGGGATCCTCAGGTTGCGGTGTCGTGCTCTCCAACATTGGTGTCTGCGCCGCACCGTAGACCGCGATCGAAGAGGTGAAGACAAAGCATTTGACGTCATGCTTCACCGATCCGTTGATAAGGTTTACCGAGCCGATGAGGTTGTTGTTGTAGTTGAAGCGGCGAATGAAATGACTGAGACCTTCGACTGCGTAGGCCGCCAGATGATACACGTAGTCGATTTTGTGGGTGGAGAAGATCGTCTCAATTTTGGAGACGTCGAGGATCGAGCCGTCGTAGAACTTGACGTGATCAGGCACATTCTGCACGAACCCACCAGACATGTCATCGAAGCCGACCACCTCAAGTCCCAGTTCGCGGCAATGGTCTGCCACGTGCGAGCCAAGAAAGCCCGCGACCCCGGTGACGAGACAAGTCCCTTTCATTTCGTGCGCATCCGTCACCAACTTGATCCTTACCTTTCTAGGGTTCGTGCATTCCCGGCGATCCGACGCCGCAAGCGGGCGCGCGCAATCGCGGTCTCAAGCGCCGTGGCGCACTCGCGATAGCTCCAGCGCTCGATCCGCTCGAGACTGGCCCTCGCCGCCCGCGCACGGTAGCCTGTATCGACCAGCAGCGGTTTGAGCGCGGCAGCGAGGCCTTCGACGTCACCGGCGTCGAAGGTCGCCCCGTTTACGCCCGGCGTGACGAGATCCTCCACACAGCCGATCTCTTCGGACAGCACGATGGGCAGCCCCGCGCACATCGCCTCGTTGACGGCGAGGCCCCACGGCTCGTTCTCGGACGGTAGCGCGAACACGTCGCACGCGCTGTAAAGGCGCGGCAGTTCGGCCTGGTTGACAAAGCCCGGGAAGGTGACGCCGTCGAGGTCTAGCTCGGCGACGAGGGCTTTGAGGTCGCTCTCGAGAGCGCCTGAGCCGACCATAACGAGTTCGGCCGCGACGCCCTCCTTGCGCAATAGAGCGTACGCCCGGACGAGATCGTCGGGCCGCTTGCGGCGGTCGAACTTTGCCGCATAGAGAATCGCTGGCGCGACCGACTTAATTCCAATCCGCGCACGGGTGGCGGCCCGTTGCTCGGCGGTCTGACGGGCGGAGGCGACGTAGCGCTCGTTGTCGACCGCATATGGCATGACGACGACGCGGTCGGTGGGGACGCCCATCAGGTAGTAATAGCGTGCGTTGGCGGTACCGATCGCGAGGCAACCGTCGAACAGACTGTACCAGGACTTGAGCGGACGGTTGCGCAATGCCTCGCGCCAGCGACTGCGCTTGAGGCGAGGATGGGTCTCGCCTCGAGTGAACACCGGAACGCCCGCGGAGCGTGCGGCCGCGAGCGCCACGTGATGGGCCGCGAGGTTGTGGCCGTTGATGACGACGGCATCAAAGCGGCCGGTTCGGATGGCGCCCCAAAGCTCCAGCCCGACCATGGAGAAGAAGCCGCCGATACGGCGCCGCGAGGCCGCCTTGCCCATGAATTTCGGCGTGTAGCCGGAGAGCAGGTCGACATCCCATGTCACCGCGCGCCCGAAGCCGCGATCGTGGCCACCGCGCAGGGAAAAATCCGACAGGTAGAGTGCCGTGAGGTCGAATCGGCCGGTGCGCGTCAGATAGGCGTAGAGGGGCGCGAAATACTGAATCGGATGCGTGTTGACGAAGGCGACGCGGTAGGCAGCCGTCGTCTCAGTCCTCCCCGGGGGCGTCGGAAGCGTGTCGGCGGCCTGATTTGTGATGAAGGGCATTATGTCCTGGTCGCTCGTAGCTGCCGCGGGAGTTCGTTCGCGGCCGGCTACCCGAGAATTATCGTGCGTAAAGGTCAGCATAGACGCGGAGTCTTAGAAACGCTCCCCCAGCACATCGGCCCACGGCGCGGTCGCGACCCGATCTCGGCAGAATTCCAAATTACGCACAAAAAGCGTGTTGGCGGCGCCCGCGGCCGGACCATCGCCATCGACCCACCGCAGGCAGCGCGTGAATGGCGCATAGCTCGCCTTGCGGAAGCCGGCCCTCTGCAGCACCCGGAGGATTGCCGCGTCCACCGTCTCGATTAGGACCGCCTGCAGTGGGAGCTCATCGAGCACGCGTTGCGCGCCGACAAGTACATTGGCCTCATAGCCTTCGACGTCGATCTTAATCAGCAATGGGTGCTCGCCCTGGAGCAGATCGTCGAGCGGCTGGATATCCACTTCGCGACCCTCGAGCTGCTCGTCAGCATTGACGATTACTTGATTTGTGGTGTCGCGTCCGATTGTGAAGCGCACCTGTCCGCGCTCTGCGCCGACGGCGGACTCTATGACCTTCGCCAAATCCCCGATGGCATTGGCAGCGATATTCCGGCGGAGGTGCGCGGCGGTGCAGGGATCGGGCTCCAAGGCCAACGATCGCGCGCCGCGAACCGCGGAAGCAAGTACCGTGAAGCTTCCAACATTCGCCCCGACGTCGACGAAGAGATCGCCCGGACGCAGAATGTGCAGAAGGAATGCCATGTCGGCGAACTCGTGCAACCCGCAATAGATATTGCCGGTTGCGCCGGTCATGCCGTTGGTAGCGATTAGCTTGGCACCGCAGATCCAGTTGACCTCGACCTCGCGGCGCAAACGGCTCTCGATCTGCCAGCGGGCATAGCGCCAATACGCGCGCAATGGCTGACGGGACGCCAAGGGGTGCCGCCCAATGTATCGAAGCGTGGAGATTACTGGTGCCATGTTCTGCGGATCCGCGCTCATTACCCTAACGTCAAAGCGGGCTCGAAGAGCCTGAGCAGGGCCTCGACGTGGGCAGTGAAGTTGTCCGGCGCGAAATGCGCGAAGTCCTGCGCGCGCGATGTGGCCGAGAAGGTTTTCCAAGTTGGTACACGCTGGCGCCTATTTGGAATAAGGGATTCTACGGGCAGTCATTTCGGCAACCCAATTTGCAACGCGAGCGCGAAAGTTCTCGACTGAGAAGAAGGCAACTCCATCATTTCGCTGCCCTTTAGGCGGGATCGTCAGGAGGGTTTCAATTTCTTCAGCTAGTTTATTTTTATCACGGGGATCTACAAGTTTGCCAAGTTGTCCATCGAGCAGGGCCTCTCTAGATCCATCGGCAAGACTTCCGATTACTGGAACGCCGCAGGCAATGGCTTCAATCAACACGATCCCAAATCCTTCCCCCGAACTCGGCATTACGTAGGCGTCGGCGAGGCTGTAATGGTCCACCTTTTCGAGTTCTAATACGCGTCCGGCGAAGATCACATGCTCCGCTACCCCGAAGCTTTTGACTTTTGCTTCTAAACGCTCGCGGTCCAGCCCATCTCCAACGATCAGATACTTTAGGTTGGGAATTCGCAACAGAAGCTGTGGGAGAACTTCTATGACTTCGTCAAAGCCCTTGTAGCGCTCCTCTGAACTCAGCCGGCCCATTGTCATGATGACCCGTCTCGTACCCAACTTGTAACGATCAGACAGCAGTCGATTTCGTTCTCTCGGTTGGAATCTGGCTAAGTCGACGCAATTGGGAAGGATAAAAATTTTGTTCGTTGCGATCTTGGACCACGCGGCGAACTTTGCCGCAGAGAAATGGCTTACGGCGATAAGATGATCGACTGTGCTAGCCAGCCGGTTGACCAACATTCCGCGAGTCGGAATCCAAGCCTCGACCCCGTGGATTATCAGGACTAATTCTGCACGGCGAAACTTGGCAGCGACCCACGCTAGCGGTAGCAAATGGATATGGCCGCAAATTACGAGATCAATACGGTCGTCGAATAATATTCGAAACAATGTTCTGAATAAAAATGACAGTTTGCCCTTGGCCGCGACGCGGTCGTAAATAACCGAATCAGGTAGTAAATCGTCTATCGGCTCAGAAATAAGTCTGGGAAGGACATGAATGCGTTCGACTTCGGGACAAGCATTGAGTGCGATAAGAAAATCGCGATTGAATTTGGCAATGCCACCGAAACCTCCGAAAGCGTCGCTCAAGAGCATTAATGCGTGAAGTCCGCTCGGCATACTAACCCGCACCGACCTCTCCACTAAATTTTCTGGGCCGTGCTGCATTGCCAAATTGTCTGTGAACGAGATCAGCCCATCCTCGCAACCCGCGAGCACGACGTTCTGACCCAGTGTGAATCCAATTTCTTGCGGGCGTTGCAAATCCCGTTTTTGGACGATCTGCCAGCCCCGGAGGCACTAGCGCGGAGCACGCAGCAAGGTCTCGCTTGGTTGGGGGGCTAGAGGAGGCTATCGCAGGGCCAAGCCGGTTGAGCAGAGCAGTATCAACGAAGGGCACTCGAACCTCGACGCCATGCGCCATGCTGGACCAGTCGGTATCGCGTAAGAGTTGATTTCGCATGTACCAACAAGTTTCCAATGCAGAGATTTGCGAATGCAAACTGGCACCCTCGGCCTTGAGGCTACTTATCGTAGTTTTGAGTGAATGAATGGTGCTGAGTTTTTGTAGTCCATCAACAATTGTTCGTCGATCGAGTATGCTGTCTAGTTCCTCTTCCAAATGGAGCGAGCGCCGCAGAAAATATGCATAGGCGGGATCGAGCTGCCCTCTAAACAGGCCGGCAGCTTTCGGTGAAAGATGTGGGAAAGCGCGTGAAAAGGAGTAGACCCCTGCGGCAATGCTCTCGAAGCGAGGGACGTACTTACCCCATCGTAATAGCCTCGGAATTTGCTTGAACGAGGGATACCCCCCGAACAATTCGTCGCCTCCTAACCCTGATAGAGCAACTTTAAGTCCCCGGGCCGCGACCGCTTTGCTGACCATAAAGGTGTTGAGACCATCAATAGACGGTTGGTCCATCGAGTCGAAAAAATCATCAAGAAGCGCTTCAAAGTCATCTCGGGTGAACCATACCGTCGAGTGAGAAGTACCAAGCCGACCTGCCAACTCCTCAGCACGAGGTGCTTCATCGCTTTCCGTTCCTCTAAATTCCTCGAAAGCGAGCGTAATCGTTTGCACCGGTGCGCCAAGTTCAGTTGCGACGGCTGCGAGGACGGCAGAGTCGATTCCTGCGGAGAGGAAAATACCCACTGGCACATCCGATACCAGATGACTACGCACGGAATCGAGCAGCAAGCTTTGCAGCTCACCGGGCCGCAAGGGGGAGGGATCCGCAGCTAAGTAACAATCTACTACGCTGTTATGCGCCACCGGTGTCGAGACGGGACCGCCCCGACGCACGCGCAGAAAGTGCCCTGCTGGCAGCAGCTGAGCACCGGTCCACCACGTGAAAGGCTCCGGAACGTGACCCCAGAGATAAAAGCCAACTAGCCCTGCGGGGTCCCGACTTAATTCTATGGGAGCGCATTCCGCCAGAGCTTTTGCCTGGGATGAAAACCAGAGGGTTCCGCTACTCGCGGCATAGTAGAGCGGCTTAACGCCGTGCGGGTCGCGAACGAGCCAGAGCTCCTTCGTGAGCGAGTCCCAAAGTGCAAATGCATACATGCCGCGCAGCTTTGATAGCCCCGCCTTTCCCCACTGCGCTATCGCGTTAACGAGCACTTCCGTGTCGCTGTTGGTGCGGAAGACTCTGCCGACGGACTCGAGCTCGGCTCTTAACGCCCGATAATTATAGATTTCCCCGTTAAAATTGATGGTCCAACGACCTGTTCCATCGGTCATCGGCTGGGCGCCGTCTGCTCCGGTGTCGATTACGGCTAAGCGTTGATGCGCCATAAAAATTATGCCGTCTTCATCAATCCATGACCCCGAACCGTCTGGGCCGCGGCGCCGAAGCCGATCGCTCAGTCGATGACAAACATGCAAGTCGATTGGCGATGCTTCTGCACCGTACCTGAACGAACCCGATATGCCACACACGTTACAGTTCCCCCGGCAACTCGGCCGTCTAGCTAGTTTCCGTCCATAAACAGCAAGCCGTTGATTTTCTTGCGTGAATCGAGATTTGCGCGAGCAAGGCCCGGCGGTTTCAGGTAAACTTGGTGCCGTCGCTGGTCGTGTTGGAATTCGCGTGACGTGGCTCCGGCGTGGTGAAGGTATCGGTTCAGGCGGCCAGGTCAACCGGCTGATCGACGGGCTTGGTTGCGAGGGTCTGCCAACCGTCGATTTTGCGCATGACGATCTGTCC
>CAMCWB010000067.1 GCA_945882315.1 Bauldia litoralis | reverse complement strand
GCCGGCATCGCCGAGTTCGCCGATGTCCACGCTGTCTGGTCGCACCGCTTCCGTTCGATCGCCCGCTGGTTCATCGCCTTCGAGCGCGATCGCGACGAGCTGATCGAGCGCCGCCACGCCGAGATCAGCGGTCGCCACACCGACGCGCTCCTCGGCGATTTCCGCCTGCGCGGCCGCGCCGATCGCATCGACCTGCGCAAGGACGGCAAGGTCGATATCCTCGATTTCAAGACCGGCTCGCCGCCTTCGGCGCGGCAGGTGTTGAGCGGCTTCGCGCCGCAGCTCGCGCTCGAAGCGGCGATGGTGCGCAAGGGCTCCTTCGGCGATGCCTTTGCCGGTCGCTCGGTCGATACGCTGGCCTGGCTGGCGCTCGGTCGCGTCGATCGCGGCGAGCCCTTCCGCTCCGCCGTCGACAGGGACTGGACCGCCGACCGGCTGAGCGACGAAGCCCTGGCGCGCCTGACCGCGTTGATCCTGGCTTATACCGATCCGACGAAGCCCTATCTCTCCCGCGCCCGGCCGCAATTCGAAACCCGCTACGAAAGCCCCTACGACCATCTCGCCCGCGTCCGCGAATGGTCGCTGGTCGAAGCCCCGGAAGACGAGCCATGAGCGGCGGGCGGGGTTTTGCCATCGACGCTGCGACACGCGCCGCCGTCGCCGGCGCCTCTAACCCCCGTGGCTCGGCCTGGGTGTCGGCCAATGCTGGCTCCGGCAAGACCTTCGTGCTGTCGCAGCGCGTCGTCCGCTTGCTTCTGGCCGGCACCAATCCCGGCCGCATCCTCTGCCTGACCTTCACCAAGGCCGCCGCCGCCGAAATGGCGAAGCGCGTCTTCGCCATCCTCGCCGAATGGACGACGCTCCCGGACGAGGCTCTTAAGTCGAAGCTCGCCGAGCTCGACGGCGCCCTGCCGGATCGCACCCGCCTCGCCGTCGCCCGCCGCCTCTTCGCCCGCGCGCTGGAAACGCCGGGCGGTCTCAAGATCCAGACCATCCACGCTTTCTGCGAAAGGCTGCTGCATCAGTTTCCCTTCGAGGCGAATGTCGCCGGCCATTTCGAGATCCTCGACGATCGCGATGCGCTGGCGATCAAGGACGAGGCCCGCCGCCGCGTCATCGAGCGCGCCGTCGAAGACAAGGACGGCCCGCTCGGCCGGGCGCTGGGCCTGGTGCTCGACCACGCCAGCGACATGTTCTACGAGGCGGCACTCGCCGAATTCGTCGAGAAGCGCGACCAGCTCCGCTTCTGGCTGAAGGCCGGCACCTTCAATGAGGCCGAGAGCGGTCTCCGCACCGCGCTGGGCCTCGCGCCCGGTGAGACCATCGCGGCGATCCGCAGCGCGATCGTCAGCGGCCCCGTCTTCGGTCTCGGCGACATCGTCGCGCTCGGCGCCGCCTTGCGCGAAAGCGACAAGTCGACCGACCGGAAGGCCTATGACCGGCTCGCCCCTTATTTCACGGCCGGCGGCGACGACGGCCGGATCGACGCGTGGATCGATCTTTTCACGAAGTCCGACGGCGATCTCCGCACCCCGCGGACGCTGCTCACCAAGGCGGTCAAGGACCGGATCGCCGGTCTCGACGAGATGCTCGAAGTCGAATGCGCGCGGCTGGAAGCGCTGTTCGAGCGCCTGTCGCTCGCCGAATGTTTCGAGACGACGGTCGCCATGCTGCGGCTCGCCGATGCCGCGATCGGCGAGTATGAGGGCGTCAAGGCGGCGCGCGGCGCCCTCGATTTCGAAGACCTCGTCGTCAAGACGGCGACACTGCTGTCGCGGGCCGAGGCGCGCTACTGGGTGCAGTACAAGCTCGACCGCGGCCTCGACCATATTCTCGTCGACGAGGCGCAGGACACCAACCCGCGCCAATGGCAGGTGATCCGCTCGCTCGCCGAGGAGTTCTTTGCCGGCGAGGGGGCGAGTGAAAAAGTGCGCACGCTCTTCGCTGTCGGCGACGAGAAGCAGTCGATTTTCTCCTTTCAGGGGGCGGTGCCTTCCTGGTTCCGCGACGTTCAGCACGAGCTCGGCCGGCGGGCCCGCGCGGCCGAGCATGATTTCGCCGACGTGCAGCTTCACCTTTCCTTCCGCTCGACCGAAGCTGTCCTCTCCGCCGTCGACCGGGTCTTCGCGACGGACGCGGCGCGCGCCGGCGTCTCCGGCGACGCCGACTGGCCGTTTCACACCGCGGCGCGTCACGGCGAGCCGGGCACGGTCGTCATCTGGCCGATGATCGAGCCGCCGCCGCAGGTCGAGCCGGAAGACTGGACAGCACCGCTCGATCGCCTCGGCGAGAAAAGTCCGGAACTGGTTCTGGCCGAGCGCATCGCCACGACGATCGCCGGCTGGCTGAAGGACCGCGAGCGCATCGCCGCCACCGGCGAGCCGATCCGCGCCGGCAACATCCTGATCCTGACGCGCGGCCGCGGCGCCCAGACCGACGCCATCAACCGCGCTCTCAAGGCGGCCGACGTGCCGATCGCCGGCGCCGATCGGCTGCGCCTTCTCGACCACATCGCCGTCATGGATCTGATGGCGCTGGGCCGCGTCATGCTCCTGCCCGAAGACGACCTCTCGCTCGCCGCGGTGTTGAAGAGCCCGCTGATCGGCCTGTCGGAAGAGACGCTCTTCGGGCTCGCGCATGGCCGCAAGGCGTCGCTATGGGAATCGTTGGGCGGTGCCGCCGACGAAGCCTCGCGCACCGCGCGGGCGCGCCTTGATGCCTGGCGCGCCGAGGCCGACTGGCGCGATCCCTTCTCCTTCTATGCCCGCCTGCTCGGGCCGGAGGGCGGCCGCAAGGCCTTCCTCGGACGTCTCAGCGCCGAGGCGGAGGAAGTCCTCGACGAATTCCTCGCGCAGGCGCTCGCCTATGAGCGCGCCAACACACCCTCGCTGCAGGGCTTCCTCGCCTGGCTCGACGCGGCGCCGACCGACATCAAGCGCGACACCGACATGCTGCGCGACGAGGTCCGCGTCATGACGGTGCATGGCGCGAAAGGTCTGGAGGCGGAGATCGTTTTCCTCGTCGACACCGGCTCGGCGCCGATCCATGCGAGCCACGATCCCCGCGTCGTGGCGCTCGCCGAGGATACCGACGCCGCAACGCCGGCGCCGTTGGTCTGGATGCGCGGCCGGCGTGCCATGCCGCCGGTCGTGGCGGAGCGCCTCGACGCGATCCGCCGCGCGAGCGAGGAGGAATATCGCCGCCTCCTCTATGTCGGCATGACGCGGGTCCGCGACCGTCTCTATGTCTGCGGCACGCGCAAGAGATTCACCGACGTGCTGCGTGGCTGGCACGGGCTGGTGCGGAGCGCGCTCGAAGCCGAAAGCCATCGTGTCGAGGAGGGCGATGTGCTCGTCGCGCTCGAATGGCGGCGGCGCGAGGAAGAGTGGTCCCTGCCGCTGGCCATCGCCGAAAGCGACAAGCCGGCGCCTGCCGCGCTGCCCGGCTGGCTCGACTGGCCGGTATCGCCGACGCCGGATGCGGCCCGTCGTGTCGCACCTTCCGCCATCCTCCGCCTCGATGATCCGCAGGAACGCCTGCCGATGACGCTCCTGCCCGATGAGCCCTCGCGGCGTGCCGCAATGGCCCGCGGCCGCGTCGTCCATCGCCTGCTCCAGTCGCTGCCCGAGCATCCGCCGGCGACGCGCCGCATGGTCGGCGAGCGCTTCCTCGCCGCGATCGCGCCCAAGTTCGATCCGGCAATCCTCGACCGCATCCTGTCCATTCTCGACGATCCCGGCTTCGCGCCGCTTTTCCTGCCCGGCAGCCGCGCCGAGGTCGATATCGCCGGGAAGGTCGCGATTGCCGGCGGCGAGGCACTGGTCTCCGGCCGCATCGACCGTCTGGCGGTCTCGCCGGAAAGTATCCTCATCGTCGACTACAAGACCGACCGCCATCCGCCGGCCGATATCGCCGCGGTTCCGCCGGGCTATGTCGCGCAGCTTGCCACGTATGCGCGGATCCTCCGCACGCTCTATCCCGATCGCGCGGTCAGGGCGGCGCTGCTGTGGACGGAAAGCCCGGCGTTGATGGAAATTCCCGCCGCGATGATGGCCGCCATGGATTCCGCCATCCTTGCCGGAAAACCTATGTGATTCGCGCCGTTCCGCCATGCACCGGGTGAGCCCCCCGCGCCTTGACGGGGAGGGAGGCGGTACCTACCTTCCTGCCAACGTTTTTGAGTCTTCCCCCCGAGGTTTTGTACATGGCGACCGAAAAAGTGACCGATGCATCCTTCGATAGCGACGTGCTCGGTTCCGCCGAGCCGGTCGTTGTCGATTTCTGGGCCGAATGGTGCGGCCCCTGCCGCCTGATTTCGCCGGCTCTCGAAGAGATCGCCACCGAGATGGGCGGCAAGGTGAAGATTGCCAAGTTGAACATCGACGAGAATCCGGGTGCAGCGGCGCGTTACGGCGTCCGCTCGATCCCGACGCTCATCATGTTCAAGAATGGCGAGCCGACGGCAATCCAGGTCGGCGCCGCCCCCAAGGGCCGCCTCGCCGAATGGATCCGCGGCGCGATCTAACCCTGCCTTCACGGCATGGTGAAACGGGACCGGCAACGGTCCCGTTTTCGTTTGTGCGCTCTGGCTGCTCAGCGCGGCGGCGTGCCGTTGGCCGACAGCACGGTTCCGGCGAGATAGAGCGAGCCGCAGATCAGGATGCGGTGGGCGCCGCTCGCCACCGGGTCGGTGGAGATCCGCCGGATCGCCGCCTCGACGCTGTCGACCGGCTCGGCGATCAGGCCGGCCGCCGTCGCCGCCTCGGCCAGTTCCTGCGGCTCGCGCCCGGCCAGCGAACCCGGCACCGGCACGGTGAAGGCCTTGCGGGCGAGCCCGGCAAAATGCCGGAAGAAGCCGACCGGATCCTTGGTCGTCAGCATGCCGGAGATCAGGAAAAGCGGCCGCGTGGCGCGCTCCTCGAGATCGGCCATCGCTTCCGCGATGACGATGCCGGCGCCGGGATTATGGCCGCCGTCGAGCCAGATCTCGGCGCCCGGCCTGGCGAGCGAGACCAGTGCGCCGCTGGTCAGCCGCTGCAGCCGCGCCGGCCATTCGACCGTGGTGAGGCCGGTTTCGATCGCGCTGGTCGGAATGCCGAGCCCGGCGCTGCGCAGCGCCGCGATGGCCGTGCCGGCATTGGAATATTGATGCCGCCCGACGAGCCGCGGCGCCGGCAGGTCGAGGAGCCCGTCCTCGTCCTGGTAGACCAGCCGGCCGCTTTCCGGATAGGCGACCCAGTCCTGGTTGGCGATGAAGGTCGGGGCGCCCTTGAGCCGCGCCTGCTCCTCAATCACGGCCAGCGCTGCCGCGCTCTGCGGCGCGACGATCAGCGGCCGCCCGCGCTTGATGATGCCGGCCTTCTCGAAGGCGATCGCCTCAATCGTGTCGCCGAGGAATTTCTCATGGTCGATCGAGACCGGCGTGATGATTGTCGCGAGCGGTTCCTTGACGACATTGGTCGCGTCGAGCCGTCCGCCGAGGCCGACTTCGAGGAGAAGCATGTCGGCCGGGTGGCGCGCGAAGAGGTCGAAGGCCGCGGCGGTGGTGATCTCGAACTGCGTGATCGGCTGCCCGTCATTGATCTTCTCGGCCCGGACGAGCGCATCGGCTAGCTCGTCCTCGTCGACGAAGCTTCCGGCCAGCCGGATGCGCTCATGGAAGCGGACGAGATGCGGCGACGTATAGACATGGACGCGCTTGCCGGCGGCTTCGAGCATGGCGCGCAGGAACGCGGTGGTCGAGCCCTTGCCGTTGGTGCCGGCGACATGGATCACCGGCGGCAGATGCCGGTCGGGATGGCCCATCGCCGCCATCAGCAGGTCGATCCGCTCGAGCGACAGATCGATCTCGCGCGGGTGGAGCTTGAGGAGCCGTTCCAGTATGGCCGTCGAACGGTCCATGGCGGGCTCGCGCCGCCGTCAGGCGGCGGCCGGCTCCAGCGGCGCCGGCAGGTTCTCGGGAAGCGCGGTGGCGCCGAACAGCCGGCAGAGGCGGCTGATCACGTCGCGGAGTTCATGGCGGCTGACGACGAGGTCAACCATGCCGTGGTCGCGGAGATATTCGGAGCGCTGGAAACCTTCCGGCAGCTTCTCGCGGATGGTTTGCTCGATGACCCGCGGTCCGGCGAAGCCGATGAGCGCGCCGGGTTCGGCGATATGCACGTCGCCCAGCATCGCATAGGACGCCGTCACGCCGCCGGTGGTCGGATTGGTGAGGACGACGATGTAGGGAAGCTTTGCTTCGCGGAGCGCCTGGATGGCGGCGGTGGTGCGCGGCATCTGCATCAGCGACAGGATGCCTTCCTGCATGCGCGCCCCGCCCGAGGCCGCGAACATGATGAAAGGCCGCTTGCGGTCGCGCGCCGCCAGCATGCCGGTGACGATCGCCTCGCCGGCCGCCATGCCGAGCGAGCCGCCCATGAAGTCGAAATCCTGCACGGCAACGACCACCGGCACGTTCTTGACGGTGCCGGCGCCGACCAGGACCGCGTCGGCCATGCTGGTCTTGGCGCGGGCGTCGCGGAGACGGTCGGTGTAGCGGCGCTCGTCGCGGAATTTGAGCGGATCGAGCGGCACGTCGGGGAGGGGGATCGTCTCCCATTCGCTGCGGTCGAAGAAATGCGCAAGCCGCTGCCGCGCATTCATTCGCATGTGGTAACCGGAACCCGGAATGACGAAGCTGTTGGCTTCGAGGTCGCGATGGAAGACCATCTCGCCGGTTTCGGGGCATTTGATCCAGAGATTCTGCGGCACTTCCCGCTTGGCGAGAAGGTTGCGAATCTTCGGACGAACGACGTTGCTGATCCAGCTCACTTCGAGAATCCGATCCTGTTATTCCGCTGCTTCAGCACGGGCGGCGCGGACGCCGCCGGCAAGCTCCGCGACCAGCGCCGTCACGGCCTGCACAGTCCTGGCGGTCGCCCGGTTGTCGACGTCGAGCGAATCCTTGACCGCGCTGACCAGCGCCGAGCCGACCACGACGCCGTCGGCGACGCGCCCGAGCGCCCGTGCCTGCTCGGCCGAGCGGACGCCGAAGCCGACCGCTACCGGCAATATGGTGTGCCGCTTGATCCGTGTCACCGCCTCGACGACTTTCGTCGCGTCGGGGGCAGCGGTTCCGGTAATGCCGAGAATCGAAACGTAGTAAACGAAGCCTGACGTATTGGCGAGAACCGCCGGTAGGCGCTTGTCGTCAGTGGTCGGCGTGGCGAGCCGGATAAAGTTGAGGCCCGCCTTCAGCGCCGGCAGGCAGAGCTCGACATCCTCCTCGGGCGGCAGGTCGACGACGATCAGCCCGTCGACACCGGCCTCGTGCGCCTCGGCGAGGAAGCGTTCGTTGCCGTAGGAATAGATCGGGTTGTAATAGCCCATCAGCACGATCGGCGTGTCGTTGTCGGTGGCGCGGAAGCTCCGCACCAGCTCCAGCGTCCTCGCCAGCGTCTGGCCGGCCCTCAGCGCGCGCAGCCCCGAGGCCTGGATGGCCGGCCCGTCGGCCATCGGGTCGGAGAAGGGCATGCCGAGCTCGATGACGTCGGCGCCGGCCTTGGGCAGCGCCTTCACGATGGCAAGCGAGGTGTCGTAATCGGGATCGCCGGCGGTCACGAAGGTGACGAGCGCCGGGCGCCCCTCATCCTTCAGCGCGGCAAAACGGCGGTCGATGCGGGTATTCGACATGGGAGCCTCAGATATCCATGCCGAGATGCTTGGCGACGGCGAAGATGTCCTTGTCGCCGCGGCCGGAGAGATTGACGATGATCGTCTGGTCCTTGCGCATGGTCGGCGCGAGCTTGCCGACATAGGCGAGCGCATGCGCCGATTCCAGCGCCGGGATGATGCCTTCGATCTTGGTCAGGAGCTGGAAGGCGTCGAGCGCTTCCTTGTCGGTCGCCGGCACGTAGGAGACGCGGCCGGTATCGCGGAGCCACGAATGCTCCGGCCCGACGCCGGGATAATCGAGGCCGGCCGAGATCGAATGGCCTTCGAGGATCTGCCCGTCCGAGTCCTGCAGGAGATAGGTGCGGTTGCCGTGCAGCACGCCCGGCCGGCCGCCGCTCATCGAGGCGGCATGGCCGTTCTCGACCTCGAGCCCATGCCCGCCGGCCTCGACGCCGTAGATCGCCACATCCGTGTCGTCGAGGAAGGGGTGGAAGAGGCCGATGGCGTTGGAGCCGCCGCCGATGCAGGCGACGAGCGCATCCGGCAGGCGGCCTTCGGCGGCGAGCATCTGCTCCTTCGCCTCGTTGCCGATCACCGTCTGGAAATCGCGTACCATCTCCGGATAGGGATGCGGGCCGGCCGCCGTGCCGATCAGGTAGTAGGTGTTCTCGACATTGGTCACCCAGTCGCGGAGCGCCTCGTTCATGGCGTCCTTGAGGGTGGCGTTGCCGGCCTGCACCGGCTTCACCTCGGCGCCCAGCATATGCATGCGGAAGACGTTCGGCTTCTGCCGCTCGACATCGGTGGCGCCCATATAGACGACGCAGGGGAAGCCGAAGCGGGCGGAAACGGTCGCCGCGGCGACGCCATGCTGGCCGGCGCCGGTCTCGGCGATGATCCGCGTCTTGCCCATGCGCCGGGCGAGCAGGATCTGGCCGAGGCAGTTGTTGATCTTGTGGCTGCCGGTGTGGTTCAGCTCTTCGCGCTTGAGATAGATCCTGGCGCCGCCGAAATGCGCGGTCAGCCGCTCGGCGAAATAGAGCGGGCTCGGCCGGCCGGCGTAATGCGTGTGCAGGTCGGCGAGCTCGGCATGGAACTCGGGATCGGCCTTCGCCGCCTCATAGGCCTGTTCGAGCTCGAGGATCAGCGGCATCAGCGTCTCGGCGACGAAACGGCCGCCATAGAGGCCGAAATGGCCGCGCTCGTCGGGACCGGTGCGGAAGGAATTCGGCTGCATGGTCATCTACGCGACTCGTTCGGCCTTTTTCTCGGCGGTCTCCGCCGCACGGACGGCATCGACGAAGCGCCGGATGAGTTCCGGGTCCTTGCGTCCGGGCGCGGTCTCGACGCCGGACGAAACATCGACGCCTTCGGCGCCCGAAATGTGGATCGCCGCGCCGACATTATCGGCGGTAAGCCCGCCCGACAGGATATAGGGCACGGCAGGCGCAAAACCCCTGAGCAGCGTCCAGTCGAAGGGCTCGCCATTGCCGCCGGGACGATCGGCGCCCTTCGGCGGCCTGGCGTCCAGCATCAGCCGCGTCGCGACCATCTCATAGGGCCGCGTCTGGGCGAGGTCGGCCAGCGTTGCGATCGGCAGCGCCTTGATCGCGTTCACGCGCAGCGCCGCCTGCACCATCGCCACCATCTCGGGCGTCTCGCCGCCATGCATCTGCAACCAGCCCGGCCGCACCGCTTCGACGGCCTCGGCGAGCGCCGCGAGGTCCATGTCGACGGTCAGGAGAACGACGTCCGCCCGCTTCCGGGCACGCTCCGCGAGGCTTGCCGCGCGCCCCAGGTCGACATGCCGCGGGCTGCGCGGAAACAGCACGAATCCAACCATATCGGCGCCCGCATCGAGCGCCGCGTCGACCGTTTCCTCGGTCGAAAGCCCGCAAATCTTGACGATCAGAGTCATGGGCGAGGGATGTGGCACGAAACCGCCGATGAGTCCAACCGGAGTTGGGATTTCGGCGGGTGCGAAGAGGCAATGCGATGCTGGTGGTCCTCCCCTGCAAAGCGGGGAGGGGGGACCACGCGCAACGTGGTGGGTGGGGTGGCTTGCGCGGAGAATGCATGGCAGTCCGCTCCAGAGCGGGCGACTAAGCCGCGTCCTGCCTTGGTCCTGGCAGCGGGGTGGGCAGGCTGGCGAGGCGCTCGCGGAGGCTTTCGCTCTCGGCCTTCAGTCGCGCCGCATTGGCGCGTTCGCCGCGCGCCACGCGCCGCCATTTGGCCTGGCCGAGCCAGGCGGCGACGCCGCCGAAGACGATGCCGACGCCGAGCGCCGCGAAGAGGAAGAAGAACAGCGGCGCGGTGATCGAGAGCGCCGGCGCCTGGCCGATCGGATCGAGCGAGAAGGTCACCGGCGCGCGGTTGGCGACCGAGAGCGTCACGACGACGATCGCGATCGGCAGCAGGACGAAGAGGACAGTGAAGCGTCGCATTGCGCCCTTCGGTCAGTGACCGTTGTTGAGCCGCTCGCGCATTTCCTTGCCGGTCTTGAAGAAGGGCACGTTCTTCTCCGTGACCGAGACTTTGGTGCCGGTGCGCGGATTGCGTCCGGTGCGCGCCGGACGGTTCTTCACCGAGAAGGCCCCGAAGCCGCGCAGCTCGACCCGGTCGCCGCGCGACAGTGCACCGGTGATCTCATCGAGGATCGCATTGACGATATGCTCGACGTCGCGCTGGTAGAGATGCGGGTTCTGTTCCGAAATCTTCTGAACAAATTCGGATTTGATCATGGTGCCGTCCCCGTCGCGGGACCAGCCTCCCCGCCCGATGAACCCTGCCAAACCGACAATAGACCGTCAAGCTTCAGGCGTTCGGGAACGAACCGGTCGATGACGCTGCCGCGCAGGAGATCGGGCGAAAATCCGAGCTCCCTGGCGAACCAGAGGGCGACCGCATTCGAGTAGGAGAAGAAGCCCTCCGACGGGCGTTTCGGTTCCCAGTCCTTGATCGGCAGTTTGTCGTCGACGCCACGCTCCTTGGCGAGCCAGGCGAGCGCGGCTTCCTCGCCGCCGATCGTGTCGACGAGCTTCTGCGCGAGCGCCTGCCGGCCGGTGAAGATACGTCCGTCGGCCAGCGTCAGCGCCGTGCCGCGCGCCAGCCCGCGCCGTTCGGCGACGATGTCGACGAACCAGTTGTAGGTGTCGTTCACCAGGCCGGCGATGACGGCGCGCGCTTCCGGCGAAGTCGGTTTGAAGGGAGAGGGCTCGGCCTTGAGCGGCGCGCTCTTCACCTCTTCGAGTTTGACGCCGAGCTTGTCCATCAGCTCGCTCACTTCCGGATACTGGAAGAGCACGCCGATCGAGCCGGTGATCGAGGTCCGCCGTGCGACGATATGGTCGGTGGCGATCGCCGCCATGTAGGCGGCGGACGCAGCGACAGTACCGACGGTTGCGACCGTCGGCTTCGCGTCGGCCAGGCGGCGGAGGCTTTCATAGAGCGCTTCGCCGCCGGTGGTGGCGCCGCCGCTCGAATCGATCGCGACGATCACCGCCTTCACGGAGTCATTCTCGGCGAGGCGCTTCATCATCTCGTCGCGCTCGCGGTCGTCCGTGATGAAACCGGAAAGCGTGACGCGGGCGATCTGCGGCGAGGCGAATTCCGGGATCGCGTCGCGGCCGGCATAGAGAGCATAGCCACCGACGATTGCCAGGATCAGCACCAGGAAGGCGACGACGCGCCAGAAGGAGAGCTTTCGCCGCAGGCGGCGGCGGTCGACGATCTGATCAGCCTCGAAAGTCATAGGCAGTCTCCGATCCCCCAAGGGTGGACGGGTTAGCCTCTTATGCCGTCTGCATCAAGCACTTAAGCAATGTCAGGAAAAGCATGCCCCGGACCTGATCCGGGGTGGTCGCCGGCTTTCCGTCCGACATTGCGTAGAGTAAAAAACCCTAAAGCATGATCGCAAACTGATCATGCTTTAGGGCAGGCGCGCTAGCCTTTCGGTGAGCAGATCGTAAAAGCCGCCGGCATCGGCCTCGCGGATGAAGTTCACATTAGGCGGCCGGTCGGTGACCCGCCACCAGTCGGCGACCGTCATGCCACGTGTCAGGGGGCTCGCCGTCTCGACCGAGACATTGATCTCCCGGCCGGCGAACAAATCGGGTCGGAGCAGGTAGGCGATGACGCACGGGTCATGCAGCGGCGCGCCCTGCCAGCCATATTTCTCGAGGTCGAAGCGCTGCGAGAAATCGATCATCGCGCCGATCGTCCTGCCGGTGCGGTTGCCGAGGCCGGCGATCCGGTCGAGCCGTGCCTGTGTCGTCAGCACCCGATGGGTCACGTCGAGCGGCAGCATGGTGATCGGCACGCCCGAGGCGAGCACGATGTCGGCGGCTTCCGGGTCGACATAGATGTTGAACTCGGCCGCAGGCGTGATGTTGCCGCCTTCGGAGAAGGCGCCGCCCATCATCACGATCTCGCGGATGCGCGGCCCGATCGCCGGCGCCTTGACCAGCGCCATGGCGACGTCGGTCAGGGGGCCAAGCGTGCACAACGTGATCGTGCCCGGCGCCTCGGCAAGCAGCCGGTTGATGATGAAGTCGACGCCATGCTGCGGCCCGAGCCGGCTCGTCGGTTCCGGCAGGTCGGTGCCGCCGAGCCCGGTCTTGCCGTGGACATGCTCGGCCGTGACCAGCACCCGGCGCATCGGCCGCTCGCAGCCGGCATAGCAGCGGACATCGGTCCGCCCGGAAAGCTCGATGATCTTGCAGGCGTTCTTCACCGTCCACTCGATACCGATATTGCCGGCGACGGCGACGATGCCGAGAATCTCGAATTCGTCCGGCGAAGCGAGCGCCAGAAGCATCGCCACCGCGTCGTCCTGGCCGGGATCGGTGTCGATGATGATCTTGCGCTGCATCCTGCACCTGCCCGCCGTGGTTTCGGCAAAAGAAAAGGCCCGCGCCAGGGGCGCGGGCCTCGATGATAGCGGCAGGCGGGACGAAGACTAGTCTTCGTCTTTGGTGTCGCCGTCCTGGCGTGCCTTGAGGGCGGCGCCCAGGATGTCGCCGAGCGAGGCGCCGGAGTCGGTCGAGCCGTACTGGGCGACCGCTTCCTTCTCCTCGGCGATTTCCAGCGCCTTGATCGACACCGCGATCTTGTGCGCCTTCTTGTCGAAGTTGGTCACCCGCGCATCGACCTTCTCGCCCTTGGCGAAACGCTCCGGCCGCTGCTCGGACCGGTCGCGCGAAAGATCGGCTCGACGGATGAAGGCGGTAAGGTCGGTATCGGCGATCTGGACCTCGATGCCGTTCTCCTTGACGTCGATGACCTCGCAGGTGACGACCGCGCCCTTGCGGATTTCGCCGGCCGAAGCCTCGACGAAGGGATCGCCGCCGATCTGCTTGACGCCGAGCGAGATGCGCTCCTTCTCGACGTCGACGTCGAGCACCTGCGCCTTGACCATGTCGCCGCGGTTATAGTCCTCGATCGCCTGCTCGCCGGGACGGTTCCAGTCGAGGTCGGAGAGGTGGACCATGCCGTCGACATCGCCGTCGAGGCCGATGAACAGGCCGAATTCGGTCTTGTTCTTGACCTCGCCTTCGACGGTCGAACCGACCGGATACTTCTCCGCGAAGGTGCTCCACGGATTGGCCAGCGTCTGCTTGAGACCAAGCGAGATGCGGCGCTTCACCGGATCGACTTCCAGGATCATCACCTCGACCTCCTGAGTGGTGGAGACGATCTTGCCCGGATGGACGTTCTTCTTGGTCCACGACATTTCCGAAACGTGGATCAGGCCTTCGATGCCCGGCTCCAGCTCGACGAAGGCGCCGTAGTCGGTGATGTTGGTGACGCGGCCCTTGAACTTCACGCCGACCGGATACTTCGCCTCGATGCCTTCCCACGGGTCGGCCTCGAGCTGCTTCATGCCGAGCGAGATGCGGTGCGTCTCGTGGTTGACGCGGATGATCTGCACCTTGACGGTCTGGCCGATCGAGAGGACCTCGGTCGGGTGGTTGATGCGGCGCCAGGCGATGTCGGTGACATGCAGGAGGCCGTCGATGCCGCCGAGGTCGACGAACGCACCGTAGTCGGTGATGTTCTTGACGACGCCGTCGATGATCTGGCCTTCCTCGAGGCTCTGCACCAGCTCCGAACGCTGCTCGGCGCGGGTCTCTTCCAGCACCGTGCGGCGCGACACGACGATGTTGCCGCGGCGCTTGTCCATCTTGAGGATCTGGAAGGGCTGCGGGTTGTGCATCAGGGGCGTGACGTCGCGCACCGGGCGGATGTCGACCTGGCTGCGCGGCAGGAAGGCCACGGCGCCGTCGAGATCGACGGTGAAGCCGCCCTTGACCTGGTTGAAGATCACGCCGGTGACCTTCTCGTTCTTGTTGAAGGATTCCTCGAGGCGGACCCAGCTCTCTTCGCGGCGAGCCTTCTCGCGCGACAGGACGGCCTCGCCGAGCGCGTTTTCGATGCGCTCGAGATAGACCTCGACCTCGTCGCCGACCTTCAGGTCGACGTCGCGGCCGGGAACGGCGAATTCCTTGAGGGCGACGCGGCCCTCCGTCTTGGCGCCGACGTCGATGACGGCGAGATCCTTCTCAATGGCAACGATGATGCCCTTGACGACAGCGCCCTCCTGGAGGGCATCGGACTGGAAGGATTCTTCGAGAAGTGCCGCGAAATCTTCGCGCGAGGGGGTGGCGACAGCCATATGAACTCCGGGTCTGTCATCGGGGGCGCTATCCGACGGAAAGTGTTGATCGGTGCCTGAAGTCTGGCCCACCCTCATCGGGCGCCCGCTCTCTGGCGGTGCGGCGCAACCGGGTCAAAGCTTCGGCAAGTCTTGAATTTCCGCCCGTTTCGGGCGGTTCTGGCGGCCGTTATATGGGGCTTGGAAAAACGCGGCAGACAGGATTCGTCCCGTGCGGTCGTCCTGTCACGCGCGTTCGGCCCTGGCCCTCTCAACAATGTCCACGGCCGCGCGGAACGCGGTTTCTATAGCCTTGTCGCTCGTATCGAGCAAGTGCGCGTCCGCCGCCTTCCTGAGCGGCGCCGCCGTTCGACCCGAATCGCGGGCGTCGCGTTCGCGGATCTCGACGAGGATGCGCTCATAGTCGACGGCGCGGCCCTTGGCGTTCAGTTCGTCGGTCCGCCGCCGGGCCCGCACTTCGGGGCTCGCGGTCACGAAGATCTTCACGTCGGCCTGCGGGCAGATCGTCGTGCCGATATCGCGGCCGTCGAGGACGGCGCCTTCCGGCTGGGCGGCGAAATCGCGCTGGAACTTGAGGAGGGCGTCGCGGACCGGCTTATGCACCGCGACCCGCGAGGCGAGCTCGCCGGCCTCGCGGCCGCGCAGCTGCGGATCGGCAAGATGCGTCAGGTCGAGCGCCGCCGCCACCCTGCCCGCCCCCACGGCGTCGTCGGGGTCGAGGCCCTGCTCGGCCATCACCTTGCCGATCGCCCGGTAGAGCAGCCCGGTATCGAGATAGGGTAGGCGGTAGTGCGCCGCGAGCCTCTCGGCGATGGTTCCCTTGCCGGCCGCTGCCGGCCCGTCGATGGCGATGATCATGAGCCGTGCCGCTCAGCCTATACCGGCTTCTTCGAACGCGGCGCCGAGCGTCCGCATCTGCTCGCGGAATTCGGGGAAGCTCGTCGCGATCGGCGAGGCGTCGTCGATCGTCACGGGATTCTCTGCCGCAAGGCCGAGGACGAGGAAGCTCATGGCGATGCGATGGTCGAGCGCGGTGGCGACCGTGCCGCCGCCGGGGACGCGGTCGCCGCCATGCACGGTCAGCGTCTCCGGCCCCTCGGTCGTGCGTACGCCGTTGGCGGTGAGCCCGGCGACCATCGTCGCGATGCGGTCGGATTCCTTGACCCGGAGCTCGCCGACGCCGTCCATCTTCGTTTCGCCCTCGGCAAAAGCCGCGGCGATGGCCAGCACCGGATATTCGTCGATCATCGACGGGGCGCGTGCCGGCGGCACCACGACACCGCGCAGCTTGCTCGATCTGACCCGGATGTCGCCGACTTCCTCGCCGCCGACCACCCGCCGGTTGTCGACGGAAAGGTCGGCGCCCATCTCGGTGAGCGTGTCGATCAGGCCGATTCGCGTCGGATTGAGGAGGATATTCTCGACCAGCACGTCGGAACCCTCGACGATCAGCGCCGCGACGATGGCGAAGGCCGCCGAGCTCGGGTCGCCGGGCACCGCGATCGCCTGCGGCTTGAGGTCGATGCGGCCGTCGAGCGCGATCGTCTTGGCGCCGTCCTCGCCGATCTTCGTCGAGATGCCGGCGCCGAAGGCGGCGAGCATCCGCTCGGTATGGTCGCGCGTCGCGACCGGCTCGATCACCGTCGTCGTGCCGGGCGTATTGAGCGCCGCCAGCAGGATCGCGGATTTCACCTGCGCCGAGGCGACGGCGAGCTTGTATTCGATCGGCACCGGCACGTCGGGGCCCTTGATGGTCAAGGGCAGCCGGTCTTCCGAGCGCGCGATCGCCTGGATGCCCATGCGCCGCAGCGGCTCGAGGATGCGTCCCATCGGCCGCTTCACCAGCGAAGCGTCGCCGGTGAAGGTGGTGGCGAAGGAATGGCTGCCGGCAAGCCCCATGGCGAGCCGCACGCCGGTGCCGGCATTGCCGTAATCGATGACGCCGTCCGGCTCGATGAGCCCGCCGACGCCGAGGCCCTTGACGCGCCAGCTGCCCGGCTTCTCCTGCGTCACCGTCGCGCCGAAGGAGCGCATCGCGGCCGCCGTCGACAGGATGTCGCCGCCTTCGAGAAGGCCGTCGATGGTGGTTTCGCCGACGGCGAGGGCGCCGAGCATCAGGGAGCGGTGCGAGATCGATTTGTCGCCGGGGGGGCGGATGGTCCCCTTGAGCGGGCCCGAGCGCAGGGCGCGAAGCGGCTTCTGGCCGTCGGTGCTCGCCATGGATAATACTCCCCGTCCCGGCGCGTCCGCCCGCGCACCTTGCGCCCGCCGAAAACCCTGTAAGGTGGCGCCGGCGACGCTGCCGATCCGATACCACAGCCGGGCTTGAGCGTCACCGGGTTCCGGCCCTGTGGCGAAACCCCGCAGATTTGCTTTTGACACCGCCTACCCGTTTGATTAAGGGAGGCGCCGCTAAAGCTTCGAGAGGCAAGAACGTGGCGAAAGTACAACTCGGTACAAAACGGCTCTGCCCCAGTTGCGGAGCCAAGTACTACGATCTGAACCACGACCCGATCATTTGCCCGCGCTGCGGCACGCAATTCGAGGTCATGACCTCGCGTGCCCGGGCCCAGGCCAAGGCCGCCGCGGTCCAGGAAAACGAGGAAGAGGCTGAGGCCGAGGCTCCGGCCGAGTTCGTCAGCCTGGAAGAGGCCGACGAGGAAACCGCCGACAGCGGCAAGGTCGACGTCGACGATGGCGACGACGAGGTCGCGGACGACGACGAAGCCGATGACACCTTCCTCGCTGAGGAGGAAGAAGAAGGCGACGACGACGTCGCCGACATCATCGGCGATGTCGACGAGGAAGAACGATAAAAGCCCCATTTAGGCGGCTTGATTTGACGGGGTGCGCGGCCTAAGTTCCGCGCGCCGTTGGGACCGGGGCCCGGCTTTTGCCGAGTTCCGATCCCCGGAGGGGCCATAGCTCAGTTGGGAGAGCGCTTGAATGGCATTCAAGAGGTCGGCGGTTCGATTCCGCCTGGCTCCACCAAATCCCTGAATAAGAGGCCGCCGCGAGGCGGCTTTTTTGTTGGCCGTGTGTCGCCGCAGACGCTCTCTGCTCAGGACGCTGTCTGAACTCCCTCGTCGATATTTCCGAGGCTACCGTTCTGCCTGGGGCGAGTGAGCGCCGATATCGGCGCCGATGCCGTCAAGCCTCGACCGCTATAGCCCGGACAACAGCTTCGGGTTCCCGGTCCATGATTCTAAGCAGGGTCAGGGCTGCGCCGCTTGGCTGGCGGTGTCCCTGTTCCCATTTTCTTAGACCGGAGACGCTTACGCCGAGGGCTGTTGCAAAAGCATCCTGCGTGAGGCGGACCTTCATACGTATCGCCTTGATCTCTACTGGCGTCTCGACATGGGTGATGCGGGCAGCTTTGTTCTCGCCGCGGGCGTGGGCCAGCGCCTCGTGCATGGACTGGATCAGATCGTCGCCGATGCTGGTCCGCCTAGTGGTCTTTCGTGCCGGGTTCTTCATTTCTTTCTCCTCTCGGCCTTCAACGCCTCCGCAACGACTTTGACGGCTTTCTTCTGGTCAGCAGTCAGATTGGCCTGCTCGTTCTTTCCGTAGACCAAGAGCGCATAGAGCGGCGCGTCTCCGTCCATGTAGTAGTAGATCACGCGAACGCCACCGCTCTTGCCCTTGCCTTTTGCGGCAAAGCGAACTTTCCGGACGCCGCCTGTTCCCTCGATTACATCCCCGGATTCCGGGTTGAAGGCGAGAAACAGGACCAGTTCTTCGCGCTCGGCCTTGGACAGAAACTTTTCGGCTCTGCGGAGGAAGGATTGGGTCTCGACGACCGTTTGCATGTCCGTGTGTAACCCATTGGGTCACACGGCGTCAACTGAAAACTATCCCAATGGGGCAGTAATTTAACGTCCCTCCGAAGGCAAGATGCTCAAAACCGGCTTCCTCGCGGCGCTCGCGTGCCTCCTGCCATGCCCGCTATCGGGCAGCAGGGCCGGGCGAGCTGGTACGGCCCCGGTTTTTATGGCCGCGGGACGGCGAGCGGTGAGCGCTTCGATCACCGGGCGGGTCCACGTGACGGACAGCTCCGCTCGCATCGAAGTCGACCTGCCGTGGATTCTCGCCGCGCCAGGCGCCACCGACGCACAAATTGCACTAAAATCTTACGAGTGAATCTTCGAAAGATTCTGTGCTTGTAAAGCAACACTGTCCGACAAATGGATCAGGGCAATTAGCAACCGTCTAGCCATCAGAACAAAAGCCCCGCTAGCTTCAAAAAATCGATTCGTTAAGGAGTATGAAATGAAAAGATTGCTGATTTCCGCCGCCGTCTCGGCTCTGATTTGCACGTCGGCGACGGCCGCAGACATCTCCTATCCAGAACCCGAGCCGGCGTATTCTGAAGCGGCGAGCCCTTGGGCCGCCTACATCGAAATCTACGGCGGCTATATGTGGCAGGATTTTGGTGATGACACAGAAGACGAGGTTCTCTTAGCAGCCTGTTGACGAAGTCGCCGCTGACTGACTCGATGTGAACATAGAGATTCGCGCGAGGTTTCTGCGATGGCGATGCGACGCGAGACGGGTGTTCAAGGCGACCTGGTCGTGACCTGGGCTGAGATGCCGCGTTCGCCGGGACACGC
>CAMCWB010000066.1 GCA_945882315.1 Bauldia litoralis | reverse complement strand
AAAGGACGGCGGAAGAGACTGAAGGCGGGCGGCATCAAGGACCGCATCATGCACCGCTCGCACAAGAACCAGCCGGACCTGCCGCATTGGCAGAAGCGCCGCAATCTTCTGATTGCTCCGATCCGTGCCGCCGTCGAACGCGTCTTCGGTGCCTTCAAGCGATGTTACGGCTACACTAGGGTCCGCTACTTCTCGCTTGCCGCCAACTTCACCCAGCTCAGACTTCTCGTCATCGCCTACAATCTTCGCAGGGCCGCCGTCCTCACCGCCTGAGCCGGTTCCCCCCGCAACCCTTCCCACCCGAAAACCACCGCAGGCTACTCAACACGCAAATCCTCGCCGCGCGCCGCGTTGTGCAAAGGTCTCCCGTGGGGAGAGGGCTTCGAGCCTTAGGAGCGAAGCGAGTTAGGCTAGAAGGGTGAGGGGTTTAGGCCGATCTGTATCGCTCGAAACTTTGACAGCGAGGAGCAAGATAATCAGCATCCGAACCCCTCACCCCGCCGCGCTAAGGCTCCTGCGTCGCCAAGCGCGGCGGCCCTCTCCCCATGGGAGAGGGTAGTCGAGGCCCCGGCTCGTGGCGATGCTTACTGGCCGTACTTCGCCTTGGCTTCCTGGCGCCGGGCATGCAGGATCGGCTCGGTGTAGCCGCTTGGCTGCTGCCGGCCCTTGAAGACGAGGTCGGAGGCCGCCTGGAAGGCGATGCTCTGGTCGAATTTCGGCGCCATCGGCAGATAGAGCGAATCGCCCGCATTCTGCTTGTCGACCACGGCCGCCATGCGCTTCAGCGTCTCCTCGACCTGCGCCTTGGTGACGACGCCGTGATAAAGCCAGTTGGCGATGTGCTGGCTGGAAATGCGCAGCGTCGCGCGGTCCTCCATCAGGCCGATATTGTTCATGTCGGGCACCTTGGAGCAACCGATGCCCTGGTCGATCCAGCGGACGACGTAGCCGAGCAGTCCCTGAGCGTTGTTGTCGAGCTCCTGCTGGATCTGCTCGGGCGTCCAGTTGGGGCGCTCGACGATCGGGATCGTCAGGATGTCGTCGATCGAGGCGAGCTTGCGGGACTTAAGCTCCTGCTGCCGGGCCTTCACGTCGACCTTGTGATAGTGCAGCGCGTGCAGCGTTCCGGCGGTGGGCGATGGCACCCAGGCCGTGTTCGCGCCGGACCGGGGATGTCCGATCTTCTGCTCCATCATGTAGGCCATCTTGTCGGGCATCGCCCACATGCCCTTGCCGATCTGCGCATGTCCGGGCAGGCCGCAGAGGAGGCCGATGTCGACGTTGGCGTTCTCATAGGCCTGGATCCAGGTCGACGCCTTCATGTCGCCCTTGCGGATCATCGGGCCGACTTCCATCGAGGTATGGATCTCGTCGCCGGTCCTGTCGAGGAAGCCGGTGTTGATGAAGAAGACGCGCTCCTGCGCGGCGCGGATCGCTTCCTTGAGGTTCAGCGTCGTCCGCCGCTCCTCGTCCATGATGCCCATCTTGATCGTGTTGCGGGCCATGCCCAGCGCATCTTCGACCCGTGAGAAAGTCTCTGCCGCGAAAGCGACCTCGGCGGGACCGTGCATCTTCGGCTTGACCACATAGATCGAGCCGGCCGGCGAATTCTTGCGCCGCCCCTTCGGCCCGACGTCGTGGATCGCGATCGCCGCCGTCACCATCGCGTCGAGCAGGCCTTCGGGAACCTCCTTGCCGTCGCCGGTGAGGACCGCCGGGTTGGTCATCAGGTGGCCGACATTGCGCACCAGCATCAGCGAGCGGCAGCGGACCAGGAAGGTCGAGCCGTCCGGGGCGGTGTAGTCGAGGTCGGGATTGAGCTTGCGGGTAAAGGTCTTGCCGCCCTTGGCGACCTCTTCCTGGAGGTCGCCCTTCATCAGGCCGAGCCAGTTGCGATAGGCAGCGACCTTGTCTTCCGCGTCGACGGCGGCGATCGAGTCCTCGAGGTCCATGATCGTGGTCAGCGCCGACTCGAGCCACACGTCGGAGACATGCGCCGGATCGGTCTTGCCGATTGCCGACGTCGCGTCGATCAGCACCTCGATATGGACGCCGTGATTGCGCAGCAGAAACTGCTTCGGTGCCGCCGCCTCGCCGAGATAGCCGGCGAATTTCGCCGGCTCGCTGAGGCCGGTCGCGCGGCCACCCGCGAGGGCTACCTTGAGCTTGCCGTCAGCCACCGAGAAGCCGGCGGCGTCGCGCCACGATGCGCCGTCGAGCGGCGCCGCCTCGTCGAGGAGGCCCCGGGCGAAATCGATGACCTTCTGGCCGCGCACGGGGTTGTAGCCCTTGCCGCGCTCGGCGCCGTCCGCCTCGGAAATGGCGTCGGTGCCGTAGAGCGCGTCGTAAAGGCTGCCCCAGCGCGCGTTGGCCGCATTGAGCGAATAGCGCGCGTTCATGACCGGCACGACGAGCTGCGGGCCGGCGATCTGCGAAATCTCGGGATCGACGTTCGCGGTGGTGACGCTGAAGGCGGCGCCCTCGGGCACGAGATAGCCGATCTCCTGCAGGAAGCGCTTATAGGCCTCGAGATCGAGCGGCTGGCCTTTGCGCGCCTTGTGCCAGGCGTCGATCTTGACCTGCAGATCGTCGCGGAAGGCGAGCAGCGCGGCGTTCTTCGGTGCCAGATCGGCGACAATCTTGGCGAAGGATGCCCAGAAATGGTCCGGCGTGATGCCGGTCCCCGGCAGGGCTTCCTCGATGAACGAATGGAGTTCGCTGGCGACCTGCAGCCCGCTCGCTTCGATTCGTTGCGTCATGGCGTCTCGCTCCTCGTCGGCTAAGGTTTGATGCCGGCCGAAACCGGCAGAATTCGGTGAGATGGGGGTGTGACGGGACAGTGATCCGAAACGTGGCGGGGCAGGTGCGCAGCCCCCCCCGCTTTCCCCAAAAGGCCCGGCCAACTTTCCCGGTTCGTCCGCCGGAGTCAATGCGGGGATGCAGCCGTAGGGCGGATTAGCGCAGCGTAATCCGCCAAGGGCGCCGCAGAGGATTATGCTCCCGATCAAGCCGAGGCCAAGCCGCCCTAAGTGCGCCCTCTGAGCGGCAATTCCTTCATGAAAATCAGCCCGACATAGGCGATCGCCAGCGAGACCGAGGCGGCGGCGAAGACGATCTCGAATACCGCGCCGAGATCCCGGCCGTTGCGGGCCGCCTCTGCGGCGAGCACATCGAGGTCGCCGATCTCGGTGCCGCTGGCGCCGAGCGCACCGAGGAAGATGGCGCCATAGGCCGCGACCAGCACCGCACTGCCCAGCGACCGGAAGAAGTTGAGATTGGCCGTCGCCGTGCCGAGCTCATGCGTCAGCACGGCGTTCTGGACGCCGACCGTCATCACCGGGAATTGCGTGCCGAGGCCGATGCCGACAAAGGCCAGCAATACCTCGAACCAGAAGAGCGACAGGCTGTTGCCCCACAAGGCCATGGCCGCCGTCGCCAGCACCGCGACGGCGACGCCGACCATCGGCGTCCGCTTGTAGTGCGGAGTGTACCCCATGACCCGGCCGGAAATGACCGCGCCGACGACGGTTCCGGTCATCAGCGCCATCAGGAAGAGGCCCGAATTCGATGCCGAGAGGCCGCGCACCGCTTCGAAATAGATCGGCACATAGATCGACAGGCCGACCATCGCGCCGACCGCGAAGAAGCTCGCCGTGACGCCGGCTGCGACCACCGGGTTGAGGAGGACGGTGAGCGGGACGAAAGGCTCCTTGGCCGTCATCAGCCGCATCACGAAGAAAATGAACGCGATTGCCGAGCCGGCCAGCAGCCCGAGAACCTCGAAGGAGCCCCAGGCATAGGCCTGGCCGCCCCAGGAGAGGGCAAGCAGGAGGGCCGTCGTGGCGGTGATCATCAGCACCGCGCCGATGACGTCGAGGCTGTGTGGCCGGTGGTTCTGCGGCAGGCGGCGGAGCTGGTTCCACATCATGGCGAGCGCCAGCGCGCCGAGCGGCAGGTTGATCCAGAAGATCAGCGACCATTGGAGGTGCTCGGCGAAGAGGCCGCCGACCACGGGCCCGACGATGCTCGAGGTCATGAAGACGGCGGCGAGATAGGACTGGTAGCGCGGCCGATCGCGCGGCGAGACGAGGTCGCCGACGATCGTCTGGGGCAGGGCGATGAGGCCGCCGCCGCCGAGCCCCTGGACGAAGCGGGCGAAGATCAGCGTCGGCAGGCTGGTGGCGAGGGCGCAGAGCACCGAGCCGATCAGGAAGACCGCGACCGAGACGAGGAGCATGGCGCGGCGCCCATGGATGTCGCTGAGCTTGCCGTAGAGCGGCGTCACCGCCGTGGCCGAAAGGAGATAGGCGGTGACCACCCAGGGCAGGCGTTCGAGATCGCCGAACTCGCGGCCGATCGTCGGCAGCGCCGGCGCGACGATGGTCTGGTCCATGGCCCCGAGCAGCATGGCGAGCATCACGCCGAGGATGATCTGGCGGATGGCGGCGGGTTCGAAGGGGACGGATGGTGTCGTGTTTTCGGTCATTGCAGGGCGCGGAAAGGCGGCGCCGGAACGACGCCGCGGATGAACGAGGAATTCGTAAGGAACTAGCGGACGATGACCTTGGCGCCCACCTGGGCCCGCTTGTAAAGGTCGATCACGTCCTTGTTGACCATGCGGAAGCAACCGGACGACACGTCATGGCCGATCGTCCAGGGCTCGTTCGAGCCGTGGATGCGATAGGCCGTGTCGCCGCTGCCGTTGTACAGATAAAGGGCCCGCGCACCGAGCGGATTCTTGACGCCGCCATCCATATAGGCCGGCAGGATGATGCCCTTGCGGCGCTCGCGCTCGACCATTTCCGGCGGTGGCGTCCAGCCCGGCCATTCGGCCTTGCGGCCGACCCGCACCGTGCCGCGCCAGCCAAAACCCTCGCGGCCGACGCCGACGCCGTAGCGGAGGGCCTTGCCGTTATCGAGGACGAAATAGAGATAATGCTCGCGCGGATCGATGACGATCGTCCCCGGCGCTTCCTTGGTCTGGTAGGCGACGGTGGTGCGCTTGAATTTCGCCGGCAGCGGGCCGCCCGGCGAAATCTGGTAGGCGCCGACATCGGCGAAGGCGCGCTTGAGGTTGTCGAAGAGCTTGGGCTTGGTGGCCGCGGTCGCGGCCGGCTTCTTCTCAGCCGGCGGTTTAGCAATATTGCTGAAGCTCTTGCGGAGATTCTCGAAAATCTCCTGCGCCGAGGACGGCACGGCCTGCGCCGAAAGCATGGCGGCGACGGCAACGACCAGGAACAGCTTGAACGATTTCACGTCGGCTACCCCGCGCATCCGTTGGCTTGCTGGTAACGAATTGCGGCGGCCCAAAGGGGTCGCCTCCCGACCGGATGTTAAGGATGTAGCGACAGCCGGGCAACCGGCTTTTTCTCACGAGCCCGTGAGCCTGGAACGCCGGCGCGCTCGAAATGGATGCGGCTCGGACGGGCTTGCCGTCCGGGCCGCGTCTGTACGCGACCTTATCGGCCGCGCCCCCTAAATCGATCAGCGGACGAGAACCCGGGTGCCGATATCGACCCGGCTGTAGAGATCGGTGACATCCTCGTTGCGCATCCGGATGCATCCGGACGACACGGCATGGCCGATCGTCCAAGGCTCGTTCGAGCCATGAATACGATAAAGCGCATCGCCGAGATAGAGCGCCCGGGCGCCGAGCGGGTTCTCCGGTCCGCCCTTCATCGAGGCCGGCAGGATGTGGCCGCGGTCGGCCTCGCGCGAGATCATTTCCGCCGGCGGCGTCCAGTCCGGCCACTCGGCCTTGCGCGTTACCGTGTGCATGCCGGCCCATTCGAAGCCGGGCCGGCCGACGCCGACGCCGTAGCGCTGGGCCTTGCCGCCGGCGAGGACCAGATAGAGGAGCCGCGCCTCCGTATCGATGACGATGGTGCCTGGCAGTTCCTGGCCGTTGTAGCGGACGAGCTGCGGCAGGAATTGCGGGGCGACGCCGCGCGTCCGCTGCGTCTTCGGCTTCTTCTTGAAAAGGCCGAAGCCGACCTTCTGCGGCGCCCTGGCGGAGGCCTTCTTCTGGGCGGGCTTGGCGAAAGAGCCGCCGAGATCGGGGCTGATCACCGAGGGCGGCCGCGGAATGTCGGCGGCAGCTTCCGCGAAACCGGATTGCGCGGCGGCAAAAGCAAGGGCAAGGACGGCAGGCAGGGCGGGTCGGATCATGGGCGGACTCGATGCAACATCGTGAGGATTGCGGATGACCGCGACGAAGGCGACGATAATCGCCAATGGTGAAAGCTTGGTTTCACCCTTTGGTATGGTTAGCCAAAGCTTAAGGAGCGGATGTCATGGCTGAAGGGCTGATCAAGGGTGAGGACGGCAGGACCCGCTGCTCCTGGCATGGCGGCATTGCCGAATATGCCGCCTATCACGATCGCGAATGGGGCCGGCCGGTCGCCGACGACCGGCGCCTTTTCGAGAAGATCTGCCTGGAAGGCTTCCAGTCGGGACTCTCCTGGCTGACCATCCTGCGCAAGCGCGAGAATTTCCGGAAGGGCTTTGCCGGCTTCGACTTCGACAAGGTGGCGCGCTTCACCGAGACGGATGTCGAGCGCCTCGTCGCCGACGCCGGCATCATCCGCCATCGCGGCAAGATCGTCTCGACGATCAACAACGCGGCGCGGGCCCGTGATCTGGTGAAAGAAGCCGGCTCGCTCGCCGCCTATTTCTGGCGCTTCGAGCCCGACCCGAAATCGCGCCCGAAGACGCTCGACTGGGCAACGCTCCGCGCCATGCCGACGACGCCGGAATCGATCGCCCTGTCGAAAGACCTCAAGAAGCGCGGCTGGAGCTTCGTCGGCCCGACGACCGTCTACGCCTTCATGCAGGCCATGGGCCTCGTCAACGACCACATCCACGGCTGCTACTGCAGGCCGGAGGCGGAAGCCGAGCGGAAGGCGTTCAAGCGGCCGGGTTGAGGGTCTCCCTCTCCCGTGGGAGACCTTTGCACAACCTCGCAAGGCGCGGGACAGACCGGATTCGAAGAGAGAACGGATCGGAATCAACCCAAGAACATCCGCCTCGCTCTGTTAGGTTATGCAAAGGTCTCCGTGGGGAGAGGGCCATCTTCCTTGGCGAGCGAAGCGAGCCTTAGGAAGGTGGGTGAGGGGTTGTGACGGTCGTTATTCGCGCTGCGCGCCGCGAGTGACCAGCGATACGGACAGACTTGAACCCCTCACCCTTCTCGCCTAATTCGCTTCGCTCTTAAGGCTTGAAGCCCTCTCCCTGTGGGAGAGGGTACCCGTGTCTTTTCCGAGCGCCCGGCGTCAGCTCTCCCCCTTCGCCGCCGCCCGGTCCTCCCGCCAGAATTTGCGCAGGCGTTTCTGGATCGGGGTGTAGAGGTCGAGCTCGATGTGGAACCAGTGGGTCTGCGGGAAGAAGAAGCTGCCTTCGTGGTCGACGTGGCGGCTGAAGATGCGCTCGTAATGGCGGTCGCCGCCATCGGTAACGAAGTCGATCGTATGGCCCCTGGTGAGGCCGTTGGCACCGACGAGGCAGGTGCAGATGCGGTCGATCTCGCCGATGATCGCCGCGTCCTCGTCGGCATCCGGGATGAGCGCGTAGAATGACAGGCGCGAATGCGGGCCGAGCTTGGTATAGGGCTCCCAGCGGATACGGCCCGCCTCGACCGAAGCCGCTTGCAGGAACGCGTCGAGGACCGCCCGCGCCGTCTCTTGGTCGGGCGCGTCGACATGGAGGGCGGCGGGGGCGATCAGGAATTTCGGATGCGCCATCCCGAAGACCTCAGCCTGTTTTTTTGCGCGCCAGCCTGCCGAAGAGCGGCCTGGTCGCCGCGGCCTTCGTACCGAACGCACCGATGACCGAACGCAGCGCCCCGACCTGAGCCGGCGTCCACCCGGACGCAAGGCTCGTGACGAAATGCGCTTCCGAGCGGAGGATCACGCCGTCGTCGAGGATTTTCAAGCCGTTATCGCGCAGCGTTGCGCCGGTGGTGGTGATGTCGACGATCAGGTCCGCCGCGCCGCTCGCCGGGGCGCCCTCGGTGGCACCGAGACTTTCGACGATGCGGTAATCGGCAATGCCGTGGCCGGCGAAGAAGCGCCGCGTCAGATTGATGTATTTGGTCGCGACGGTCAGGCGGCGGCCGTGGCGCGGCCGGAAATCCGCCGCGACGTCGTCGAGGTCTTCCATGGCCGAAACGTCGATCCAGGCCTCCGGCACCGCGACCACCACGTCGCAGCGGCCGAAGCCGAGCGGCTGCGTGAAATCCGCCTTCTCCTTCCAGTCGGCGACACTTTCCTCGACCTGGTCGCGGCCGGTGACGCCGGCATGCACCGCGCCGGCGCCGATCTCGCGGGCGATCTCGGGCGCCGACAGGAAGGCGATCTCGACGTCGGCGATGCCGGCGATCGAGCCGCGATAGCTGCGCGCATTGCCGGCCTGCACGATCTCGAGCCCGGCCTTGGCGAAGGCGGCGCGCGAGTCTTCCATCAGCCGGCCCTTGGAGGGGATGGCGAGGATGAAGGGCGCGGTCATGGCTTGCCCCCGAGGCGATCGAGCCAGATGGCGAAGCCGACGGCCGGGATTGCCTGGCCATGCCCGATCAGCGCGATGAGGCGGTCATAGCGCCCGCCGCCGACGATCTGGCGGCCGTCATGGCGCTTCGGGTCATGCACCTCGAACACGAAGCCCGTGTAATAATCCAGCCGCCGGCCGAAATCGGCGGCGAAGGTGAGCTTGCCGGTATCGACGCCGCGCTTGTCGAAGGACCCGATCCGCTTCTCGAAACGGTCGAGCGCCGCGCCGATGTCGAGATCCTGTTTGCGGGCCAACTCGCGCATCGCTTTCAGCGCGCGGACCGGCGGGCCCTCGACGGCAAGGAATTTTTCGAGCGCCACGCGGGCTCGCGCGCCGATGCCGGCGGCCAGCGCCGATTTCTCGATGACGCGGTCGGCGATTTCTTCGGCCGTACGGCTGCCGATAGTGGCAAGCCCGCTTGCCGATAGGAGATCCTGCGCTTTCCGCCGGGCCGCCTTGCGGTCCATCGCGGCGGCGGGCTCGGTGCCGTTCGAGGCGCGCGCGATCAGCCAGCGGAGCCGGGCGGGATCTCCGAAGGTGCGGCCGAGGCGCCGGCGCCACGGGCCGTCGAGGTCGAGCGCGTCGAGCACGGCTGCGAAGAGCGCTGAATCGCCGATCCGGACATTCGGCCGCTTGACGCCGAGAAGCTCGACGGCGGCCAGCGCCAGCGCCAGCACGTCGGCATCGGCGGCGGCACGATCGGTGCGGCCGAGGCATTCGACGCCGGCCTGCAGGAATTCGCCGCTCTCGCCGTTCCGCTGGCGGAAGACAGGGCCGAGATAGGCATAGTCGGCGCGGCGCCGCGCTTCGCCGCTCGCGAGATGGGCGAGACAGACGGGGATGGTGTAGTCCGGCCGGAGCGCCAGCTCGGTGCCGTCCGTCGCGTTGGTCAGGAAGAGACGGCGGCGAAGGTCTTCACCGGCAAGCTCGACGAAGACGCGCGCGTCATGGACGATCGGCGGCTCGACGAAAGCGTAACCGGCACCCGAGAGAAGCGCGCGAAGCGATTCAAATGACTCGGTCATTTGGTGCCCGCGCGTTCGTTGGACCTCACCCTCCCCTGGAGGGGGAGGGTCGCCGGCGTCCGCGAAGCGGATGGCGGTGGGGTGGGGTGAAACAGCGGTACCCCGGAAGGCGATAGCAAATATCTGAAGCGGGCCACCCCACCCCGATCACCGCGCAAAAGCGCGCCGATCGACCCTCCCCCTCCAGGGGAGGGTGAAGACGCGGGCATGGATGTCTCCGAATTCATTTTAGCTGCGCCCCTCGAGCAGCCGCTTCACCGCCGCGACGAGATCGGCTTCCGGCACTTCGAACTGGCCGGGACGTTCCTCGCGCCAGGCGGAATTGTCGGCGAGGCTCTGCGAGAGCTTCTTGCCGAGGTCGAGATCCTTGATCTGGAGGACGCCCTTGGCTTTCTCCTCGCTGCCCTGGATGACTGCGACCGGCGCCTTGCGGCGATCGGCGTATTTCATCTGCGCGCCGAAGCGGCCGCTGCCGAGATAAAGCTCCGAGGCGATGCCGGCATTGCGCAGCGCCGAGACCATGCGCTGGTAGTCGCCGATCCGCTCCGGCTCCATGACCGTGACGACGACCGGGCCGGAGAAATCCGAAGTGTCGATCTTGCCGAGGGCGGTGAGTGCGGCCTGCAGGCGCGAGACGCCGATCGAAAAGCCGGTCGCCGGCACGTCCTCGCCGCGGAAGCGGCCGACCAGCCCGTCATATCGCCCGCCGCCGCCGACCGAACCGAAGACGACCGGTTGGCCCTTATCGTTCGGAATCTCGAAGAGAAGCTCAGCCTCGAATATTGGACCGGTGTAATATTCGAGACCGCGCACCACTGAGGGGTCGATGCGGATGCGGTCATAGCCGTACCCTGCACTCACAAAAGAAAGGGCTATTTGTCTAAGCTCATTTAGCCCATCGATACCGACAGGACTGTCTTTGATGACGCCTTGCCAATCCGCTAGGAAATCGTCCCAAAACTCTAAGAGATCGTCGTCGGTGTTCGGCACCATTTTAAAGCCGAAAAACATGCCCACCGCGCCAATCTGCTCAGGATCCAGGCCAGCGCCCTTCGTGAAATCCCCGCTCTCATCCTTGCGGCCCGGCCCGAGCAACTGGCTGACGCCGTCGATGCCCAGCCGATCCAACTTATCGATCGCGCGCAGGACCGCGAGGCGCTTGCCGGCATTCTCATCCCCGCCGAGCCCGATCGCCTCCATCACGCCATCCAGAACCTTCCGCGAATTGATCTTCACGACATACTGCCCGCGCGGGACGCCCAGCGCCTCCAGCGTGTCGGCCATCATCATGCACATCTCGGCATCGGCCGCCGGCGAAGAGGAACCGACCGTGTCGGCGTCGAACTGCATGAACTGGCGGAAGCGGCCGGGGCCCGGCTTCTCGTTGCGGAACACCCAGCCGGCGCGATAGCTGCGGTAGGGCTTCGGCATGCGGTCGAAATTCTCGGCGACGGTGCGGGCCAGCGGCGCGGTCAGGTCGTAGCGCAGCGACAGCCACTGCTCGTCATCATCCTGGAAGGAGAAGACGCCTTCATTCGGCCGGTCCTGATCGGGCAGGAACTTGCCGAGCGCGTCGGTATATTCGATGAGCGGCGTCTCGACCGGCTCGAAGCCGTAGCGCTCGTAGACCGCCTTGATGGTCGCGACCATGCGCTCGGTCGCGCGGATGTCGGCGGCCGTGCGATCGGCGAGGCCGCGGGGGAGCCGCGCCTTGAGCTTCTGGTCTTTGGACGCCATCGCGCCGGCTCTCAAACTTCTGGGCGCCAGGACCGTCGAGGCTGCCCGGTATGATTGTGGGTCCGCGCCGCGGCGGACGCGGGCGCTTCCTAACCCATCGGCCCTGAAGCGACAAGCTTGCCAAACGCTTGGGCCGCCTTGCCTTGAGAGAAATGTCCCATGCTTCGTCGCGGTTTGTTAAGCCGGGCTTGTTAGGCTGGATCCGGCGGCGGGACGAGGATCCGACATGGAAAAGAGCAGGGCCGACACCATCAGCCTCGGTTTTGGCGGCCGTCGCGTCGGCTTCGCCGAGGGCGGCGTCGTCTTCATCAAGGGTGATGCCGGCGATATCGCCTATGTCGTCGCCAGCGGCAGCATCGAGATCCGCGAGAGCGGCCGCGTCATCGAGACCATGGGGCCGGGCGAATTGTTCGGCGAGATGGCGCTCATCGATTCCGAGCCGCGCAGCGCCTCTGCCGTCGCCGTCGGCCCGACGGAACTCCTCGTCATCGACCGCACCGAATTCGACCGCCGGCTCCGCGAGGAGCCCGATTTCGCCGTGAAGGTCATGCGCCTGATGGCCCGCCGGCTGCGCGCCACGATGGCGGCCGGCGCCTCGAATATCCAGGACGCCTTCCCGGTCGGCCTGCCGAAAATGACCGCCTGACGGCCCATCCAGAGCAAATCAGCAAAAGCATGTCTCCGGCTCGATCGGGAACCGGTTTTCCGTTCGACATTGCGTAGGACAAAGCGGTCCCTCGCCGAAGGCGAGGCGCCGATCTAACATGCCCCCGTTCTAAATCGCGGCGTCTTCCCGGCGCCGCTGGACATACGGGGACGCTTATGTTCGCTTCCTTCTTTCCGCGGCCGAAGGCTTTTTTTCTTTCCGGCATCCTTTGGACGGCGGTCTGTATCGCCTTCTGGTATGGCGTGGCGCGGGGCTGGGGCGAGCAGTTCAGCCTCGGCGGCCTGATCGGGGCGAACTATCCGACACCTCTTCCCGAAGGCGCCGACGAAGCCGCTGTGGCCACGTCCAACATCGCTCGCGATTGGGCGATCGATATCTGGCTCTACCAATACATGTTGGTTGCCGGCGCGGCCTTCGCGGCGGCGTGGAACTGGATGGCGCCGCATCGCTGGTTCTGGTGGTCGGTCGTCGTCTCCTTGATCATCCTCTTTGTCGTCTGGTTCCAGGTCCAGCTCGACGTCATGATCAATAACTGGTTCGGCTCTTTCTACGACATGCTGCAAAGGGCCCTGGCGACGCCGGGCAGCGTCACCATCGAATCCTATTATTCGAGCATGCTGACCTTCCTCAGCATCGCGATGGTCTACATCACCGTCGCCGTGCTCAATAATTTTCTCGTCAGCCACTACATCTTCCGTTGGCGGACGGCCATGAACGATTATTACGTCGCGCATTGGGATCGGCTCCGCCACATCGAAGGCGCCTCGCAGCGTATCCAGGAAGACACGATGCGCTTCGCCTCGATCATGCAGGGTCTCGGCGTCGCCTTTATCGACTCAGTAATGACCCTGGTTGCCTTCCTTCCCTTGCTCTGGGGCTTCTCGAAGTTCGTGGAACAGATCCCTATCTTCGGGGCCGTGCCACAGGCGCTCGTTTTCGTGGCCGTCGGTTGGGCGATTTTCGGCACCAGCCTTCTGGCACTCGCCGGCATCAGATTGCCGGGGCTGGAATTCCGCAATCAGCGCGTCGAAGCGGCATATCGAAAGGAGCTGGTCATTGGCGAGGATTTTGCCGAGCGCGCCCAGCCCCCGACGCTGGCCATGCTGTTTGCCGACGTCCGGCACAATTACTTCCGTCTCTATTTCAACTACCTCTATTTCAACGTGGCGCGCTATGGCTACCTGCAGGCCAGCGTGCTCGTCGCCTATGTGGCGTTGGCGCCAACCGTCGTGACCGGGGCGATCACGCTTGGAGTCTTCCAGCAGATCAGCCGCGCGTTCGACCGGGTGCAGTCGTCCTTCCAGTTCCTGGTCAATTCCTGGACGACGATCGTCGAGCTGATCTCGATCTACAAGCGCCTGAAGGCCTTCGAGGCGACGCTCGAGGACAAGCCGCTGGATACGATCGAGGCCGAGGTGGAGCCGGCGGCAGCGGCAACGCCGCCGGCCGGTGAGGTGCCGGTGTAGGTCGTACCGGCCGCCACTCGGCCCCGCTCGTTCCCGCAGAAGCGGAAAGAACGCGTCTTCAAGTCTCCGTCGGCGCCGTGGCGGCGTTGCGCCAGCGTCGCAGCAGGGTGAAGCCCGGCAGGACGATGAGGATCGCGGTCGCGGCCAGGAGCACAGCCGAGATCGGATGCCGGACGAAGATCAGCGGATCGCCGCCCGACGTGATCAGCGACTGCTGCAGCGAGCGTTCGAGCATCGGGCCGAGGATCATGGCGAGGATCAGCGGCGCCGCGGGCAGGTCGGCCTTGCGCATGAAATAGCCGACGATGCCGAAGAACATCATAAGCCCGACATCGAAGACGGCGTAATGCACGCTGTAGGCGCCGATGACGCAGATCACGACGATCAACGGCGCGAGATAGTGATAGGGCACCTTGAGGAGCTTCACCCAGATGCCGACGAGCGGCAGGTTGAGGGCGAGCAGCATGAGGTTGCCGACATACATCGAGGCGACCACGCCCCAGAAGATGTCGGGATGCTCGGAGATCATCTGCGGTCCGGGCCGGATGCCGTGGATCATCAGCGCGACGAGGATCATGGCGATCGAAGCATTGCCGGGAATGCCCAGCGTCAACAGCGGAATGAAGGATGAGGTCGAAGCGGCGTTGTTGGCCGCCTCCGGCGATGCGACGCCCTCGATCGCTCCCGTGCCGAACTTCTCCGGGTTGCGCGAGACCCGTTTTTCGACGCCATAGGCGACGAAGGAGCTGATCGTCGCGCCGCCGCCGGGCAGCACGCCGACCAGGAAGCCGATCAGCGAGCCGCGCGCCATCGCGCCATAGCTCCTGCGCCAGTCCTCGCGGTTGGGCAGCAGGCCGGTGATCTTGGCGCTGAGGATCGCCCGCTGTTCCGGCGTGTCGAGATTGCTGAGTACTTCGGAGATGCCGAACAAGCCCATCGCCACGACGACGAAATCGAAGCCGTCCATCAGGCGCGGCAGGCCGAAGGTGTAGCGCGGCACGCCATTGACCGGATCGAGCCCGACGCAGCCGATCAGGAGTCCGAGCGCCCCCATCATCAGCCCTTTCGTCACCGAGCCCTGGGAGAGATAGACGGCCATGTAGAGGCCGAGCAGCACCAGCGCGAAATATTCCGGTGGCCCGAAGCGAAGCGCGAATTGCGCCAGCAGCGGGCTGAGCAGCGACAGGCCGACGATGCTGAGCGTGCCGGCAATGAAGGAAGCGATCGCCGACATGCCGAGCGCCGCGCCGGCACGGCCCTGCCGCGCCATCTTGTAGCCGTCGAGGCAGGTGACGACGCTGCCCGCTTCGCCGGGAATGTTGAGGAGGATCGAGGTGATCGATCCGCCATACATCGCGCCATAGAAGATGCCGGCCAGGAGGATCACGGCCGAAACCGGCTCCATCCCGTAGCTGAGCGGCAGGAGCATGGCGATGGTGGCCGGCGGCCCGAGGCCGGGCAGCACGCCGATCGCCGTGCCGAGCACGGCGCCGATGCCGGCGAAGAGGAGGTTGTGCGGGGCAAGCGCGACTTCAAATCCGAGCAGAAGATTTTCCATCGGGCTTTCTCCTCAGAAGCCTGCCGGGCCGACCGGCAGGGGCAGGCCGAGCAGGAGGTGGAAGAGGAGATAGCTGCCGCCGGCAATCAGCGGCACCGCCGCCGCATAGGGGAGGGGGCGGCGTATCCCGAACACGGCCAGAAGCAGCGCGACGAGGAGCGCTGTCGCGACGAGGAATCCGAGCCATTCCAGCGCCGGCACATAGGCGGCAAAGCCGGCGATCACCGGCAGCGCCGCCCGGAGCGAAGGCGCCGTTTCCTCGCCGGCTTCTGCGCTAGCCGCTGTCGGCCGCCGCATCTGGTCGATGAACAGCACGGCAGCGAGCACCACCAGGATGAGGGCGGCGAGAAGCGGGAAGAAGCCCGCGTCCGGCACGTCCGGCGTTCCGATGACCATCCGCACCGCACCGTAAAGCGCCGCGCCGCCGATCAGGACCAGCAGCGCGGATGCTATCGCGGTCGCGGACGGAAGCCGCCCGTTCATCTCCGCTTGCTCACTTGAGCGAAGCGCCGAGTTCCTTGTGCAGCGCGAACTCCTTCTGCCAGATCGGCGTGAAGTCGGCGGCGCTCAGATAGTTGGGACGGTCGCCAAGCTTCTCGATCATGGCGACGGAGTCGGGATCCTCGACCATCTGCTTGCAGGCTTCCGAGAGCTTCGCGATGACCGGCGCCGGCGTGTCCTTCGGTGCGACGATGCCCCGCCAGAGGTCGTAGGTCACGTCGATGCCTTCCTCGCGCGCCGTCGGCACATCGGGGAAATGCGGGTCGCGTTCCGCCGCCAGCACGGCAAGCGGACGGATCTGCTTTGCTTCAAGGGCCGAGACGAAGGTCGTCGTCGGATTGATGGCGACGTCGATATGGCCGCCGATCAGCGCCGTGGTCGAGGGCCCGCCGCCCTCATGCGGCACATTCTTGGTCTCGAGGCCGGCGATCTTCGATATCTGCTTCCAGGTGAGGTCCGACTGGCTCCACGGCCCGGTATGGCCGAAGACGAGCTGGCCGGGATTGGCCTTCGCCCAGTCGATCATCTCCTTGAAGGTCTTGTAGGGAGCATCGAGCCTTGCCGCGACCATCACCGGACTGAAATTGATCCGGCAGACCGCGGCGAGATCGTCTGGCCCATGCGAGCGGCCTTCGACCGCCGGCAGCGTCGTGTTCCAGTTGGGACCGCCCATCAGCAGCGTGTAGCCGTCGGGGGCCGCCTGGAAAACCTGCTCGGTGCCGATCGCACCGCCGCCGCCGGGCTTCAACTCGACGACGATCGGCTGGCCGAGATATTTCTCGGCGACGCTGGTGACGGCCCGTGCGGTCAGGTCATGCGATCCGCCGGCTGCGGCCGGAATGATCAGCGTGATCGGCTTGGTCGGAAAATCGTCCTGTGCAGAAGCGGTACCCAGCGACAGGACAGTGACGGCGATCGCAGCGGCGATCGCGCCAGGAATTTGGCGTTCCAGTCTCACTTGCTTCTTCTCGGTTCGGTGCGTGCCAATCTGCGTTGGCTTCTGACGCGATCTTTGCCGCAGTGCCGAGCAGATCGCTCGCCGGCTGGGCTGTCAACCTCGGTGGTCTATTCCGGCCGGCTAAAAAATGGCGCGGGTCGTCACGCCGCGCTAGGATGAAGATCGAATCCGGTCAGAGCGCGAAAGCGCTGCGCATCCGCCCGATCAGGCCGGGGCTTTCCGCCCGTATGGCGATGCCGCGCACCGAACGCGCCGCGGTGCCCGCCTGGATGCTCGGGCCGTAGTGGCAGTAGCAAAGCGCCTCATGGAGATCATGGTCCGAGATCCCGAAGAAGCGTTTGGCCTCGCCATAGGTGTCGTCCGTCATGCCGGCTGCCCTGAGGACCGGGTCTGCGAAGGCCACCGAGATCGGTGAATCGTCGCTTCGCATGGCGTCGCGGACGGCACCGACTTCATATTCGGTGCCATGCAGCGTCGTCAGGCTGCGATCGGGCCTCGCCTCGAGAAGCTCGGCCCATCTCAAAAGTTTCTGAACCGGCGTCAGGGCTTGCGCTTGGAAATCATCACGCACTTCAGCAACCCGTTTGAGCTGCTCAACGGTTTTGTGTTCCATGACTAGCCTCCAGCTAGATCGATCTAGCGCTGAGCGCCCCCTCGTTCTCGCTGAAAGGCCAGCGTTGGCCCGGAACATGGCAGCTCTTTGACGGAGCCTGCCACGCCAGCCGCTGTCGCAAAAGAAAAGGCCGCCCGGAGGCGGCCTTTCCATTTCTCGTTGGTCGGAGCGGACCTTAGACGTCCATGCCGCCACCAAAGTCGGGCTTGCCCGACTTCGGCATCAAGAAAGATGGGCGATGGACTAGAAGTCCATCCCGCCCATGCCGCCCATGCCGCCACCGCCGCCGGGCATCTGCGGGGATTCCTTCTTCGGATGCTCGGCAACCATCGCCTCGGTGGTGACGAGGAGACCGGCGACCGAAGCCGCATCCTGGAGGGCCGTACGCACGACCTTGGTCGGGTCGATGATGCCGGCCACGACGAGATCCTTGTACTCTTCTTCCTGAGCGTCGAAGCCGAAGGTCTCGGACTTGGACTCGAGGATCTTGGCGACGACGATCGAGCCTTCGACGCCGGCGTTCTCGACGATCTGGCGGATCGGCGTCTCGAGCGCACGGAGCACGATGTTGATGCCGGCCTGGACGTCGGCATTGTCGGAGGTGATCTTCGCGACCGCCTTCTTGGCGCGGAGGAGGGCAGTGCCGCCGCCGGGAACGATGCCTTCTTCAACCGCCGCACGGGTGGCATTGAGGGCGTCGTCGACGCGGTCCTTCTTCTCCTTGACCTCGATTTCCGTCACGCCGCCGACGCGGATCACCGCAACGCCGCCGGCGAGCTTGGCCAGACGCTCCTGCAGCTTCTCGCGATCGTAATCGGAGGTGGTCTCTTCGACCTGCTGCTTGATCTGGGTGATGCGCGCCTCGATCTCCTTCTTCTTGCCGGAGCCGTCGACGACGGTGGTGTTCTCTTTCGAGACCGAGACCTTCTTGGCGCGGCCGAGCATGGCGAGCGTGACGCTCTCGAGCTTGATGCCGAGATCTTCCGAGATGACCTGGCCGCCGGTGAGGACGGCGATGTCCTCGAGCATCGCCTTGCGGCGATCGCCGAAGCCCGGCGCCTTCACGGCCGCAACCTTGAGGCCGCCGCGGAGCTTGTTGACGACGAGCGTGGCCAGAGCCTCGCCCTCGACGTCCTCGGCGATGATCAGGAGCGGCTTCGCCGACTGGACGACGGCTTCCAGGACCGGGAGCATCGCCTGGAGGTTCGACAGCTTCTTCTCGTGGAGGAGGATGTAGGGGTCCTCGAGCTCGGTGATCATCTTCTCGGCGTTGGTGATGAAGTAGGGCGAGAGGTAGCCGCGGTCGAACTGCATGCCTTCGACGACTTCGAGTTCGGTCTCGGCGGTCTTGGCTTCCTCGACCGTGATCACGCCCTCATTGCCGACCTTCTGCATCGCATCGGCGATCATCTGGCCGATCTCGCGAGCGCCGTTGGCCGAAATCGTGCCGACCTGGGCGACTTCCTCGGAGGTCTTGATCTTCTTGGAGCGGCGCTTGAGGTCGGAGACGGCCTCGGCGACGGCGAGGTCGATGCCACGCTTCAGGTCCATCGGGTTCATGCCGGCGGCAACCGCCTTGGCGCCTTCACGGACGATCGCCTGTGCGAGAACCGTGGCGGTCGTGGTGCCGTCGCCGGCGATGTCGTTGGTCTTCGAGGCGACCTCGCGGACCATCTGGGCGCCCATGTTCTCGAACTTGTCCTCGAGCTCGATCTCCTTGGCGACGGTGACGCCGTCCTTGGTGATGCGGGGAGCGCCGAACGACTTGTCGAGAACGACGTTGCGGCCCTTCGGGCCGAGCGTCACCTTGACGGCGTTGGCGAGGATGTCGACGCCGCGCAGCATCTTGTCGCGCGCATCGGTCGAAAAACGTACGTCTTTCGCGGCCATGTGATTTCTTCCTTTAAAACTTTGAACGGATGTTTCGGGCGGCGGCTTGGCTTAGGCGGCCTTGCGGCCGGACGCCTTGCCTTCGATGATGCCCATGACGTCGGATTCCTTCATGATCAGGAGCTCCTCGCCATCGATCTTCACTTCGGTACCGGACCACTTGCCGAACAGGATGCGGTCGCCGACCTTGAGGTCGATCGGGATCAGCTTGCCGCTTT
>CAMCWB010000065.1 GCA_945882315.1 Bauldia litoralis | reverse complement strand
GAAGAGATAAACCCCCGTCTCGGTATCAGGCTGAACGGCTTCGGGCTTCGTGGTAGTGCTCGTCATGGCGTGGTCTCCTGTCCGGCGCGTCAACGCTGGACTCGTTCGGGTTAAAGCACCCGGAGACTACGCCACCCTCAATTCCAACTAACTTCGCGACGGCACCGGCATTTCCCATTCTCGCCCGATTTGATTGCTTGATGGCATCGGGTGCACCGATATCGGCATTAACCGTCTTTCAAGGTTAATCCCGCATCACTTGGTGGAGTGACGCGCATCGAGACGTGCCTTCTTCGGAAAGGACCGTCCGCGAAATGCGTCAGCCCGGGTGTGCGTGGAGTGCCGCGTGATAGTAAAAGCGACCAAGCGTACAAGGCGTAGACAAGGGGCGTATCTGAATCGCTGGCTGGTTGCCGGCGCTTTTCTCGCCCTCTCCACGACCCAGATCGCCTACCAGGATAGCCTGACCGCCAAGGGAACCGCTCCCGGCGATCGCTGGCAGGTCGGGCTGAATGGCGGCCAAAAGGCAGCCCCGGCGGCACTGCGCCACGTCGTGGTCTTCGACGGCGTCAACCGCGCCAACAAGAGCGACATGCTGGTCGAAAAGAAGCGCGCTGCTTTCGCCTTCGAGGCCGACGTCATCCATCAGGCGGCGCTGTTCAGCTACGAAGCGAACCTGCCCCGCACCGCCTTCATCCTCCCGGAAGCGCCGAAGAACGCGATCGCCGAGGCCAGGCCCGCGAAGGCTGAAAAGGCCATCGTCAAGAGCGAGAAGGCGCCTGCCGAGGACGCCAAGGTCGAGCAAGTGGCGCTCGCTTATGCCGGCGCCACCGACGACGCCGATACGGCCAGCGAATCGCCCTTCGCCGCCGTCATCGCCAAGCCCGGCACGATCGTGCTCGACCCGAAGGTCAAGGCGACGCATGCTTGGGTGAACACCCCGCTGCCCGAGATCGTCCACAGCAAGAAAGAGATGAAGTGCCTCGCCGAGGCGATCTATTTCGAGGCGCGCGGCGAACCCGAGGATGGCCGCATCGCGGTCGCCCAGGTGGTGCTCAACCGGGTCAAGAATCCGACCTATCCCGATACGATCTGCAACGTCGTCTACCAGAACAAGAACATGCGCAACCGCTGCCAGTTCTCCTTCGCCTGCGACGGCGTGCGCGACCGCATCACCAATGCCGTCGCCTGGAAGGAGGCGCAGGACCTCACCAAGCGCATTCTCGATGACGAGCGCACGCTCTTCATCGCCGAAGTCGGTGCCTCGACCCATTATCACGCGACCTATGTGCGGCCGCGCTGGGCGAAGAAAATGACCAAGATGGACAAGATCGGCCGCCACGTCTTCTACAAGACGCTGAAGGGCGGCTGGAGCTGATCGGCCTGCCGATGGAACTTCGCGACGCCTCGGGGGTTTCCCTGAGGTATCGAGAAGGACGGCAGAATGGCCCAAATCAAGTCACCGGAATATCCGAGCCAGAGCAGCCACGACGATGACGGTGCGTCGCCGGACATGCTGCCCACGGAAGCCCGTGGCGCGGTCAAGGGCCACAATGTCCGTTATGTGCTGACGATCGGCCTCGTCGGCGTCGTCGTCGGAATGGCGATGGTTTATTTCTTCTTCTTCCCGACCTTATTTTTTCCGACCTGACGGGCGCTGATCTCGATATCGAGCCCGAGATCGAGCGTCGGCGCGGAATGCGTTATCCAGCCGGATGAGATGTAGTCGACGCCGCTTTCGGCGACGCCGGCAATCGTTTCCGGGTTGATGCCGCCTGAGGCCTCCGTGATGGCGCGGCCGGCGACGAGCGCTATCGCCTTTTTCAGCATCTCCGGCTTCATGTTGTCGAGAAGCACGGCGTCGGGCGATTCCGTCAGCGCCTCGGCAAGCTGGCGGAGCGTATCGACCTCGACCTCGATCTTCACGAGATGGCCGGCAAAGGCGCGGGCCCGGCGGATCGCTTCGGCGACGCCACCGGCAACCGCGATGTGGTTGTCCTTGATCAGGATCGCATCATCGAGGCCGAAGCGATGGTTGGAGCCGCCGCCGCAGCGCACCGCATATTTCTCGAAGGCGCGCAGCCCCGGCGTTGTCTTCCGCGTGCAGCAAATGCGCGCCGTGGTGTGGGAGACGAGCGCGACAAGCTTCGCGGTCTCTGTCGCGACGCCGGAGAGATGGCAGAGATAATTGAGCGCGACGCGTTCGGCGGAAAGGACCGCCCTCGCCGGCCCTGAGATGCGCGCGACCACCGTTCCGGGCTTGAGGCTGTCGCCGTCGCGTTTCAGCGCCGAGAATCTGATCGCCGGATCCATTTCGGCAAAGGCGGCTTCGGCGAAGGCGAGGCCGGCGAGCGTGCCGGGCTTCCGGGTCGCGATGACAGCCGTCGCGGTCGCCGCCTCCGGGATCGTCGCCATCGAGGTGATATCGCCAGCGCGGCCGAGATCCTCTTTCAGCGCCGTGCGGACCGCCTCGGTGACGAGGATGCGCGGCAGGGTCGGGAGGTTGGGTTGGCTCGCCATCGTTACTCACCCCTCCTTAAGGCAAGTCCCCTCTCCGCTCGTCCCGGCGAAAGCGAGGACCCAGGGGCCCCAAGCAAGGCCGAAGCCCGCGGCCCTGGATTCCCGCTTGGCGCGGGAATGGACGGAGAAAGAGGAGAGGTTGAACGAAACATCAGGAAACCGGAGACGCTACCCGTTGGGCGGAGCCCGCCGTGATCCGTTCGGCATCGGCGAGCGTGATGAAGGTGCGGTGTTTCCAGGCGGGATCGCTGTCCGGGAAGTCCGAGCGGTAGTGGCCGCCGCGGCTTTCGGTGCGGGCGAGTGCGGCCGCCGTGATGAGCTTCGCCGTCGTCAGCATGTTGAGGAAGCGGATCGAGCGGCAATTCTTCTCGAGCCTGGCGATCACCGACAGCGCCTCTTCCAGCCCGGCGCGGTCGCGGACGACGCCGACATGGCGCGCCATGGTGTGGCGGAGCAGCGCGATATCCTCGGCGGAGGGCTCGCTCGAAGCGGCCGGCGACGTGCCGACCCGAGCCGCACCCTGCTCCTTCGGCGCAAGCGACTTGACGTCATCGGCGACGCGGGCGGCGAAGACGACGGCCTCCAGAAGCGAGTTGGAGGCAAGGCGGTTGGCACCATGGGCGCCGGTCGAGGCGGTCTCGCCGCAGGCCCAGAGGCCATCCAGCGAGGTGCGGCCCTGCGCATCGGTGAGGAGGCCGCCCATGAAATAATGCTCGGCCGGCGCCACCGGGATCGGCTCATGCGCCGGATCGATGCCGGCGTCGCGGCAATGCCGGTACACCGTCGGGAATTCTTCCGCGAATTTCTCGCCGATCGCCGTCCGGCAATCGAGATAGGCGCCGCGGCCGGCGGCAATCTCGGCATGGACGGCGCGGGCCACGATATCGCGGGGGGCGAGTTCGGCGAGTTCGTGGACCTTGAGCATGAAGCGCTCGCCGGCGCCGTTGATCAGCGTCGCGCCCTCGCCGCGAAGCGCCTCGGTCAGGAGCGGCGCCGGATCGCGGCCGACGGCAAGCGCCGTCGGATGAAACTGGACGAATTCGGGATCGGCCGCGACCGCACCGGCGCGCGCCGCCATGCCGATGCCGCCGCCTTCTGATTCAGGCGGATTGGTCGTCACCTCGTAAAGGTGGCCGACGCCGCCGGAGGCAAGCACGACGACAGAGGCCGGGATGTATTCCGGCGCCCCGCCGGCACGCGGACGGATATAGAGGCCATCGACCTTGCCACCGGTCAGCGACAGGCTCTCCGCGAGATAGCCTGCGCGGACGGCGATCGACGGCGTCTTGCGGACCGCGGCGACGAGCGCCGCCATGATCGCGGCGCCAGCCATGTCGCCCTTCACATGGACGATGCGGCGCGCCGAATGGGCGGCCTCGCGCGACATCAGGAGATGGCCTTCGAGATCGCGGTCGAAGGGCACGCCATAGTCGAGGAGGTCGTGGACGCGGGCGCTGGCATCCGAAATCATGATGCGGGCAATGGCCTCGTCGACCGTGCCGGCACCAGCCGCGATCGTGTCGGCAAGATGGCTCTCGATCGAATCCCCCGGCGCCATCGCGGCGGCGATGCCGCCCTGCGCCCATGCGGTGGACGCGCCCTCGCCGATCGGCGCCGCGGTCAGCACCGTCACCGGGCGCGGCGAAAGGCGGAGCGCGCAGAAGAGGCCGGCAAGCCCGCCGCCGACAATGACGATGCCGGCATTCGGCGAATGATCAGCTACCATGACTCGTGCCCACTCTCCCCGTCACCCCGACGAAGTCGGGGTCCATTCGTTGTCGAACGAGATGCCGCGCGGCGTCGCTGGATTCCGGCTTTCGCCGGAATGACGACAATCAGGGACGCCGTGCCTGCCCTAGCTTTTCAGGTTGACCATGCGCTCGACGGCACGGCGGGCCTTCGCGGCCACCATCGGGTCGACCAGGATCTCGTCCTTCATGTAGAGGAGGCTGTCGAGGATGCGCGGCAGCGTGATCCGCTTCATGTGCGGGCACAGATTGCAGGGCCGGATGAACTCGACGTCGGGAACCTCGGCGGCGACGTTCGACGCCATCGAGCATTCGGTGACCATCAGCACCTTGGTCGGCCGGCGCGTCTTGACCCAATCGGCCATCTTCGCGGTCGAGCCGGTGAAATCGGCCTCGGCGATGACGTCGGGCGGGCATTCCGGATGGGCGATGATCTGGATCGTCGGATCGGCCTCGCGATAGGCGCGAAGCTCCGCGCCGGTGAAGCGCTCATGCACTTCGCAGGCGCCGGCCCAGGAGATGATCTTCACCTTGGTCTGCGACGCGACCCAACTCGCCAGATACTGGTCCGGCAGGAACATGACCGTGTCCGCGCCGAGGCTTTCGACGACCTCGACGGCGTTGGACGACGTGCAGCACATGTCGCTCTCGGCCTTCACGTCGGCCGACGTGTTGACATAGGTGACGACCGGCACGCCGGGATAGCGCTCGCGGAGCAGGCGGATGTCGGCGCCGGTGATCGAGGCGGCGAGCGAGCAGCCGGCGCGCATGTCCGGGATCAGCACGACCTTGTCCGGATTGAGCAGCTTCGAGGTCTCGGCCATGAAATGCACGCCGCACTGCACGATCACGTCGGCGTCGGTCTTGGTCGCTTCCTTGGCGAGCTGCAGGGAGTCGCCGACGATATCGGCGACGCAATGGTAGATCTCCGGCGTCTGGTAATTATGCGCCAGGATGACGGCGTTGCGGACCTTCTTGAGGTCGTTGATCGCCTTGATGTAAGGCGCCATGACCGGCCACTCGATCGCCGGGATGACGGTCTTGACCCGCTCATAGAGATGCGCGGTCTCGGCCGCGACGGCGTCGGTATAGTCGAGCGACGGCATCGGAAGCGGCGCAAAACGGGGGTTGACCGAAGGCTTCAGAACCTTGCGGGCAATGTCAGGGGTGGCTTCGAGCATGGTCATCGTTCGTCCTCCTCCCCCTTATATATACTCAACTTGAGCATATTTAAGGTATTAAAACATCCGGCCGAAGCCGGCACCCGCCTCTGCGGTTATCCTTTCGTCATATATAAGCACGGTCGGAGCAAAATTCAAAGCGCGGCGTTCGAGCGCGTCATGAGCGCCGTCGATGACGCGGATCACGAACATTCATTTCTGCTCTCCCTTGGACAGGTCTAGACTCATTCCATATCGAGTCCTCTAGACCTCGAAGCGGCGTCTCGTCCCAGGATCCCGACAATGAACGTGCAAGCGGCAGGGCGCCACGCCCTCGTCTCGATCCCGATCGTCATCGTCGCCGGCTGCGCGATCGCGGCGATCAATTTCGGCCCGCGCTCGACCATGGGCTTCTTCCTGACGCCGATGTCGAGCGAGCATGGCTGGGGCCGCGAGATCTTCGCGCTTGCCATCGCCATCCAGAACCTCGTCTGGGGCATCGCGCAGCCTTTCGCCGGCATGCTCGCCGACAAATACGGCACGGCGCGCGTGCTTGCCGTCGGCGCGGTCGTCTATTCGCTTGGCCTCTTCGCGATGGCCAACACCACCGATCCGGTGACGCTGCAATTCACGGCCGGCGCGCTTCTCGGCCTCGGCGTCGCGGGCTCGGCCTTCGTGCTGGTGCTCGCCGCCTTCGCCCGCCTCCTGCCGGAATCGATGCGGACGATCGGCTTCGGCCTCGGCACCGCGGCGGGCTCCCTCGGCCAGTTCATCTTCGCGCCCCTCGGCCAGGGATTCATCTCGTCCTTCGGCTGGCAGGAAGCGCTGATGATCATGGGCGTCATCGTGCTGATCGTGCCGCTGCTGGCCTATGCGCTGAAGGGCAAGCCGCAGGCCGCGCCCGCCATCGCCGGCCGCAAGGACCAGTCGATCCGCGAGGCGCTCAGCGAGGCCTTCTGCCACCGCTCCTACCAGCTCCTCGTCGCCGGCTTCTTCGTCTGCGGCTTCCAGATCGCCTTCATCACCGTGCATCTGCCGCCCTATCTCTCGGATATCGGCATCCCGGCGCTTTATGGCGGCTATGCGCTGGCGCTGATTGGCTTCTTCAACATCATGGGATCGATCTCGAGCGGCGTGCTTTCCGGCCGGATGCCGAAGCGCTGGATCCTGTCGGGGCTCTATTTCCTGCGGGCGCTGGCGATCACGATCTTCATCCTGCTGCCGCCGAGCGTGCCGTCGGTGCTCGTCTTCTCGGCGGTGATGGGCTTTTTCTGGCTGTCGACCGTGCCGCCCACCCAAGCGCTGGTGACCGTCATGTTCGGCACGCGCTACATGGCGACGCTGTTCGGCTTCATCTTCTTCTCGCACCAGGTCGGCTCGTTCTTCGGCATCTGGCTCGGCGGCATGCTCTTCGACGCGACCGGCAGCTATGACGGCGTCTGGTGGCTCTCGGTGCTGCTCGGGCTTTTCGCGGCGGTGGTCCACCTGCCGATCGTCGAGCGGCCCGTGCCGAGGCCGGCGGCGGCTTAGGCATTCCACCAACAATTCAGCGATACGGTTGATCTTGTCGCCTCTAACTGCACAATCGCAGTTGGAGGAAATATCGATGGGCGGCCCGCGACATCGCAAGCGGGGGCGGCTCGTCGAACCGGATCAATCAGGGAGTTGAGAGACATCATGACCGAGCCCATGCGGCCGCACGAGAGACTGGTCTATTCGCCGATCACCGAGCGCCCTCCCCTGAAGCTGCCGGGCAATGCGCGGCTGGCGGTGTGGACGATCGCCAATCTCGAGGTCTGGGACATCTCGCGGCCTATGCCGCGGACTGTGCTGACGCCGCCGATGGGCCTGCCGCAACTGCCCGACGTGCCGAACTGGTCCTGGCACGAATACGGGATGCGGGTCGGCGTCTGGCGCTTCTTCGAGCTTTTCCGGGAGCTCGGCGTGCGGCCGACGGCGGCGATCAACGGCACGCTCTGCGAGCGCTATCCGCAGATCGTCGCGACCGCCAAGGCCGATGGCTGGGAATTCATCCCGCATGGCTACGAGCAGCGACCGATGCAGACGGTGGCCGACCAGCCGGCCTCGATCAAGCGCGCCCTCGACGTAATCGAGGCAGCGACCGGGACGCGGCCGATCGGCTGGCTGGCGCCGGGCATGAGCCAGACCTTCGAGACGCCGGATTTCCTAGCCGAGCTCGGCATCAAATATACCGGCGACTATGTCCATGACGACGAGCCGTCCTTCGTGAAGACGACCGGCGGCGACCTCGTCACCGTGCCCTACACCTTCGACATGAACGACATCACGATGATGTCGCTCCAGAACCATGAGGGGAAGCATTTCTATGAGCGCGGCGTCGACCAGTTCACACAGCTCTACAAGGAAAGCGCCAAGCGGGCGAAGATTATGCCGATCCCGATCCACGCCTATCTGTCGGGACAGCCGCACCGCTTCGTCTATCTGGACAAGCTCTACCGATATCTCGCGGCGCAGCCGGGCGTCGTCTTCATGACCGGCGCCGAGATCCACGACTGGTTCGTCGGCGAGAGCCCGGCCGCCGGCAAGCGGAAGACCAGCCGCGCCGTACCGATGCCGCGCGGCCGCGTCCGCCGCGCCGAGCGCGCCGGACTGCCGCGGCCTAGCGGAGGAGCCCGGCCACCCCGGCGATGATCAGCGGAAGAGGCCGAGACCGGTCACGCCGAAGATGATCAGCCAGATCGCGACGATGTAGTTGAGGAGCCGCGGCGCGACCAGGATGAGGATTCCCGCGACGAGCGCGGCCAGCGGCCCGATTTCCATATTGCCGATCTGCATGAGCTTCTCCTTCGTCGCATGATTCGCGCGGCGGCGATTATGCACGGGATCGCAAACGGTAGAAGCGCCGGGTCTGTTCCCGGCGCCGGCCTGCGTTGGTGCTGAGAGGAGAGCTCAGGCGCGGAAGCGGCGGAAAGCGATGACCGCGATCGTGAAGCCGAGGCCGACGACGAGCCCGGTCGTGATCCGCGCGACACGGCCGGAACCGCCGCTGGGATTGAACCACTCGAACAAGGCGCTGAGGCCGATGACCGCGAAATACATCAGCGCCACCAGGAAGATCAGCGCGAAGATTATCCGGAAGATGCTGCCCATGATCGCCTCCGCCTAACCCGCGACTTTCGAGAAATCCGCAACGGCGAGAGTCGCTTGGCGGATTCTGTTGAGAAGCCGCAGGCGGTTGGCGCGGACCTTCTCGTCCGGCGCGTTGACTAGCACTTTCTCGAAGAAAGCATCGACCGGGGCGCGAAGCTGCGCAAGCGCGGCCATGGCTGCGGAGAAATCTTCGGCGTCGACGGCCTTTGTCGCGGCGGGAATGGCCGCATCGACCGCGGTCGCCAGTGCCTGTTCCTGCGGCTCGGAGAGAAGCGATGCGTCGATGTCGCCATCGACCTTGGCGCCCGCCTTCTTCTCCTCGTCGCGGAGGATGTTCACGGCACGCTTGTAGCCGGCAAGCAGGTTCTTGCCGTCTTCGGTCGCCAGGAACGCGCCGAGGGCGTTGACGCGGCGGACGATCAGGACGAGGTCGTCTTGATTGCCCAGCGCGAAGACCGCATCGACGAGGTCGGCACGGACACCCTGCTCGCGGAGTTGGACTTTGAGGCGGTCGGCGAAGAATGCGAGAAGGCCATCAACAAAATCTGCCGTCCGCGGGATGAACGAAACAAGCCGGGCTCCGAGGTTGAGAACCTCAAGACTCTTGAATCCAATATTGCTGCCGTTGTCCGGATGTTTTGTCAGAACTAGGAACGCTACTTCGGCCCCACTCGGGACCGCTCCCGGTCTCAGCTTTGCGAGATTCCAGAGCTCAGATTCCTTTTTCGTTCCCCAATAGACATCTTGCGATTCAAGCAGTGATCCGAGCAGGTGAAATAGCGACTTACCCAGAACGTCTTTGACCTTGATACGTAAGTTGCCCTCTAGAAGGATACGGATCACACCCAGAGCCGCGCGTCGCAGCGCATAGGGGTCCTTGCTCCCCGTCGGCTTCTCGTCGATCGCCCAGAAGCCGAGGAGCAAGTCGATCTTGTCGGCGAGCGCCACGGCAATCGCCACAGGATCGGTCGGGACGCGATCCGACGGACCGAGCGGCTTGTAATGGTCTTCGATCGCGGTCGCGACGGACGCATCCTCGCCCTGCTTTTCGGCGTAATATTTCCCCATCAGGCCCTGAAGCTCGGGGAATTCGCCGACCATCTCGGTGACGAGATCAGCCTTGGCGAGCCATGCAGCCCGCTCCGCTTTGGCCGGATCGGCGCCGACGAGCGGTGCGATCTCTTTCGCCAATTGAACGATACGCTCTACACGCTCCCCCTGCGTGCCGAGCTTCTCGTGGAAGACGATGTTCTGCGCCTTCAGCTTTTCGAGGCGCTGGTCGAGCGGCTTTTCGGCCTTGTCGCGATAGTCGGGCAGCGGCGCGAGATCAGTGTTCCAGAAATGGCGGGCATCGGAAAGCCGGGCGCGGATGACGCGCTCGTTGCCGGCAACGATCGCCTTGCCGCCGTCGCTCGCCTCGATGTTGGCGACGAGGATAAAGCGCGGCGCAAGCCGACCGCCCTCGTCCTTCGAGGCTCGGGAACTCTTTTCTTCCCTGTCCGGCCTTCGGCCGTCCTCGTTCTCTTGTGGCCCTCGCACCTCAGGATGAGGGCTCCTCCCTGCATTGCCTCTCCCCGCCTCATCCTGAGGAGCGCCCAAAGGGCGCGTCTCGAAGGACGAGGCGGCCGGGGCGTTCCCGGCAGGACGAAGGACAAAACACTTCTGGTTGTTGCGGATCGTCGTGCGCACGACTTCAGGCGGCAGGTCGAGGAAGGCGTCCTCGAACTTGCCGACCAGCACGACCGGCCGTTCCACGAGGCCGGAGACTTCGTCGGCGAGTACGTCGTCCTCGACGAGTTCGAGCCCGAGCGCCAACGCCTGGTCGCGCGCCGCGTGGAGGATGATGTCCTTGCGGCGCTCGGCATCGAGCACGACATGCGCCGCCTCGAGCTTAGTCATGTAATCGTCGACCCGGCGGACGGTGATTTCGCCGGCGCCCATGAAGCGATGGCCGAATGTCGTGTTGCCGGACCGGATGCCGCCGATCTCGAAAGCGACGACCTCCGGCTCCTCAGTTTCGGGACCGAAGGTGCAGAGGATAGAATGCAGCGGGCGGACCCAGGTCAGGCTGCCGGGCTCAGCCGAGCGCGCGCCCCAGCGCATCGATTTCGGCCAGGGGAAGGCGCGGATGATCGCCGGCACGATCTCGGCGATCACCTCCGGCGCGGCGCGGCCCGGCTTCTCGACGATGGCGACGTAGAAATCGCCTTTCTTGTCGGGCTGGACTTTGGCCTGGTCGATCGAGGTCAGCCCCGCCGCCTTCAGGAATCCTTCAAGCGCCTTTTCCGGCGCGCCGACGCGCGGGCCCTTCTTCTCCTCGCGGATATCGGGCGAGCGGGCGGGCAGGTCATGGACCGACAGCGCCAGCCGCCGCGGCGTCACGAAGGTGCGCACCCCGGCATAGACGAGCCCGGCCTCGACCAGTGCATCGGTGACGAGCTTCTTCAGGTCATCGGCCGCCTTCCGCTGCATGCGGGCAGGGATTTCTTCGGAGAAAAGTTCGAGGAGAAGATCGGGCATCAGTGCACGCTAGGTGATGGAGCGAGAAGCGGTTGGCGCTCGAGCAGGTCTTGCGCGAAGCCCGGCTCCCAAGGAAAAGCGCCCGTCTTCTTGTCTGGCCAAACGCCCTGAAAAATAGGGTAGTTGCTGCCCTGATAGTACCAACTCGTCCAAGTCGTGTACTCGCTAAGAACGGCCCTGTCTGTCACGCTCAGAAACGTAAGCAGCGAGCCTTCGAGAAAATCCTCGTAGCGTCGCCCCACTTCAAAGCTCTCTCCCTTGATGGTGCGCTCCGCATAGTCATTGACTACAAAATGGCTGACCTTGGGTTTCAGACCGAACACGATGAGCTCTGGTCTGCCGGTTCGTTCGTAAATGCCGGTCGAATAAGCGAAGCCCGGGCCGGTATCGTCGCCATAAACCAGCATGACGTGCCAGCCGTGCCGGTCGACTATCTCCAGGAAATTGCGTTCGTGATCGTCCCCGGCAGGCGGCCGCATCACGCCCCTCCCGCTTCGGTGCCGAGCCAGGCGGCGCCGCAGGCTTTGGCGAGGTCGCGGACGCGCAGGATGTAGCTCTGGCGCTCGGTCACGGCGATGACGCCGCGCGCATCGAGCAGGTTGAAGGCGTGGCTGGCCTTGATGCACTGGTCGTAAGCCGGAAGAGCCATCAGGTGCTTCGCACCTTCGAGATTCTCTTGCTTCCCGGTCGCGCCTCCGGCGCTCCTCGCCTCTTGGGGTCTGTCCCAACCATCCGCCAGATACTTCTGGCAGGCGCGTTCGGCCATGCGGAATTGCTCGAAAAGCATGTCGACGTCGGCATATTCGAAATTGTGCCGCGAATATTCGCGCTCGGCCTGGAGGAAGACGTCGCCATAGGTGACTTTGTCGGCGCCGTCGCGGCCGTTGAAATTGAGGTCGTAGACGTTCTCGACGCCCTGCACATACATGGCGAGGCGTTCGAGGCCATAGGTCAGTTCGCCCGAGACCGGGCTGCATTCGAAGCCGGCGACCTGCTGGAAATAGGTGAACTGCGAGACTTCCATGCCGTCGCACCAGCATTCCCAGCCGAGGCCCCAGGCGCCGAGCGTCGGGCTTTCCCAATCATCCTCGACGAAGCGCACGTCATGGAGCGCCAGATCGACGCCGATCGCGGCCAGCGACTTCAGGTAAAGCTCCTGAAGGTTGGGCGGATTGGGCTTCAGGATGACCTGATACTGGTAGTAATGCTGCAGCCGGTTGGGGTTCTCGCCATAGCGTCCGTCCTTCGGCCGGCGCGAGGGCTGGACATAGGCGGCCTGCCACGGGCGCGGCCCCAGCGCGCGCAACGTCGTCGCGGGATGGAAGGTGCCGGCGCCGACCTCCATGTCGTAGGGCTGCAGGATGACGCAGCCGTAATCGGCCCAATAGCGTTGCAGGGCGAGGATCAAGCCCTGGAAAGAGCGCTCGGGACGCATGTGGGACGGCAGGGAATCGGCCAATTTCGGACAGTCCGGTTGAAACGCGGCGCAAGCTATAGACGGCGCAAGCCACGGGTCAAGCGAAGGGCGGCCCGAAGCGCAGCCGTCAGTCCTGCCGGTCGCTCGGACGGTAAACGCCGGTTTTCGGGTCTTTTTCGAGCGCGATCGACTTCTGCTCCCGCACCGTCGGCTTGGCATTCGCCTCGGCCTTGCGGAGCGCCGCCTCGACGCGGGCCTGCTGGCGCTTCAGCATTTTCCACGCATACCAGCCGGCGGCGGCGATCAGGGCAATGACAAGAAGGCGGACCATCGCCCCTTCCTACAGCCCGAAGCGGTTCCAGAGAAGCCGTTCTTCGATGGCCGTGACGATGCCGTCGATCATCGGGATGGCGCCACGATCTCCGCCAAGCCGGCAGAAGCGGCGGCGCCACATGCTGCGCTCGGTGGCGATCGCCTTGATGCGGACATCGGCGCCGTAGCGTTCCTTCAGCACCTCGCGGAGTTCGCCGACCCGGTCGGCGAGGCCGAGGGCGACCGCCTTGCTGCCCGACCAGAAGGCGCCGGTGAAGAGATCCGGATCGTCGGCAAGTGCCGCCCGGCGGCGCGACTTGACCAGGGCGATGAAGGAGGTGTGGACGTCGTGCTGGAGCGCCTCGAGGTGGCGGACATCGTCCGGCTGCTCGGGCCGGAAGGGATCGAGCATGACCTTCTTCTCGCCGGCAGTATGGACGCGGCGCTCGATGCCGAGCTTCTCGATCAGCTTGGGGAAGCCGAAGCCGGCCGAGACGACGCCGATCGAGCCGACGATCGAGCTTTCGTCGACGATTATCTCGTCGCCGGCGACCGCGATCATGTAGCCGCCGGAGGCAGCGACGTCCTCGACGGCGACGATGACATGCTTGCCCTTCTCCTCGGCGAGCTGGCGGATGCGCTGGTAGATCTGGTGCGACTGGACCGCGGCGCCGCCCGGCGAATTGATGATGATGCCCACGGCCGGCGCATCCTTGATGCCGAAGGCGCGCTGCAGCGGCGCCTCGAGGCCGGCAAGCGTCAGCCCGGCGCGGAGCGGCGCGGCGACGCCGATCGTGCCCGAAAGCCGCAGGACCGGGATGGTCACGGCATCGGAGCGCATGAATTTCGGGATCAATGCATTCAAGGAAAAGGCCATGGAATCTCCGGACATTCGGTCGGCGCCAACCTAGAGATGGGGCGTTTCAGCGGCTACGCCAAGAAGGTGCGGCATCCTCGACGGCCGCGCCATCGCGAAGGATCGCCTCGATTTCGGGCCGGAAGGCGTTGCCTTCGCCATGCAGCACCAGCGGCGGCAGGAGGCGGAGGGGCGCGCGGCTGCCCTTGACGCCGCGCATCAGCAGGCGGTGGGCCGGCTCGCCCTCGCGGGGCTCGATCGGCAGGATGTCGAGATTGCCGAACCGCCCTTTGGCGGAGGCGAGCAGCAGGTCGAGGCCGTCGGCACGGAAGATCACGGTCAGGACGCCGCGCGGCCGCAACAGCGCGGCGGCGGCGCGAAACCACGGATCGAGCCCGGTCGCGGCAAGGACGTGGGCGCCGGCGCGGGCTGAAGCGGGCGATACCGTCCCGGCCGCTGCCTCGCGGAAGGGCGGATTGAAGATCACATGGTCCGCCGCCGCGTCGGGGAGCCCTGCCCTCTCGCCGATGTCGGTCTCGACCAGGGCGACGCGGCCGGCGAAAGCGCGGTTGGCCGGCAGGGCCAAAGCTTCACGGGCGCACGCCGCCGCCACCGGATCGCGCTCGACTAGGGTCACGGACAGGCCGGGACAGCGCGAAGCGGCGCAAAGGCCGGCGACGCCCACTCCGGCGCCGAGGTCGATTGCCATGCCCCGCGCTGCCGACGGAACCGACACGCCGAGCAGCACCGCTTCGAGGCCCGAGCGGTGATGGCCGGAGACCGGCTGGACGGCTTCGACACGGCCGCCGAGAAAGGCGTCGACAGTCGTCGCCTCGGCCGGCAGCGTGCTTGTCACCGCCCCGCCTCGGGCGGCCTCAGCTCGGCACCGATGCCGGCGTCGGTGAGCAGGCGGCGGGCCGCATCGACCCGGTCCGACACAACCAGGAGGCGACGCGGCAACACGCCCAGCGAGCCTTCGATGACGCTCATATTCTGATCGACGACGAGAAACTCGATTTCCGCGTCGCGCAGCAACGCCTCAACAAAGGAAATCAGCACGATGTCATTGGTTCTGATGAGCTCTTCCACAATCTCTCCAGGCGCCCCCCGGCTTCGGGGCTTTCACGCAGAAGTTACGGTCTAAGGCGGCCGGCTACAATCCGGGCAACCATTCTCCGCGTCATTGCCTCACTTGTTAGCAGTGCGCCGCCCCTCTATTCTCCCGTAACTTAGGGTTTTCGGGAGTTGGCCGTGGGCGTCGTCGTTCCGCTCGAGGAAAGCAAGAAAAAGGGCAGTGCCGACATCGCGCTTCTGGTGCGGCTGACCCGAGAGGATATGGACGGCGTCAACAAGCTGATCCTGTCGCGGGCCGGCTCCGATGTCAGCATGATCCCGGAGATCGCGCGCCACCTGATCGATTCCGGCGGCAAGCGGCTGCGGCCGATGCTGACGGTCGCGGCGGCGCGGATGTGCGGCTATGACGGCGTCGGCCATATCAAGCTCGCGGCCAGCGTCGAGTTCATGCATACCGCGACGCTCCTCCATGACGACGTCGTCGACGAAAGCGACATGCGGCGCGGCAAAGAAGCGGCCCGCATGCTGTGGGGCAACCAGGCAAGCGTGCTGGTCGGCGACTTCCTGCTCGGCCAGGCCTTCAAGATGATGGTCGAGGTCGGCTCGCTCGACGCGCTCGACATCCTGTCCACGGCAGCCGCGGTCATCGCCGAGGGCGAAGTGATGCAGCTTGCCGCCGCCAAGAACACGGCGACGACGGAAGACGAATATCTGGCGGTTATCAAGGCGAAGACGGCGGCGCTGTTCTCGGCCGCGGCCGAGGTCGGCCCGGTGGTCGGCAACCGCGGCAAGGCGGAACGGGCGGCGTTCCGCTCCTACGGCACCAATCTCGGCCTCGCTTTCCAGCTCATCGACGACGCGCTCGACTATGGCGGCCGCTCGGAAGACCTCGGCAAGCATGTCGGCGACGACTTCCGCGAGGGCAAGATTACCCTGCCGGTGGTGCTTTCTTATCGCCGTGGCTCCGACAAGGACCGGGCCTTCTGGCAGCGCGTGCTCGAAACCGGGGCGATCGAGGACGGCGACCTCGCCCATGCGATCGAGCTGATGCACAGCCACCGGGCGATCGAGGATACGGTCGAGCGCGCCCGTCATTTCGGTGCGGTGGCGGTCGATGCGCTGGCGCCCTTCCCCGACTCGGCGCACAAGACGGCCCTGCTCGATGCGGTCGATTTCTGCATTGCGCGGGCCTATTGAGCCGACGGGTCGGCGCGAAAAGCTTGCGGCGCCGCCACCAAACGGCCATTCTGTCGGCGCAGGTCGTTTCACCGTCCGCAAAGTCCGGAAAATCCAGATCTATGAAGCCTTTCCGATTCCGCCATGTTGTGGCCATCGCGGCGGTTGGCCTGTCGATGAGCAGCCTTTCCACCGAGGCCGCGACCGGGGAGAGTTTCGACCCGCCCTCCAGCCTCTCCGGCAGCTATCTGGCCGGTCGCAGTGCCGATGCGGCGAATGACGTCGACGCGGCCCTCACCTATCTGAGCTTCGCCCTGCTGGAAGATCCCGGCAACCCGTTCCTGATCGATCGGGTGCTGACACTCCAGCTCGCGGCGGGCGAGATCGACGATTCTTTCGGTCTCGCGGAAAAAGTGGTGCTGACGCAGAACCGCGACCTCACGGCGCGCATGGCGCTCGCCGCCTCGGCGATCGGACGCGGCCGCTACGATCTCGCCCTGCGGGAATTGAAGGAAGTCGGAAACTCGCCGCTTGCCGGCTTGACCGCCGGCCTCCTCCAAGGCTGGGCCCTGCAGGGGCGCGGCGCGACCGATGCGGCGCTGAAGAAGGTCGACGATCTTACCGGCCCGTCCTGGTACGGCCTCTTCAAGGACTATCACCGGGCGCTGATCGCCGATGTCGCCGGTCGCAAGGATGTCGCGGCGGCGGCCATCACCCGGGCTTACGAGACCGAGGGAACGACCTTCCGGATTACGGAAGCCTACGCCCGGATCATGAGCCGGGCCGGCAAGCGCGACCTCGCGACCGCCGCCACCGCCAAATTCCTCGAAGCCCAGGGCGACAATGCCCTCGTCACCCAGCTGCTTGACGAATTGAAGGCCGGCAAGACGCCGGCCGCGATCATGCCCACGGCCAAGGACGGCGCCGCGGAAGTGCTGTTCGGAATCGGCGCTGTGCTGAGCGAGGAGGAATCGGTGCTTGCCGCCGCCTACCTGCAGCTCGCCCATTATCTGCGACCCGATTTCGCGCCCTTCCTCGGGACACTCGGCAACATCTTCCAAAACACCGGCCAGTGCGAGAAGGCGATCGACATCTATGGCCGTATCGCCAAATCCTCGCCGCTGTTCCGCAGCGCTTCGATCCAGACGAGCGGCTGCCTGGACTCGCTCGGCCGCACCGACGATGCCGCCAAGGAGATCCGCGGGCTGGTCGACGCCGACCCGAAGGACCTCGACGCGGTGATCGCGCTCGGCAATCTCTATCGCAACCATGAGCGCTTCGCCGAGGCGGCCGAGGTCCTGTCGGCCGGCATCGAGACGCTGGCCGAGCCGCGCAAGATCGACTGGTATATCTATTACACGCGCGGCGTTTCCTACGAGCGCACCAAGCGCTGGCCGGACGCGGAAGCCGATTTCAAGCAGGCGCTGAAGCTCTTCCCGAACCAGCCGCAGGTGCTGAACTATCTCGGCTATTCCTGGGTCGATATGGGCATCAACCTCGACGAGGGGATGGGCATGATCCGCACCGCCGTCGATCTGCGGCCGAATGACGGCGCCATCGTCGACAGTCTCGGTTGGGCCTATTACCGGCTCGGCAAGTATGACGAGGCGGTCGAGCAGCTCGAGCGGGCGATCGAATTGCAGGCCGAAGACCCGGTCATCAACGACCATCTCGGCGATGCCTACTGGCAGGTCGGCCGCAAGCGCGAGGCGACCTTCCAATGGGCGCATGCGCGCGACCTGAAGCCGGCCGAAGCCGACCTCGCCAAGATTGTCGACAAGATCAAGAACGGCCTGAAGACCGCCTCGGTCGAGACGGTCCCCTCGCCGGTTTCGACGGCCGAGGCACCTGCGAAGAAAACGCCGGTTGCGTCGATCGCGCCCGAGCAGCAGACCAAGGCGCCGAAGGCCGCGCCGACGTCGGTCGTCGTCAAGGCCGGCGACAGCCTTGCCACGATCGCCGAGCGCGTCTATGGCAACCGCGAGCTTTACATCAAGATCTACGAAGCCAACAAAGACCGCATCCCCAACCCGGATGTCATCACGCCGGGCATGACGCTGACCATACCGGCGCGGGATCGCAACTGACCGAGAGACAGTATACGTGCGTGAGCTGATCGACGCGGTCGCCGAGGCAATTTCCGGCGGCGGTTCCGGCATGGAAAGCGCCCCGGCGAAGATCAATCTCGCCCTGCACGCCCTGTCGCGGCGCGTCGACGGCTATCACACGCTCGACAGCCTTGTCGCCTTTGCCGATTTTGCAGATGTGGTCAGCGCCGTTCCGTCGCGCGACGACGGCCTCGACCTCACCATCGACGGGCATTTCGCCGGCGAGCTCGATCTCGTCAGCCATCCGCGCGACAATCTCGTGCTGCGGGCTGCGGAAGCCCTCTTCCGCGAGAGCGGCAAGAAGCGGATGTCGGCGACCCATCTGGTGCTTACCAAGCGTATTCCGATCGCCGCCGGCCTTGGCGGCGGCTCATCCGACGCGGCGGCGACGCTTCGCCTGCTCAACCGTTTCTGGTCGATCGGCTTCGACGATGCACGCCTCGCGCAGATCGGCGTGCGGCTCGGCGCCGACGTGCCGATGTGCCTCAACCCGAGGCCCGTGCTGGCGCGCGGCATCGGCGATCGGCTGACGCCCGTCACCGGCCTGCCGCGCCTGCCGATCGTGCTCGTCCATCCGAGCATCCCGCTGCCGACATCGGCGGTGTACGGACGCCTTCAGACGGCGGAGCGGGCGCCGCTGCCGCCGCTGCCGGCGCGCTTCGACTCCGTCTTCGCCTTCGTGATCTGGCTCCGGCAGACGCGGAACGACCTGACCGAGGCGGCGAAAGCCGAAACCGGCCTCGCCGACCAGGCGGTCAAGGCGCTCTCCTCCGACCCGGACTGCCTGTTCGCCCGCATGTCTGGATCGGGCGCCGTCGCTTTCGGCATCTTTCCGAAGCTGTCGACGGCCGAGAAGGCATTGGAACGGCTGCGGCAGAAGCGGCCAAACTGGTGGGCCGTCGCCACCGAGACGATCGGCTCGTGAGCGGCGCGGCGGAAAAGCCCTTCGTGCCGGTGCGCTTCGCCGTGCTGACAGTCTCCGATACGCGCTCGCTGGATGACGACCGGTCAGGCGCGACGCTCGCCGAGCGGATCGTAGCGGCGGGACATGTGCTGGCGGCGCGCCAGATCACCACCGACACCGTCCGCTCGATCCGCGCCATCGTGAAGCGCTGGATCGCCGACCCCGACATCGATGCGGTCATCACCACCGGCGGCACCGGCTTCACCGGTCGCGACGTCACGCCGGAAGCGGTCGAGCCGCTCTTCGAAAAGCGCATGGACGGCTTTTCGGCCGTCTTCCACCGGATCAGCTACGACAAGATAGGCACCTCGACGATCCAGTCCCGCGCGACGGCGGGAAGCGCCGGCGCGACCTTCATCTTCTGCCTGCCCGGATCGCCCGGCGCCTGCCGCGACGCCTGGGACGCGATCCTGCTGCAGCAATTCGATTTCCGGCACGCACCGTGCAATTTCGTGGAGATCATGCCGCGACTCGACGAGCATCTGAAGCGCGGCAAAGCCGCGGCGGCCAAGAGGCCGGTCAGGCCGCGAAGCGGCCGATAAAGGCGGGCGGCAGCCGCAATACGAAAAGCGCCAGGCAGAAGCCGTTGCGGATGGCGCGGAACGAACCCGCATCCTGATCCATCGGCCGGCGAATGGTGGCGCGCTTCCGGAGAAGCGTCAGCCGACGGCGTCCGACACGGCGGGCGAGATCGACCTCCGACATCGCCGGCAGAGGCCGGTGCCCGCCGAGCTCGCGATAAAAGACGCGCGAGATCAGAAGCCCCTGCTCCTCGCGCGGCGCCGCCAGCGCCTTGGTGCGGAAGCTCGCAAACCATTCCGAGAGCCGCGCCCGGACCGAATCGTCGGCCTGCCCGAGGCGGAAGACGGCGGCGCAGGAATTGGCGCGGCCCGACTCGATGGCGCGGCCGATATAGTCGACGACTTCGGCCTGCCAGCCCGATTCCAGCACGACATGCGGCGACAGGAAGAGTAGCCATTCGGCACGGGCGCGCTCGGCGGCACGACGGAGATCGGTCTCCCTGGCACCGCGGCTCTCGATGATATCGCAGCCGGCCGCATCGGCGACGATCGCGGTGCCGTCGCGCGAGCCGCCATCGACGATGAGCACCTCGCGCAAAACGCCTTCGGCCGCAGCCGGCACCAGCGCGTGAAGCGCGTGGGCGAGCGGCATTTCGACGTCCTTGGCGGCGAAGATCGCGGTGATCATCAGGCCTTTTATACCAGCCAGCACTGATCGAGACTCACATTGGGATTTCCGAATCGCGGAAAGTCTGAATCGATAAGGTGAACCAAGGAGGTTCACGATGGCAGCAGTGATTTCGCTACGGGATGATTTTGACGGGCCGGCTCTGCGAGAACTTGGGA
>CAMCWB010000064.1 GCA_945882315.1 Bauldia litoralis | reverse complement strand
CGAGGACAGCGATTGACCGCCTCGCACCAGACGAACAGCCTCCTGCTTGAACTCCAGCGTGTAGCGCGCCCGCACCATTCCCGTCATATCCGTTCCTCCAAAACTGATGATACACATTCAGCCTTGGGAGACGTTCTTCGGGGGCAAGGTCACATGGCGGCGTAACGCCTTCGTGGATGCCTATGTAGCCAATGGAGGGAACGGCGCGGCAGCCGCGAGGGAGGCGGGTTACGCCCTGTCCTGCGCCCGTGTCAAAGCCTCGCCTTGCTGGATTCGCTCGATCTCGTGGCGCGCGGCGAGGTCTGGCCGCTGGTCACCGAGGTCGTTCCGATGGAAGAGGCCGAAGCCCTGCATGCGCGACTGGAGGCCGGCGCGGTCACGGGGCGGGCGGCGATTCGGATCGGCTGATCAGTAGGGCGGGCAAAGGCCGAAGGCCGTGCCCACGGGTGCTCGCGACCGACGACGACGCGTGGGCACGGCGCGAAACGCGCCTTTGCCCACCCTACGATCTCATCAATACACCCGGTTCGCCGGCGGCTTGCCGCTGGTCAGCACGCGCTCGACATTGTGCCAGGCCGAGCGGAACAGGAAGGCCGCCGCCTGCCGCGTGACGCCGGCGATATGCGGCGTCAGCAGGAGGCGTTCGGCGCCGTCGCCGGTAAGTTTCAGGAGCGGATTGTCGGCGGTCGGCGGCTCGGTCGAATAGACGTCGACGGCGGCGCCGCCGAGATGCCCCGAGGTCAGCGCATCGGCCAGCGCCTGCTCGTCGACGATGCCGCCGCGCGAGGCCTGGATCAGCACCGCGCCAGGCTTCATCGAGGCGAACTCCTTCGCGCCGATCAGCCCGGTCGTCGCCGGGATCAGCGGCACATGCAGCGTCACGACGTCGGAGCCGGCGAGCAGGTCGGCAAATCCCACCGGCCTCGCCCCCAGCGCCGCGGCGCGCGCCGGATCGGACGGCGCCGGGTCGTAATAGACGATATTGCAGCGCTGACGGTGGAAGGCTTCCGCCACCGCCATGCCGATCACGCCGAAGCCGACGATGCCGATCGTCAGGCCTTCGACGCCGCCGACATTGTCGGAGAGAAGCCGCGACCGGAAGGCGATGTAATTGCCCTTCTTGATCTCGCTGTCCGACCAAGCGAGCCGCCGCAGCAGCGTCGATGTCGAGGCGACGACATATTCCGCCACCGCGGCATTGCTGCCGCCGGCGACATTGGCGACCGGAATGCCGGCCTTCTCGATCGCGGCACGGTCGAGCCGGTCGACGCCGGCGCCGGTCACCTGGATGAGCTTGAGTGAAGCGCCGTCGAAGAGCGAAGCCGGCAGCTTCGGCCCGACCGCCGGAATGACCAGCGCGCCGGCGGATTTGAGGAGCGAGGCGACGGCCTGGTCGTCGGGCGCCATGTAGGAGACCGAGAGGCTCGCCGGCGCCGGCGCGCCGACGCGCGTGAAATCGGCTTCCGGCCGGAGGCAGACGACCTTGTCGTTCACATGCGCCTCGCTTCGTCCCAGGAGGAAAATTCTTTCGTGCCGGCCCCGACATTGGCAGTCGGGAAGAAGCACAGGAGCTTCAGAGTCTCATGACCCGTCGCCTGCGTCACATGCAGTTCGCCCGGCGGCACCAGGATCGTATCGCCGGCCACGACCGGATGCTCGCCTTTGTCGGTGCGCATCAGGCCGGCGCCCGCCACCACATAGATGCATTCCTCGAAGCTGTCATGGACATGCGGCCCGCGCTCGCTCTCACCGGCTTTCAGCGGCGCGATCTCGACGATGCGGAAAGAAACATTCTCTGCACCGCGGTCGCCCGCCACCACCGCCTGCGACGAGCGGCCGGGCAGCGACAGGACCTGCGCATCGCCCGGCCGGAAGACCTTGACCATCAGATCGCCTGCCGGAGCTGCTTGACCTCGGCCATGCCGCCGCCCTGCACCGCGTCGAGCTGGGTAAAGATTTCCGTGCACTCGGCGGCAATCGCCTCGGCGATCTTCGTCACCATGACGCGGCCGCGCTCGACGGTGGCGCCCTCCGGCGTGCCGTACCAGCCGGTCGGTGCGATCGAGCGGATGTCGGTCAGCACCGGCTGGTAGGAGCGCGTCCGGCGGAGGTGGTCCATCTTGTGGCCGAGCGAATGCTCGGACGAGCGCTCGATGCGATCGAGATGGACGAGATCCGGCCTGACCGCCATCACCGCCAGCGCTTCGATCTCGCCGCCATGCGTCAGCCCATTGCATTCATGGCCGTAGAGATCGGCCGCGACATAGCAGGCCTGCACGGTGACGACCGACATGCCGTGCAGGCGGTGGAGGTCCTCCGCCGCAATCGCCAGCGAGGGGATGTTGCCCTCGTGCCAGTTGACGATCATCAGCCGCTTCGCCCCATGCTTGGCCGTCGAGACGCAGGTCTCGGTGACGACGCGCATAAAGGTGTCCGGCGTCAGCGTGATGGTACCCTCGAAGGGCATGTGCATCGGCGTGACGCCGAGCGGCGTGCCGGACAGCACCAGTCCGTCCATGCGCTCGGCGATCTCGTGGCTGACGATCTGCGCCGCGAAGGTGTCGGTGCCGGTCGGCAGATGCGAACCGTGCTGCTCGGTGCTGCCCGCCGGCAGGATGACCAGCGGATTGCGGCGAAGCTGCTCGGCGATCTCGGGCTGGGTGAGCTCCCAGAAATAGCGGCTAGGCAACATTGCGCGACCTTTCCGCGACGCGGGCCCGCGCCGCATCGACCACTTCGGCAAGCTTCACGGCCTGGCCGTTCCGTTCGATCGAGCGGAGCGCGGCGTTGACGCAGGCGACGGCGACATTGCCGTTGTCGGCGCTGAGCTCATTGGATTTGGCGCTCCGGCAGCTCTCGGCGAAAAGCTCGAGCTCGGTGCGGAACATGTCGCTCTCGCCGTCCTTGAGCACCTCGCGCTTGCCGAAGCCGTCCTTGCCGCGCTGGATGTAGAGCGACGACGAGTGATGGATCTCGTCGGGCGTGTCCCAGACGCCGAAATCGATCTCGTAATGCATCAGCCCCTTCGCGCCGAAGACGCGGACGGCGAAGATGCCGGGCGACGTCCAGCAGGAGCCGACATAGCCGACCTTGCCGTCGACGAATTTGAGGAGCGTCATAGACTGATCGTCGACCTCGGCGCCGACCGGCGACAGCTTCGAGGCCATCGAACTCGCCGAGTCGATCTCGCCACCGAGATAATGGACGAGGTCGAACATATGGATGGCGAGCTGCGACAGCGGCCCGCCGGGCGCGCGGTCCTTGTACCAGCGCCAAGTCTGCGGCGTCAGCTCGAGCGCCCGCTCGTTGGAGAAGTTCGCCTCGATCATCGCCACCCGGCCGAGATCGCCGGCGTCGATCGCCTGGCGGATGCGGCGAATGCCCGACATCAGCCGCGCGCTGTGGCCGACCGTGACGGTGACGCCGTATTTCTGCGACAGCGCCGCGATCTCGAGCCCGTCTTCCAGCGTGCTGGCGATCGGCTTCTCGGTGTAGACATGCTTGCCGGCCTTGGCGACTTCCAGCGCCACGGGCAGATGCTGCTCGTTGGGCACGGTCAGGATGACGCCTTCGATCGACGGATCCGACAGCATCGTCTTCATGTCGGGAACCGAGCGGACGCCCGTCTCCTTCTCGAAGCCGGCGCGCTTCTCCTCCGAGCGGCTGTAGCCGGCGACGATCTTGATCTTGTCGGATTTCGCTGCGGCGCGCGTCAGCACCTTGGCCCAGCGGCCAAGCCCGACGATACCGACCTGCACAGGTCCAGTGGACATTCTTCCCTCGATATTGCCTGATTTTCTCCGCCGGTCGTGGCGGCTGTCCGGATTGTATTATCGTAATATCGGTGCTACCTGACCGTCAACCGTGCAAGACCAAAAGAAGGGCGCTGGAGAGAGACGCGATGAGCATTCCGAATATCCCCCACCTCCTCGTGCATGATCACAAGGACAATGTCGGCGTCGTCGTGGTCGAGGGCCTCAAGGCCGGCACCGACATGCTCTGCGTCGTCACCGCCGACAATTCGACCTTCCGCCTGAAGGCCGCCGCCGCCGTGCCGATCGGCCACAAGATCGCGCTGAAGGACATCAAGTCCGGCGACACCGCGATCAAATATGGCGAGGATATCGGCAAGTTCGTGCAGGACGTCGCCGCCGGCGGCCCTGTCCATGTCCACAATCTGAAGACCAAGCGCTGGTAGGGAGAGACGAACCATGGCCGTCAACGGCAACACCAAGATCATGGCCTACCGTCGCGAGAACGGCCGCGTCGGTGTGCGCAACCACGTCGTCATCCTTCCCGTCGACGATATCTCCAACGCCGCCTGCGAAGCCGTCGCCAACAACATCAAGGGCACGATGGCGCTGCCGCATGCCTATGGCCGCCTGCAATTCGGTCCGGATCTCGACCTGCATTTCCGCACCATGATCGGCACCGGCGCCAACCCGAATGTCGCCGCCTGCATCGTCATCGGCATCGAGCCGGGCTGGACCCAGCGCATCGTCGACGGCATCGCGGCAACCGGCAAGCCGGTCGCGGGTTTCTGGATCGAGCAGAATGGCGACCTGAAGACCATCATGGACGCCTCGCGGAAGGCCAAGGACTTCGTCCATTTCGCCAGCGAGCTGCAGCGCGAGCCCTGCGACGTGTCGGAGCTCTGGATCTCGACCAAATGCGGCGAGAGCGACACGACCACCGGCCTCGGCTCCTGCCCGACCGTCGGCAACATGTATGACAAGCTGATCCCAGAAGGCATCTACGGCGTCTTCGGCGAGACCTCCGAGATCACCGGCGCCGAGCATATCTGCAAGGCGCGCGCCGCGACCCCGGAAGTCGGCGAGCGCTGGTACACGATGTGGAAGGCCTATCAGGACGACGTCATCGAGGCGAACAAGGTCGACGACCTCTCCGAGAGCCAGCCGACCAAGGGCAATATCGAAGGCGGCCTCTCGACCATCGAGGAGAAGGCCCTCGGCAATCTCGAGAAGATCGGCCGAATCTGCCGTTATATCGATATCCTGGAACCGGCCGAGGAACCGAAGGCGGGTCACGGCCTCTATTTCATGGACTCGTCCTCGGCCGCCGCCGAATGCGTGACCCTGATGGCGGCCGGCGGTTATGTGATCCACACCTTCCCGACCGGCCAGGGCAACGTCATCGGCAATCCGATCATCCCGGTCGTCAAGATCACCGCCAATCCCCGCACCGTCCGCACCATGGGCGAGCATGTCGACGTCGACGTCTCCGGCATCCTGCGCCGTGACCAGACCATCGACGAGGCCGGCGACTCCCTCATCGACATGGTGGTCCGGACGGCCAATGGCCGCTACACCGCCGCCGAAGCGCTCGGCCACCGCGAATTCGTGATGACCAAGCTCTACCGGAGCGCCTGATCGGCCCGCAACGGAGCGCCCGACCGATGGCCGAGCGCATCCTGCCGCTCGATGCGGCGACGGCACTGGTCGTCGAGACGTTGGTGCGTTGCCGGACGAGCCCCGACAACGCCCGCGCCGTGGCGCGCGCCCTTGTCGCCGCGGAGGCCGCCGGCCTGAAGGGCCACGGCATGAGCCGCCTGCCGAGCTATGCGGCGCAGGCCCAGGTCGGCAAGATCGGCGGCCACGCCTTGCCGACCGCCGAGCATACGAAGCCCGGCATCCTCAAGGTCGACGCCGCTTACGGCTTCGCCTATCCGGCGATCGAACTCGCCGAATCCCTTCTGCCCGACATCGCGCATAACCAGGGAGTGGCGCTCGCCGCGATCCGCCGCTCGCATCATTGCGGCGCCGCCGGGCTGCCGGTCGAGCGCCTCGCAGAGAAGGGCCTGGTGGCGCTGCTCTTCACCAATTCGCCGTCGGCGATAGCGCCCTGGGGCGCCAGGAAGGCGATCTTCGGCACCAACCCGATCGCCTTCGCATGCCCGATCGAAAACGGCCCGCCGCTGGTCATCGACCTGTCGCTGTCGCAGGGCACCCGCGGCGAGATCTTCGCGGCACGGCAGCGCGGCGATACCATCCCGGACAACTGGGCGCTCGACGAGAACGGTCAGCCGACCTCGGATCCGGAAGCCGCGCTGAAAGGCACGATGCGCCCGGTCGGCGATGCCAAGGGCACGGTCCTGGCGCTGATGGTCGAGCTTCTCGCGGCCGGCCTCACCGGCGCCAATTACGCCACCGAGGCCTCGCCCTTCCTCAATGCCGAAGGCCCGCCGCCCGGGACCGGGCAATTGATCATCGCCATCGATCCGGGCCTGGTCGGCGGCGGGAACACGATCCGGCGCTTCGCCGAATTCGCGGCAGTCGTCGAAGCCGAACCCGGCGCCCGCCTCCCCGGCTCCCGCCGCCGCGAGAGCCGGATGAAGGCGGCGACAGACGGCGTCGCCCTCGACGTCCGGCTCCTCGAAGATATCGCCGCGCTGTAGGGCGGATTAGCCCCTACGGGGCGTAATCCGCCGCAGTGGCACGTCGAAGACGGCGGATTACGCCCCGATCAAGTCGGGGCTAATCCGCCCTACGATCCCCGCTCTTCCTCTTCGAGGATGCGCATCACCTCGCTGCCGGCATTGGTCACTTCGAGCCGGGCGATCTGCTCGGCCTCGTCGGCCTTGCCGTTCTCGATCGCCGTCATCAGGTTGCGGAGGCCGGTGACGCTCTCCTCCGAGCGCTCGCCGGAACGGCGCGGATGGCCGAGGCCGAGGGCCCGCCAGCGCCAGATGCGTGCGTGCAGCCCGCCCAGCATCGCCGACAGCGTCTCGCTGCCGGCGCCGCGGAAAAGGATGTCGTAGAACGCGTTCTTCTCCCGGAGGATCGTATCGGGATCGCCCTTGCGATAGGCCTCATAGGTCGCGTCGAGGGCACGGCGCAGCGCCGCGATATCCTCCTTGCCCGCATGCATCACGAACATGCGCGCCGCCAGCCCCTCGAGGACAGAGCGGATCAGGTAAAGATCCTTCGCCTCGGCGAGCGTCAGCTTGCGGACGACCGGGCCGCGATTGGGAATGGTCTCGACGACGCCTTCCGATTCGAGCTGGCGGAGCGCCTCGCGGATCACGGTCCGCGACACGCCGGTCATCTCGATCAGCGAACGCTCGGTCAGCCTGGCGCCCGGCGCCAGCCGTCCGTCGATGATCGCGGTCCTGAGCGCGTCGACGACATTGCGCCGGAGCGGCGCCGCCATCCTCGGGATTTTCGGGATCGCCGGTTCGCCGGCTGCCAGTTTCTCATTCATGGTCTCATTCGAAGCGCGGACCATTTGCTCTCCACATACCGCCGTCCGGGCAGGCTTGACCCGCCATCCGCGACGCGGAAGCGCAAATTCTAGCCGAATGCCCGGCCTGAAACGAAACGAATTTCTCTAAAACGGCAAAAGACCACGGTCCTCGCGAAACGAACGCGCCAGGGCCTCCCGCCAGGACATCTGCTGGAACCCAAGTTCCGAACAGATCGCGCCGGCATCGAGCGCGCTGTAGGCCGGCCGCCGGACGGCCGCTTCGCCGCCGGTGACCGGCTCGACAGAGGTCGACACGCCAACGAGGCCCGCCGCGATGCCCTCGTCGCGGATGGCGAGCGCGAAATCATAGCGGCTCGTCTCGCCACCATCGGCGAAGTGCCGGATGCCCGAAAGCCCGCCGCCGCCGGCTTGGCGGAGCGCCGCCGCGATGGTCGCCTCGGCGAGGCTCGTCGCGCTGGTCGGCGAGCCGCGCTGGTCGGCGACGACGCTGACCCTGCCCGTCTCGCGCAACAGCCGGAGGATGGCCGTCACGAAGTTCCGGCTGCCCAGCCGGTAAAGCCAGCTTGTCCGGATGACCAGCGCCGATGGATCGGCGTCGAGCACGGCGCGCTCGCCGGCAAGCTTGCTGGCGCCATAGACGTTGAGCGGCGCGGTCGGATCATCCGGCCGATAGGGGCGCGAGGCGGCGCCGTCGAAGACGAAATCCGTCGAGATGTGGATGAGCGGAATGCCGGCGGCGGCGGTCGCCAGCGCCAACCATCGCGGCCCTTCCGCATTGCCCCGGAACGCACCGTCCCTGTCGGCCTCGGCGCCGTCGACATTGGTATAGGCGGCGGCATTGACGACGATGTCGGGGCGCGTGTCATCGATCGCCTTGGCAGTGGCCGACGGATCGGTGATGTCGAGATCGCCGCGTGACCGGCCAACGATGTCGAGGGCCGGTCGCTGGATCGCGCCAAGGGCGAGCCCGAGCTGGCCGCCCGCTCCCGTCACCAGGAGTTTCATTCAACCATCGTCCGGACGAAGTCGGCGTCGCGGAGCAAGGGCGCGGCAGCGTCCGCCGCCGACAGGATCGGCGCCCGTACCGGCCAAATGATGCCGATATCGGGATCGTCCCAGCGCACCGAACGCTGCTGGTCGGCGATGTAGGACTGCGTGCATTTGTAGAAGACGGTCGCCTCCTCCGACAGGACACAGAAGCCGTGCAGGAAACCGGCCGGCACCCAGAGCTGCCGGTGATTGTCGGCGCTCAGCGTCTCGCCCATCCATTGGCCGAAATTCGGCGAGCCCGGCCTGGCGTCGACGGCAACGTCGAAGATCGCACCGGCAACCGCGAAGATCAGCTTGCCCTGCCCGACGGGCGCCTGGATATGCAGGCCGCGCAGCACGCCTTTCCGCGACACCGAGATATTGTCCTGGGTGAACGGACCGGCGATTCCCTGCTCGGCGTAGCGGCCGTCGCGGAAGGTCTCGCGGAAGCTGCCGCGCGCGTCCGCGTAAACATCGGGCTCGATCAGGAGCACCCCAGGGAGCGGCGTCTCATGCACCTTCATGGCGCGGGCGGCTCCTCGGCGATGGCGAGCAGGTAGTCGCCATAATTGGTCTTGGCGAGCTTGCCGCTCAGCGCCCGCAAGGCGTCGGCGTCGATATAGCCCTTGCGGAAGGCGACCTCCTCCGGACAGCCGACCTTCAGGCCCTGCCGCTTCTGAAGCGCCGCGATATAGGTCCCGGCGTCGAGGAGGGCGTCATGCGTGCCGGTGTCGAACCACGCGGTGCCGCGGCCGAGCACATGCACGCGCAGCCGGCCGCGCTCGTGATAGACGCGGTTGACGTCGGTGATCTCCAGTTCGCCGCGCGCCGAAGGCTTCAGGCCGCGCACGATATCGAGCACCTCGGCATCGTAGAAATAGAGGCCGGTGACCGCGAAATGCGAGCGCGGCTCTTTCGGCTTCTCGACGATGGAGACGACTTTGCCGTCGCGATCGAACTCGATCACGCCGTAGCGCTCCGGATCGCTGACCGCATAGGCAAACACCGTCGCCCCGCCCTCTTCGCGCGCCGCCATGCGCTCCAGCTCCTCGCCGAGCGTCGCGCCGTGGAAGATGTTGTCGCCGAGCACCAGCGCCACCGGCTCGCCGGCGATATGCTCCTCGGCGATGAGAAAGGCCTGGGCGATGCCGTCCGGCTTCGGCTGGGTCTTGTAGGTGAAGGCGACGCCCCATTGGCTGCCGTCGCCGAGCAGGCGCCGGAAGCCGGCGCTGTCCTCCGGCGTCGTGATCACCACGATGTCGCGGATGCCGGCGAGCATCAGCGTCGTCAGCGGATAGTAGATCAGCGGCGCGTCGTAGACCGGCAGGAGCTGCTTCGAGACGGCCCGCGTGATCGGATAGAGCCGGGTTCCCGAACCGCCGGCCAGGATGATGCCCTTCATCGCGCACCGGCGGCGATGCGGCCGAGTTGGTGCCCGCCATAGCTTTCCGCGCGGATCGGCTGCCACCAGTCCGGATTGGCGAGATACCAGGCAACGGTCTTGCGCAGGCCCTCCTCCAGGCTGAGCGACGGACGCCAGCCGAGTTCCCTTTCGAGCTTGCCAAAATCTATCGCATAGCGCGCGTCATGGCCCGGCCGGTCCTCGACATGCTCGATCAGCGCCTCATGCGGCCCTGTGCCGCCGCCCGGCCGCATCTCGTCGAGGATGCGGCAAAGGCTGCGGACGAGATCGATATTCGTCCGCTCCTCGCCGCCGCCGATCGCATAGGTCTCGCCGGGCCGCCCGCGCTCGACGATCAGCGCCAGCGCCGCGGCATGATCGTCGACATAGAGCCAGTCGCGCACATTCGCCCCGGCGCCGTAAACCGGCAGCGTCTTGCCTTCGAGGGCGTTGAGGATGAACAGCGGGATCAGCTTTTCGGGGAATTGCCGCGGCCCGTAATTGTTCGAGCAATTGCTGATCATCGCCGGCAGTCCGTAGGTGTGGTGCCAGGCCCGCACGAGGTGGTCGGAAGCCGCCTTGCTCGCCGAATAGGGCGAGCGCGGATCGTAGCGCGTCGTCTCGTCAAACTGGCCTTCGGCGCCGAGGCTGCCGAAGACCTCGTCGGTGCTGACATGCAGGAAGCGGAAGGCATCGCCTTCGGCGCCGGCCAGCGTCTGCCGATAGTCGCGCGCCGCCTCGAGGAGGACGAAGGTCCCTTCGACATTGGTCTTGATGAAATCGGCAGGGCCGTCGATCGAGCGGTCGACATGGCTTTCCGCCGCGAGATGCACCACCGCCTGCGGCCGGAAGGCGGCAAAGGCTGCCGCCACCGCCTCACGGTCGGTGATGTCGATCTTGCGGAAATTGTGGCGGGGATTGCTCCGGCATTCGTCGAGCGAGGCCAGGCGGCCGGCATAGGTCAGCTTGTCGAGCGTCAGGACCTCGGCCCCGGCCTTGTCGAGAAAATGACGCACCACCGCCGAACCGATAAAGCCGGCTCCGCCGGTCACCAACACCCGCATCAGGCACTCTCCTCTGGGGGAGGAACTTGCATGAAGGCGGCATCGAATTCAAATCCTCGGGAGGAGCCCCGCATCGGTGGCGCAGGGCACCGCCTTGCTCTAACGTCCGCCACGGAAAGCCTCGGGGAAGGGGCGAACAAGGGGGACACTGTGCCGCGCCATATCGCCTGCCTGACATTCGACTTCGACGTATGGTCCGGCTTCACCTCACGCGGCATGACGACGCCCACCCCCGTTTCCCGCGGCGAATTCGGCCTCGTCGGCGCCAAACGCATCCTCGGCCTCCTCGAGAAATACGACATCCGGTCGACCTGGTTCATCCCGGGCGTCATCATCGACACCCATACCGACGCGGCCGCTTCCGTCGTCGCCAAGGGCCACGAGATCGGCCACCACGGCTATTCGCATGTCGTGCCGGCGACTATGACGCCCGAGCGCGAGGAAGCCGAGATGGTCCGTGCCATCGAATCGATCCGCCGGGTCTCCGGCCGGGCGCCGCGCGGCTACCGCTCCTGTGCCTGGGATCTCAGCCCGGTGACCATCGACCTCCTGATCAAGCACGGCTTCGATTTCGACACGAGCATGATGGGCGACGATTACACGCCCTACCGGGCGCGGCGCGGCGACAAGCCGACCGTCGACGAGCCCTTCGTCTTCGGCGAGCCGACGCGGCTCGTCGAAATGCCGATCAGCTGGACGCTCGACGATTATCCGCATTTCGAGTTCATCCGTACCCCGCAGACCATCCTTCCCGGCCTTTCCAACGCCAGCGCCGTGCTCGAGAACTGGCTCGACGACTTCCGCTACATGGTCGAGAACTATGAGTGGGGCATCCTCACCTACACCTGCCATCCCTTCGTCATCGGCCGCGGCCACCGCATGATCATGCTCGAGAAGCTGGTCCGCGGCCTCAAGGAGATGGGCGCCGAATTCATGGCGATGGAGGACGCGATGGACGCCTTCCTCGCCCGCGAAGGCAAGGCCAAGGCCTAGCCGCCCCGACTCTGCATCCCCTTCACCTGATCGACATCGAGGACCTGCCCGGAATGCCCACCGAAACACTCGGCATCATCGTCCACGGCGCCACCAGCGGCATTGCCAACCGCCAGCATTTTCCGAACGCGCTGATGCCGATCATCAAGGAGGGCGGGCTCAAGGTCGGCGACCGCACGATCCTGCCAAAGCTGCTCCTGGTCGGGGGGGACGAGACCCGTCTCCGCGACACCGCCGGCCGCTACGGCCTCGAAAGCTGGACGACCGATCTCGACGCCGCGCTCGCCGACAAGGCCTATCCGGTGTTCTTCGACGCCGGCGTGACCGGAAAACGGCCCTCGGTCCTCAAGCGGGCGATTGCCGCCGGCAAGCATGTCTACACCGAGAAGCCGGTCGTCACCGAAGTCGCCGAGGGGCGCGAATTGAAGGCGCTGGCAACGGCCGCCGGCGTGAAATTCGGCGTCGTCGAGGACAAGCTCTTCATGCCCGGCCCGACCCGGCTGCGGCTCGTCCGCGAATCCGGCTTCCTCGGTCGGATCACCGGCTTCCGCCTCGATTTCGGCTACTGGATCTTCTCCCATCCCGACGGCCCGACGCAGCGGCCGAACTGGAACTACCGCAAGGCCGACGGCGGCAGCCTCATCCTCGATATGTATCCGCACTGGCGCTACGTCGTCGAAGGCGTGCTTGGCCCGATCCGCCGGGTCGTTACCGCCGCCTGGACGGCGGTTCCGGAGCGCCTCGACGAGGAACGCAAGCCCTACAAGGTCGACACCGACGACACCAACGCGACCCTGGTCGAGCTCGAAAGCGGCGTGACGGGCACGATCACCAGTTCCTGGGCGACGCGCGTCCGCCGCGACGACATCATCGTCTTCCAGGTCGACGGCAGCGAAGGGTCGGCCGTGGCCGGCGTCCATCGCTGCCATGTCCAGTCGCTCGCCGACACGCCGCGCCTGCATCTCGACCCGACCAACGATCTCGGCCGCGACTATCTCGCCGATTGGCAGAAGGCGCCCTTCGATCCGCCCTTCACCAATGGCTATCGCATGGGCTGGGAGGCCTTCATCCGGCATGTCGCCGACGACCAGCCGCTGCGCGCCGGCATTGACGCGGGGCTTCGCGACGTGGCGCTGGCGAGGGCGGCGCAGGCGAGCGTCGACGAGGAGAAATGGGTGCCGATCAGCCGCTTCGTCTGAGGCGGCCGCCGCTTATTTTTTCTTCTTCGGCCTGGCGGGCTTCTCGGCCAGCACCTGTATGACTCTGGCGACGACCTCGGCATGCAGCGTCTTCGACTTGTCGATGCTGATATGGCCGATGCCGAGCGCAGAGACGTCGCGATTGTCGATCTTGCCGTCATGGCCCTTGGCCCCGGCGACCGAGACGCCGAAGCGGCTCGGCTTGTGGAGGTTCAGCACCTCGGCGACATTGGCCGGCACCGGTATCTTCGCCGTCGCATCGAAGAGCACGACCAGTCGGACCGGTATGCCCTTCTTGCCGAGCCGCGACGCGATGGTCAGCGCTTTGTTGGCGCCCAGCGAATGGCCGATGATGATGATCGGCAGGGCTTTCGCGCTGTTGCGTTCATAAGCCTTGGCGATCTCCTCGGTCACCCGCGCGTCCTGCGAATGATTGGTGACGGTGGCGCGCACGCCCTTGGCCCGCAGCCGGTCGGCGAGCGTGTTCATGCCCAGCGAGAAGACATCCGCGAGACCGCGCAGCAGATAGACCGTCCCGTGATCGGCCTTGACGGCCTGAGCCGCCGTGGCCACCGGCCGTGGCTTGGGGACAGCCTGGCCGAAAGCGGCCGGACCAGACATCGTCACGACGCACAGCGCCGCGGCGAGCAATCTCGCGAAACCGAAAACATGACCTCTCCCACCGCGCGCGCCGGAAAAACTAGAACCGCACGCCGCCGCCGCGGGCAAGCGACACAGCGCCGGCCGGAATGGATTGGCGGCGATTTCGAGAAACAGTTGCGGCCCTGCAACAGCGGCCGGTTCCGGCGGAACCCGGCATCAGTTCTTGGCGGAGCGGACCGGCTTCTCGTTGAGCGTCGCCAGGATCAGGGCGAGCACGCGGGCCTGCAGCTCCGGATCCTTTTCGATGTTGAGATGGCCGACATTCTTCTGGCCCTGCATGTCGACATTGTCGATCTTGCGCTTGAAGCCCTTGGCCGGCAGCAACTCACGTCCCCAGCCGCCGCTCTTGTAGAAATTCAGGACCTCGATGACGTTGTTGCTGACCTTGCTCACCACCGCATTCTGCCGGGCGACGCCGTCGAAGGTGATGAGAAGGCGGACCGGGACGCCTGCATCGCCGATTTCCTCGGCCATCAGGATGGCGGCATCGGCGCCGAGCGAATGGCCGACAATGATGATCGGGCCGAACGTCTTGTCCTTCTTGTAGTTCTCGGCGGCTTCCGCTCCGAGTTCCTTCCACTTGCGATGATTGTGGATCGACCAGCGGACGCCGTTGGCCTCGAGCTGCTCGCCGAATTTGTCGAGCCCGCGCGACCAGATATTGGCAAGGCCGCGCAAGAGATAGACCTGGCCGTGATCGAACTTCTTAGGCCCGGCGACGACGGCCGGCGCTTTCTTGGCAGGCTTCGCGGCGGGAGCGACCTTTTCGGTCGCCACCGCGGGCTTCGCGGCAGGCGCCGCTTTTTCAGTTGCCGCCGCCGGCTTCTCCGTCGGCACGGCCGGCTTGACGACAGGCGCGGGCGTCTCGGCCGTCGTGGCGGGCTTGACGGCCGGCACGTCGCCGGAAGCGGCATGGGAGAGACCGATCGTGCCGGCGCCGAAGCTCAGCACGACCGCGGCAAGAATTGGCAGGAAGCCCCGTAATGCCAGCGTCATTGACCTACCCTCAGGCTCCCTCAGTCCATTGCCCGGCGACCGCCGCCGATCAATACAATCCCGGAACGACCCGCTTGGTTCGGGCCATATAACGTCGGTATTCCTCGCCGAATGTGTCGATCATAAGCATTTCTTCCCGGCCGACGCGAAGAAAAAACAGAGTTCCCCAGCCGATCGGCCCGGCGAGCCCGGCAAACCAGTTCGGCAGGAGGAAAGCCTGCGCCAGCGCCAGGAGCCAGAAGGCGGAATACATGGGGTGCCGCACATAGGCGTAAAGACCGGTATCGATCAGTTTATGCGACTTCCTTGTATTCAATGTGACAGACCAGTTGCGGCCGAGCTGCTTGTGCGTGAGATGGAACAGCACGAGTGCGCCGGCGAGCAGCAGGACGCCGATCGCCGATTGCAAGAGATGCGGCGTGTAGTCGGCAAAACGCGGCGCGCCGGAGAGCAGGTAGATGACCGGGATGACGCCGAGCCCCGTCAGTGAGGCCGACATCAGGATCTTGTCCCGCCAGCCGCCGGCCCGTTGGGCGACCGGCGTCTTCCGCGACCTCTGCTCATGCGGGAAGCGGATGACGTACCAGGCAACGACGCCGAAAAGCCAGATCGCCTTGAGGATGTCGACGCGGCTCATTCCGCGGCCGCCGCCCTTGCCGGTCCGCGCGGCGCCGGAACGCCGCGATAACTGCCGTCGAGGCCGATGGTCGCCGTCGCCCTCGCGCCGAGTTCCACCCGCTGCTGCAGCGGCATCGGGCCGAAGCAGATCAGGAAGAAGTCGTAAAAATACCGCCGTGTGTTGGGCATCGCGAATTGGCGATGCAAGCGCAGGAAATTCACCTTGAGATACCTGTATTCTTCGGGCTTGAGGGTTTCGCGGAGACGGATCGTCTTGACGATGGGGCGGCCGACCGCCGGCAGCCCCATCCACTCCACCGGATTGGTCCGGAAGAAATTGATCGGATCGACCTTCGATTGATACTCGATCCAGAAGAGATCGGGTTCGACGGAGACGCGGGCGACAGCCTTCTTGAGGCTCACGGCGCGCGGATGCAGTCCGATCTTCAGGATCGACGAGCCGATCGTCAGGAAGACAAGATTCTTTCGTCGCCCGAGGGACGGATCGCGCTCGAGGGCGCGTGCCAGCGTCTCGGCCATGACGACGCCGCCGAGGCTCACGCCGGACAGGATGATCTCGTCATAATCGGCCTGCCGCACGGCCGCGAGCACCTCGCCGGCAAATTCGTCGAGGCAGTCGTCGAAGCCGGGCGCCTTGCCCTGCGCCACGTCGGCGGCGAAACGCCAGTCCGACAGGGCGAAATAGAGATGGAAGTAATTGCCCGCCCAGCGCAGCAGCGTGACGAAGAGTCCCAGGCCGAACAGCGTCCCGACGAGCGCGGCCAGCGGGAATCCGGTCGAGGCGATCCACCGTCCGGCGAAAAAGGCGAGCACCGCGAAGAGCGCCAGCAGCAGGAAGGGATAGAGGACGAACATTCCGTAGCGGGCATTGGCTGCGAAATAGCGGAAGATCGTGCCGTTGAAGGTGAAGTGGAGAAGCGCCGAGAATCCGTCAACCACCTTCCGCCACCACGGAATTTTCGTGTAATGCGCGATCCGGTCGTCCCAGCGCAGCACGATGTAGCGGGTTTCCGTCTTCCAGTTCGGCCCCTGCGCGTCGACGTCCCAGCGCATGGCGCGGCCGTCCGGCGAAAGCTCCGGCGCCGAGGCATGCGCCTCGATGCCCCATAGCGCCGCAAAGCGCGTCAGCCCGCCGACCAGCCGGTGATCGAGCCGATCGGGCTCGACCGGGTCGAATCCGCCGGCATGGATGAAAAGACGCCTCTGCACAGGACGCGAACGCGCTTCTACCATGCGGCTCTGAACCCGTTCCTGCCGTATCTGCTATGGCCCGGTGAGTGATCTGCCAGCAAAGCCCATTCGTAGCAAGCCGGCGACTGATCGAAGGCCGGGCTTTCCAAAGGCAAGCGATTCAAAACGCTCGGCTTTTCGAAACCCTGCGCCATATCTTCCCTCAGAATCCGGCTAAGAGGTCATGCGTTTGCCTGTATCCTCGGCCGGAATGATGGAACTTTCAGGAGACCAGCCCATGCTTCGCATCGCCCTTGCCTGCCTGTTCGGCGCTTTCTTGGCCGGCCCGTCGATGGCCCAGGACAAGGCGGCATGCGAAGTCGACCGGCCGGTCGTCTTCGCCGGTCTCGACTATGATTCCGCCAGGTTCCACGCCGCCGTCGCCAAGTTCGTCGTCGAGAAGGGCTATGGCTGCGCGGTGGAGGAGATTCCCGGCACCGTCATCCCGCTGATCAACGGCCTCGCCCGCGGCGATGCCGACATCATCATGGAAATCTGGACGGCCAACCCCGCCGAAGCCTGGGTCGAGGCCGAGAAGGCCGGCCAGGCCGTACCGCTCGGGACGACCTTCCCGGATGCCGTCGAAGGCTGGTTCGTGCCCACCACGCTGGTCTCCGGCCCGAACGCCGCCGCCCCCGACCTGAAATCGGTATCCGACCTGCCGGAATACAAGGACCTCTTCGCCGACCCGGAAGAGCCGGGCAAGGGCCGCTTCTACAATTGCCCGGCCGGCTGGCAATGCGAGGTCGTCAACACCAAGAAGCTCGCCGCCTATGGCCTCGAAGGCGACTTCACCAATTTCCGCCCCGGCACCGGCGAAGCCCTGGCTGCCGCCGCCGAGAGCGCGGCGCTGCAGAACAAGCCGGCGCTCTTCTATTACTGGGGGCCGACCTGGCTCCTCGGCAAATTCGATTTCACCCGCCTCGAAGAGCCCGCCTATGACAAGGCGACCTGGGACGCGATGATGGCGGCCGACAAGCCGACCGCGGCCACCGCCTATCCGGTCAGCCGGGTGATCATCGGTGCCAACAAGGCCTTCACCGAGAAGGCGCCGGCGATCACCGCCTTTCTCAACGCCTACACCTCGACCAATGCCGCCACCTCCTCGGCGCTCGCCTATATGCGCGACAACAAGGCATCGGCCGAGGACGCCGCGGTCAACTTCCTCAAGGCGGACGCGGACGCCTGGAGCAAATGGGTTCCCGCCGAGGTCGCCGAACGGGTAAAATCAGCGCTGTAGCCGGCTTTTGTAGGCCGGGCATTGTTGGAGGGCGCCATGTTTCCGGACATCGGCCAGCCGATCGCCGACGCGGTAAACGCCGGCGTCCGCTGGCTCGTCGTCAATTACGGCGGCGCCTTCGAATCCTTCGCCAATGCGCTTCTCTCGATCCTCGTCCCCATCGAGCAGGCGCTGCGCGCCGCGCCGCCCTGGCTGGTGCTCCTCGCCGTCGGCGCGATCGCCTTCGCCGCCTCGCGGAAGATCGTGCTCGCCGTGGTCCTCATGGTCCTCATGTGGCTGATCGGCGGCCTCGGCCTTTGGGAACAGGCGATGCAGACCGTCGCCATCGTCCTCGTCTCGGTGGCGCTCGCTATCCTGCTCGGCATCCCGACCGGAATCCTGACGGCACGCAGCGACATCGCCCGCGCCATCCTCAATCCCCTCCTCGACCTGATGCAGACGATCCCGAGCTTCGTCTACCTGATCCCCGCCGCCATGCTCTTCGGCCTCGGCAAGGTGCCCGCCATCCTCGCCACCATCGTCTATGCCACGCCGCCGCTCATTCGCCTTACCGACCTCGGCATCCGCGAGGTCGGTAAATCGGTCATGGAGGCGAGCCGCGCCTTCGGCGCCACCTATCGCCAGATGCTGACCGGCGTGCAGATCCCGCTTGCCCTCCCCTCGATCATGCAGGGCATCAACCAGACCATCATCATGGCGCTGTCGATGGTCGTCATCGCTTCGATGATCGGCGCCCGCGGCATCGGCGAGACCGTGCTGATCGGCCTCCAGCGCAACGACGCCGGCACCGGCCTCCTCGGCGGCCTCGCCATCGTCATCCTCGCCATCGTCTTCGACCGCATCAGCCAGTCCTTCGGGCAGCGGCTGCAATCCTATCGCGCGGCACGAGGCTGAGCTTGGCCTTCATCGAAGCCGCCCATCTCACCAAGATCTTCGGCCCGCATCCGAAGCAGGCGCTCGCCCGCCTGCGCGCCGGCGCCACCAAGGAAGAGCTTCTCGCCAGCGGCGGCGATATCGTCGGCCTCTACGACGTCTCGATCTCCGTCGAGCGCGGCGAGACCTTCGTCGTCATGGGCCTGTCCGGTTCGGGCAAGTCGACGCTGATCCGCCACCTCAACCGCCTCGTCGACCCGACCGACGGCACAGTCACCATCGACGGCGTCGACCTGATGTCCCTGTCGATCCGCGAGCTCGAGCATTATCGCCGCGAGCGCCTGGCGATGGTCTTCCAGCGCTTCGGCCTCCTGCCGCACCGGACCGTCGCCGAGAATGTCGCCTACCCACTCGAGATTCGCGGCACGAAGCGCAACGAGCGGCGGACGCGGGCGCTCGAATGGATCGAGACCGTCGGCCTCGCCGGCTATGAGGACCGCTATCCGGCCGAGCTTTCCGGCGGCATGCAGCAGCGCGTCGGCCTTGCCCGCGCGCTCTGCGCCGATGCCGAAATCCTCCTCATGGACGAGGCCTTCTCCGCCCTCGACCCGCTGATCCGCAGCCAGATGCAGGATCTGCTGATGGAACTGCAGGCAAGGCTGCACAAGACCATCGTCTTCATCACCCACGACCTCGACGAGGCGCTGCGCCTCGGCGACCGCATCGCGATCCTGCGCGACGGCGCCCTGGTGCAGCTCGGCACGCCGGCCGAAATCCTCCTCAACCCGGCCGATTCCTACGTCCGCGCTTTCGTCAAGGATGTGAACCGGGCCCGCGTGCTGACGGTCGAGACCGTGATGAAGCCGCCGCCGCTCCGCCTCACCGACGAGACGCTGGAGGAAGCGCTCGCCGCCATGCAGCGCGAGGGCGCCAGGATCGGGTATGTCGTCGGCGCCGGCGGCTATCGCGGCGTCGTGACACGCGATGCCCTCGATGCCGCCATCGCGGGGCCACATGGCTCCGATATCGGCGATATCGTCATGGACGCGCCCTCGATCGATGCCGGGGCCTCGCTGGCGGAAGCCCTGCCGGCAACGCTGGCAAGCGCCTATCCGGTCGCGGTCATCGACGAGGCGGGCGGCCTTGCCGGCGTCCTCTCGACCGAGCGCGTGGGCGAAATATTCACTTTGCCCATGGAAAATGAGGAAAAGCCGGGCGTCCCGGCGCCCGTCCCCGGGGCAAACGCCGCCGGGAAATGAGAGCCTTTCCATGCTGCGCAGCCTGAGCCTTCGTGTCGTTCCCCTGCTCTTCCTCCTGGTCGCGACGCTTGCCGGCGCGGTCGCGCAGGAGAATGTCCAGCTCAGGATCGACGGATGGAACGCCCGTCTCGACCAATTCGAGGCGACGCTCCGGCGCCCCAATCTCGCCACCAACGATCTCGACGCGCTCCGTGCCAACACCCAGGCGATCGAAGACGAGTCCCGCGCCCTCGTTGCCAGTCTCCAGCCGCAGATCGCCGCCTCGCAGGCCCGCCTGGGCTCGCTGGCGCCGGCCACCGATGCGCCGGACGCCGCGGCGGTCGAAAGCAACTCGGTCAAGGCTCAACGCGCCAGGGAGAATGAGTTCCTCGCCGGCCTCAACGGCGTCTCCCGCCAGGGCGATCTCGTCGCTCTGCGGGCCGAGCAGCTCCTTCAGACGATTGCCGAGCGCCGCAACCTCAATTTCACCAGCCGCCTGTTCGAGTATGGCCCGAGCCTGGTCAGTCCAAGCCTGTGGCAGGAGGTCGTCGTTCAACTGCCGGCGGCGCTGACCCGCGCCGGACGGCTGTTCACCGACTGGTTCAACCTCGTCTATGCGCGCGCCGACATTCTCACGCTGATCTTCCTGTTCGTCGTCGCCGTCCTCGCACCGGCCCTGGTCTGGTTCTCGCGGCGACTCCTGCGCCTGACCGCCGAGCGCCTCTCCAATTCCCAATCCGCCAGCGAAGGCCGCAAGATCTTCGCGGCGACGCTCATCGTGATCATGAACATCGCCGTACCGGCGATCTTCATCATTCTGGTCAGCACGATCTTCGATGCCTTCGGCTTCCTGCCGCCGCGCATGCGGCTTGCCTTCAACAGCGTGCTGGTCGCGACCATCGCCTTCACGCTGATCAACGGGCTAGCGCTGGCCATCCTCGCGCCGCCCCGCCCG
>CAMCWB010000063.1 GCA_945882315.1 Bauldia litoralis | reverse complement strand
ATATCCTTGACGCAACGGCCTGCGCAATCCACATCACCGAACCAAAGGGAGCGACTTCCATGACCGACCAAGCCACCCTCGACGCCATCGACAAGGCCGTGAAACAGAACGACGTCGTCCTTTTCATGAAGGGCACGCCAACTTTTCCGCAGTGTGGTTTCTCGTCCACCGTGGTGCAAATCCTGGACTATCTCGGCGTCGAGTATGTCTCGACCAATGTCCTCGAAAGCGCCGCCGTCCGTGACGGGATCAAGCAGTACACCAACTGGCCGACCATCCCGCAGCTCTACGTGAAGGGCGAATTCATCGGCGGCTGCGACATCGTCAAGGAAATGTTCGAGAACGGCGAGTTGAAGGACCTGCTCGCAGAAAAGGGTATCGAGCTGACCACGAGCTGATCTGCAGCACGCGACGGGGCGGCTTTCCCGCTGCGCGGTTTCGCGCTAGCAGGGCCGCCATGTCGACCACACCCCTCGCTCCCGCCCCGATCAAGCCGGCCAAGACGCCGAAAGTCGGCATCGTTTCCCTCGGTTGCCCGAAGGCACTCGTCGACTCTGAACGCATTATCACCCGCCTGCGCGCCGAGGGCTACCAGATCGCGCCCGACTACGCCGGCGCCGATCTTGTTCTGGTCAATACCTGCGGCTTCCTCGACTCCGCCCGCGACGAGAGCCTCGCCGCCATCGGCGAAGCCATCGAGGCGAATGGCAAGGTGATCGTCACCGGTTGCCTCGGCGCCGAGCCCGACGTGATTCAGCGCGCCCACCCCAAGGTGCTCGCGGTCACCGGTCCGCACCAGTACGAAGCGGTGATGGACGCGGTCCACACGCACCTGACGCCGCCGCACAATCCGCACCTCGACCTCGTGCCCGAAAGCGGCCTGCGCCTCACCCCGCGCCATTACGCCTACCTGAAGATCTCCGAAGGCTGCAACAATCGCTGCTCCTTCTGCATCATCCCGGCGCTGCGCGGTGATCTCGTCTCCCGCCCGGCCGCCGATGTGCTCCGCGAGGCCGAGCGTCTGGTGAAGGCCGGCGTCAAGGAACTGCTCGTCATCTCGCAAGACACGAGCGCCTATGGCGTCGACGTCAAATATTCCGAGAGCCGCTGGCGCGACCACGACGTCCGCGCCAAGTTCATCGATCTCTCGCGCGAACTCGGCACGCTCGGCGCATGGGTGCGCCTCCACTACGTCTACCCCTATCCGCATGTCGACGAGGTCATTCCGCTGATGGCGGAGGGGAAGATACTTCCCTATCTCGACATCCCCTTCCAGCATGCCAGCCCGCGCATCCTGAAAGCGATGCGCCGCCCGGCGAGCCAGGCCAAGACGCTCGACCGCATCCGCCGCTGGCGCGACATCTGCCCCGACCTCGCCATCCGCTCGACCTTCATCGTCGGCTTTCCCGGCGAGACCGACGCGGAATTCGACGAGCTTCTCGCCTGGCTCGAAGAGGCGAAGATCGATCGCCTCGGCTGCTTCAAATACGAGCCGGTCGCGGGCGCGCTTGCAAACGCCCTCCCCGATCCGGTTCCGGAAGAGGTCAAGGAAGCCCGTTGGCACCGCCTCATGAAGGTGCAGCAGGCGATCAGCGCCAAGCGACTGCGCGACAAGGTCGGCCGCCGCATCCCGGTCATCATCGACGAGAGCAACGGCCGCACGGCCAAGGGCCGCTCTATGTGGGACGCGCCCGATATCGACGGTTCGGTCCACCTGACGTCGCGGCTTCCGGTCCGCGCCGGCGAGATCGTCACGGTCCGGATCGAGCGCTCCGACGCCTACGATCTCCACGGCCAGGTCGCCTGACCTTCTTCACGGACGATTGAAACAAAAAGGCGGCCTTTCGGCCGCCTTTTTTCTTCGGTTCGAGCTCGCGCCTATTGCGGCAGCTTGAAGATCGCCGGCGGCAGGACGAGCTGCGGATTGACGGTCGGCGGTGGCTCCTGCGGTGGCGGCTCCACCTGTGGCGCCCTCTTGATGACGGGCGCCACTTTCAGTGCGCCGGGTGCAATCAACAGGCCCGGATTAACCTTCGGCGGATCCTTCGGCGGTTCCGGTTCTGCCGGAGGCGGTGTCAGTATGACCGGCGGCAGCGTCAGCCCACCCGGCGGCAGGACGATGACGGGATCCACCACCTTCGGCTTACGCACAGGCTTCTTCTCGGGCGGCGGCGTCACGATCATCGGCGGCAGCTTCAGACCGCCCGGCGGCAGGACGACGCCGGGGTTGATGATGCCCGGGTTGAACACCGGCGGTGGCTCCGGCGGCACCGGAAGCGGCGTCGGGGTCTTGATGATCGGCGGGATCTTAAGGACGCCCGGCGGCAGCTTGATGCCCGGATCGAAAACCGGCGGGATCGGATCCGGCGGCGGCGGCAGCGGCCCCGGAGGCAGCGGCAGCGGCTGGATGACCGGCGGGATCGGGAACACCGGCAGGTCCGGTACCTTGATATCCAGCATCTTGCATGTACCGTTCGGCAGCCGGATCTGCCCCGGCGGGCATGGGTCCTTGCACTCGCCGTTGACCAGCACCTTTGGTGCCAAGCAGAAGATCAGGCCCTTGCAAGTGCCGTTCGGCTGCCGGAACGTGCCGAGCGGGCACGGGTCCTTGCATTCGCCATTGACCATTTCCTTCGGCGCCAGACAGAGGACGAGGTCGAGCGGCTTGCAGGTACCGTTCGGCTGCCGGAATGTACCGAGCGGGCACGGGTCCTTGCACACGCCATTGACCATTTCCTTCGGAGCCGGGCAGAAGATCAGACCGCCTGGCCCGCATTGGCCGTTCGGCGGCAGGTGTACCTGATCGCCCTGACATTTCGGCACGCATTTGCCGTTCCATATCTCGTTCGGAGGCAGGCAAAGCTCGAACTGCTTACAGACGCCGTCGTCGTCCCGATATTCGTTCAGCTTGCACTTCGGGACGCACTGTCCCTTGTAGATCACCTCATTGTTCTTACAGTCCGGGACGCACTGGTTGTCCTTCTCCTTGGTGCCGGGCAGGCAAGACTTGCAGAAGCCCTTGTCCATGATCTGGCCGGGGCCGCAATTGCTAGGCTTGCAATAGCCGTCTCCGAAGATCGTCCCGAGCGGGCACCAGCAGATGCCACCGGGAAGCTCGACCATGCCCGGCGGGCAATTCTGCGGAGGCACGCACTGGCCGCCGTAGAAGATGTAGCCCTGCGGACACACGCACTGGCCGTTCTTCTTGACCAGGCCGGGCGGGCAATCGATCGGGAAGCACTGGCCCTGGTAGAAGAAGGTGCCGGGCGGACAGACGACCGGAGGCGGTACGCACTGGCCGTTCTGGAAATACATTCCGGGCGGGCACGCATCGTAGACGCACTGACCGTTCTGGTAGTTGGTCCCCGGCGGACAGCTCGGGATGATGATGCACTGGCCGCTCTGGAAATAGGTTCCCGGCGGGCACGAAACCGGCGGCGGCAGTGAGGGCGGCGGCGGAGGTGGAGGCGGCGGCGCAACCGTCGGCTGCCCCGGACAGGGCATGATCGCCACCGCACCCAGATGGCCGCGGTAATTCGTGTCGCCGTTCAGATCGTCATAGTCGACGAAATAGCTTTGTACCGGCGGCGTGTTCTGGGGCTGGATCAGCCCGAGCGCGTTCGCCTGCATGCCATCGACATGCGCGAAGGAATCCGGCGGTGCCGCCGGATCTCCCGGATCGAGCAATCGCTCGCCGGTCGACCAGACCGTCGCGCGGCATGCGTTGAAATCGATGACATTGTCCGGCCGGTATCCCCAGCCGATCGCGACGCCGCCATTGGCATTGGCATGAATCGGCGGCATGCCGATCGAATACTGGTCCGGCGTCAGCCGCCACAGTCCCGGCGACGGATCGCCCGGCAGCTTCGGCGAATAGCGCAGCACGCGGCCGGCGCCGCCATTGGCGAGTGTGTAGCGGAAATAATCGCCGGTCGTGGCCGCACGCTCGGCGAGATACATCTGGCCCTGGCCGTCAAAGGCGATCGAGGCGATCTCGATGCCGTCCTGGAGCGAGGGAACCTCGACCTCGATGCGCGGGCTGGCAGAAACCGCGCCGCTGGCGCTGATGCCGACCGACCAGACCTGCGGGCCCTGCGCCACCGAATAATAGAGGCGGCTATTGCGGACAGCGAGCCCGTAGACGCGACGCGCCGGCGGCGCGACGCTCCAGCTTGCAGGGTTCTCGGTGTCGAAAGCCGGGCTGCCGATATTGACCGGAACAACACCCGGCGACGCGATCGGCGGCAGGCCTGCCGGGCCGCGCCCTTCGGTACCATGGTCGTAGCTACCGCGCTGCACGCCATCGAGGCTGAAGCGATGGATAAGCCCGCTGCTACGGTCAACCGCGAACAATTGCTGTGTCGCCGGATCGAAGGCGAGGCCACCGAGCGCGGCGGCGCCATAGGCGGCACTATCGATATTGGCGAAGAGCGCCACCGCGCCGGTGACACCGTCGATCCGCCAGATCGAACCCGGACCGCCACCGACGGCCGCGGGGCCGAACTGCCCCGCCATCCATTGTGCGCCCGGCTCGCCCTTGCGGACCCGCTTCGCCTGCCCGCTCGGATCGAGCACCGAGATCGCCAGCCCGTAGGCAGACGTCGCGGCGACATAGATATTCGGCTGCGGCGCGCTGTCGATCGCGACGCCGAAGACCTGGCCGACTTGCGCCGCGGTGACGCTGAACGTCTCCGGCGCATTCGAGACCTGTCCCTGCGGACCAAGAACCCGCACATCGACGACGCGCGCCGACGGTCCATCGGTCTTGACGATCAGATAGTCGAAGGGATCGGCGCCCGCCGGCGGCGCCACCGGGACGGAGCCGGAATAGCCGGTGACCGCAATCTGCCCGTGATTGATGATCTGCGGCTGCTGCGCTGCCGCCGAAAACGACAACGCCGCGAAGATCGCGGCGGCAGGAAGGATTATCCGTTGGAGGAGGCGCCCGAGTCTTGTCGACGCATGGGGCGGCAGATCGGACGGCCTAGCCGTCACGCCAAGAGCGCGCATCGTTTCCTCCCGTTTCGCCGGTTAAGGCGACACCACACTATAACCGAAAGCGATCCGCTTGCGCGGCGTTTCCGGCTGCCCTTGTCGCGAGGCGACTCCATGCGCATTCTCGACGAGCCGCATGGACCATAGATCAAGCCCATGCCGGGCCCTGTGACCGCAATCACATGCCGGCTTCGAGGCCGATCCATCGAATGCGAGAAATTTTAAAAAGTCTGACTTAACCGAGATGCTGAGGTCGCGATCCGTGCGGCTACTCGCCGGCAATATCCAGGATCGTGCGCGTCAGCGCCTCGACAGCAAGACCAAGGTCGCCGACCGAAACATGCTCGAGCGGATTGTGACTGATGCCGGCCCGGCAGCGGACGAAGATCATGCCGATCTCCGTCAGTTGCGCCATGGCGAGGCCGTCATGGCCGGCGCCCGACAGAAGCTCGCGTGGCTTGCGTCCGGTCAGGCCGGAGATCGCCTTGCCGATCGACGAACGCAGTCGCGGCGCACAGATCGCAACCGGCTTCTCGTGAACCGTCTCGACACCGATGACGACGCCCCGGCGCTGTCCGATCTGCCGAGCCCGCAGACGGATGGCGTCAACCGCCTGTGCCCGCGCTTCGTCCGACGCCGCCCGGACGTCGAGGCTGAGCTGCGCTTCGCCGGCAATCACATTGACGGCGCCTGGCCGGACCGTGATCTCGCCGACCGTGGCGACGAGATGATCCTTCTCACCCTTGAGACCGACCTCCTCGACCATTAGGATGAATTCCGCCGCCGCCGCCAGCGCGTCATGGCGGATCGGCATCGGGATCGTGCCCGCGTGGCCGGCTTCGCCCGCGATGCGGATGCGGTGCCGGCTCTGCGCCGCGATCGCCAGGACGACGCCGAGCGGCTCGTTCCAGCGTTCGAGTAGCGGCCCCTGTTCGATATGGACTTCGAGATAACCGATGACGTCGCCGCGCCGGTAGGCCTCGGATTTGATCGCCGCCGGATCGGACCCGAATTTCAGGAGCATGTTGCCGACGGTGTTGCCGTCGGTGTCGGTCATGTCGAGGATCGACTTCTCGATGGTGCCGGCAGCGGTCGAGGAGCCGATCAGCGTCTTCGGGAAGCGGATGCCCTCCTCGTCGCCGAAGGCGAGGATTTCCAGCCCGAACGGCAGCGCCACACCCCTCGCCCGCAATTCCTCGACCGCAAGGATGCCAGCGACGACGCCGAGCGGCCCGTCATAGCGCCCGGCATCTATGACGGTGTCGATATGGGACCCGATCAGCAGGCGCCGGTTCGAGCGCGGCCCGGTTTTTCCCGGCGGCAGGAAACCATGCATCGTCGCTGCGGCATCCATACGGACGGTCAATCCCGCCCGCCGCATCCACTCCGCGACGAGGTCCGCGGCGCGCTTGTGCTCCGGCGTCAGATAGAGGCGCGTCAGCCGGCCGGCCTCGGCCGAGATCGAGCCGAGATTGTCGATCATCGTCTGGGCGCGTTCGCCGATCGGCTTCGGATCGAAGGACGTCACGCGGCGACCCGATCCTCGATCCGGAATGTCACGATCCGTGCCACCTGACGGATCGCCATGGCCAGCTCCGCCTCAGGATCGCTGCCGATCCGCTTCTGGAAGGATTGCAGGATCTGGTGCCTGTCGGCGCCCTTCACGGCGAGGATGAAGGGGAACTGAAATCGCGCCCGATAGGCGTCGTTCAATTCCGTGAAGCGGGCGAACTCCTCGGCGGTGAGCTTGTCGAGCCCCGCCCCTGCCTGCTCGCGCTTCGACTCCTCTGCGAGGTGGCCGGAGACCGCTGTCCGGCCGGCGAGATCCGGATGGGCCCGCACCAGTGCCAGCTTCTCGGCTTCGCCGGCATCGAAGATCGCGTCGATGAACGCCTCCGCCATTGCCTCGCGATCGATGAAAGGACGGCGGATCGCGGCGTGCTCTGCCACCCAGGGCGAGTGCTCGGCGACATCGCCGAAGACCGCGACGAAGTCGTCCCTGTCGAGCGCATTCACCTGATCGAGCGTCATCGGATCTTCGGGCATGAGCGTTCCGTCCGCGGCAAGGACCCTCTCTAATGCTTCAGCAGCCAGGCGCCAAGCTGGTCGCGCTCGGCCTGTGTCATGCCGTTCTCGTTGCCGAGCGGCATTGCATTGCCGAACACGGCTTGCGCCAGCACCGCATCCTTGTGCCGAAGGACCTCGTCGAGCGTGCCGAGGACGACGCCCTTCGGCGGTGCATCGAAGCCTTCGCGGGCCGGGAACTGGGTGTGGCACATGACGCAATGCGACCCGACGATGCGGAAGACGTCGTCATCGGTAACCGCGATATCGGCATATGAGGCGGCGCTGCGCGGCGCCGTGGCATAAAGCGATGCGACAAGCGCCAGCAGCGCCACCGGCAGCGTCCAGGCGATCTTGTGGAGCGGGTCGCCGGCGTCGTGGCGGTTGAAGAAATGCCGGACCGAAGCGCCCATGACGATGATCAGCGCGACCACCAGCCAGGCCTGCGGATGGCTGGTCAGCATCGGATAATGGCCGCTCACCATCAGCATCAGCACTGGCAGCGTCAGGTAATTGTTGTGCACCGAACGCTGCTTGCCGACGGCGCCGAGCCGCGGGTCAGGGGCCTTGTGCACCAGCAGCGCGGCGACGATCTTCTTCTGGTTCGGGACGATGATGCCGAAGACATTCACGGCCATGATCGTGCCGACGAAGGCGCCGACATGGATCAGAGCGCCACGCCCCGAAAAGACCTGCGAGAAGAACCAGGCGAAGGCGACGATCAGCACGAAGACAGCGACCGCGAGCAGCATCGGATTCCTGCCGATGCGCGATTTGCAGAGATAGTCATAAATCAGCCATCCAAGGATCAGGCTGCCGACCGAAAGGACGAACGCCTGCGACGGCAGCAGGCGCAACACGCCCGGATGGATGAGGTAGGATTCGGCTTTCCAGTAATACTGGACGACCAGCAGCAGGAAGCCGGTCGCCCAGGTGAGATAGGCCTCCCATTTATACCAGAGGAGATCGGGCGGCAGGTCGGTCGGCGCGACGGTGAATTTCTCGACGTGATAGAAGCCGCCGCCATGCACCTCCCAGGCGGTGCCATACACGCCCTCGCGCATCCGCTCGCGTTTGCGCAGGCTGAGATCGAGCGCGATGAAATAGAACGACGTGCCGATCCATCCGATGCCGACCACCAGATGGGCCCAGCGGATGAGGAGGTTCAGCCAGTCGACGATGAAGGCCGACATTCTTTGCGCCGCTTCGGCGCGCTCGAAATCAAGCGCGCCGCCCCGTGAGAGCGGAAGGACCGCTTATTGCGGCAGCTTGTCGTCGATGCCCTTGACGTACCAGTTCATGCCGAGGAGATCGCCGTCGGGCGCGACGACGCCGGCCGCATAGCGCTCTTTGCCGTCCTGGTCGGAGATCGGGCCGGTGAACGGATGGAACTCACCCGACGAGATCTTTGCCTGAATTTCCTCGGCCGCCTTGGCAACGTCTGCCGACATGTTGGTGTAGGGCGACATCTGGACCGTGCCTTCCTTCAGGCCATCCCAGCTCGCCTGCGATGCCCAGGTGCCGTCGAGAACCGCCTGGGTGCGGGCGATGTAGTATGGGCCCCAATTGTCGACAATCGCCGTGAGTTGGGCCTTGGGCGCCGCGTCGAGCATGTCATGCGACTGGCCGAAGCCGAAGAGGCCGCGCTCCTGGGCTATCTTCAGCGGAGCGGTCGAGTCGGTGTGCTGCGTGATGATGTCGACGCCCTGGTCGAACAACGCCTTGGCAGCGTCCGCTTCCTTGGCGGGGTCCATCCAGGAATTGATCCAGACGATCTTGAGCTTGAAGTCAGGGTTGACCGACTGCGCGCCGAGCATGAACGAATTGATGCCCATCACGACCTCCGGGATCGGGACCGAAACGATGTAACCGGCCACGCCCTTCTTCGACAGCTTGGCGGCGATCTGCCCGATGATGTACCGGCCCTGATAGAAGCGCGCATTGTAGAACGTCATATTCGGCGCCGTCTTGACTCCGGTCGCGTGCTCGAACTTCACATCGGGAAACTTCTCGGCGACCTTCAAGGTCGGGTCCATGAAGCCGAAGGACGTCGTGAAGATCAGCTTGTTGCCGGCGCGGGCCAGCGCCTCGATGGCGCGCTCGCTGTCGGGGCCTTCCTTAACGTCCTCGACGAAGGTGATCTCGATCTTGTCACCCAGCGCTGCCTTGAGCTTCTCGGCGCCGGTCCAGTGGCCCTGCGTCCAGCCGCCGTCGGTCTTCGGACCGACATTGATGAAGCCGACCTTGAGCTTCTCCTGCGCATGGGCGCCGCCTACGGCAAAAGCAAGCAAAAGTGCCGCCGCCGTCGTCATGAGCCTTTTCAACATGGGTAGTCTCCCTGTTCCACGAACTCAAAGCGAACGCTTTGCTGGTTGCCTCAATATTGAAGACCTGGACCGTCAACCGCAAGCCGTCCGGCGGACGCCGTCAACGATCCGGGACAAAAGATCGGCCGAGGCAAGCCGGCGTGTTCGACCTCATCAAGGCCTGATTGCGGGAAATGATCACGAGAACCACGATGGTCGTCAAATAAGGCAGGCTTAACAGAAATTGAGACGGAATGCCGATCCCGAACGCCTGGGCGTGAAGCTGGAGAATTCCTACCGCGCCAAAGAGCAACCCGCCGATCGCGAGCCGCATCGGCAGCCATGTGGCAAAGACAACCAGCGCAAGCGCGATCCAGCCCCGACCGGCGGTCATGTTCTCGAGCCATTGCGCGGTATAGACGATCGAGAGATAGGCGCCGCCCAGCCCCGCACAGGCGCCGCCAAATAGCACCGCCAGGAAACGGACGCGTATCACGCTGTAGCCAAGCGCATGGGCAGAGGCGTGGTTATCGCCGACCGCCCGCAGCACGAGCCCTGCCCGCGTCCTGAACAGGAACCATGAAACGCCGAACACCAAGGCGATGGCCAGGTAGACGACCGGATCCTGACTGAAGAGGATCGGCCCAAAAAAGGGTAAGTCGGAAAGAACCGGAATATGGACGTTTGCGACCCTCGGACCCGACACACCGGCAAACGGTACGCCGATCAGACCCGAAAGGCCGAGGCCGAGCAGCGTCAGCGCCAGTCCCGTGGCGACCTGGTTGGCGACCAGGACGAGCGTCAGGAATCCGAACAGGGCCGCCATGGCCGCGCCCGCGGCCATGGCGGCGACAAGTCCCAGCAAAGGCGATCCGGTCGAATAGCTCACCGCAAAGCCTGAGACCGCCCCCATGATCATCATCCCCTCGACGCCGAGATTGAGAACGCCTGACCGCTCAGCCACCAACTCGCCGAGCGCGGCGAGGAGCAGCGGTATCGACGCCGTGATGATCGTGAGGATGATCGCCTCAGCCACTGGCATTGGCGATCCCCGACGGCTGCGCCCTGGGCTTACTGACGAAGCGAATGCGATACAGGATGAAGCTATCGCAGGCGAGGACGAAGAAAAGCAGCATCCCCTGAAAGACGTTCGCCGTCTTGCTCGAAAGCCCAAGTGTAATCTGCGCGGCTTCGCCGCCGATATAAGTCAGCGCAAGAACGAAGCCGGCGACGAGGATGGCAATCGGGTTGAGCCGCCCGAGGAAGGCGACGATGATCGCCGTGAAACCATAACCAGGCGAGATCACGACATCGAGCTTTCCGACCGGTCCTGCGACTTCTGATATGCCGGCAAGACCGGCGAGGCCGCCGGAAATCATGAATGTCAAAAGAATCATGCGGGTGCGACTAAAGCCGGCGAAGGCGCCGGCACGCGGTGCCTGACCGAGCACGCTGATCTCGAAACCCGTGATCGTCCGCCGGAGCAGGAACCACGCCGCCAGCACCGCCACGATCACCAAGACGAGCCCGAGATGCAACCGGCTGCCTTCGACCAGAATCGGAATCGTTGCGGCGTCAGAGAAATCGACGCTACCCGGAAAGCCGTAACCCTGCGGATTGCGCCAGGGGCCGCGCACGATCCAGTCGAGAAAGAGCAGCGACACATAGACCAGCATCAGGCTGGTCAGGATCTCGTTCGTGCCGAAGCGGATCTTGAGCAGAGCCGGAATGGCCGCATAGAGCATTCCGCCGGCGATGCCCATCAGCAGCATCAAGGGCAGCGTCGCGAAATTCTGGACGTCCGGCAGCAAGATAGGCAACGCCGAGCCGGCGATCGCGCCCGCCGTGAACTGCCCTTCCGCACCGATGTTCCAATTGTTCGACAGGTAGCAAAGCGCCAGGCCGACGGCGATCAGGATGATCGGGATTGCCTTGACGATCAGTTCCTGGATCGACCAGTCGGTCGTCAGTGGCTCGACGAAATAGACATAGAGGCCGCGGAAAGGATCAACACCGATCGCCGCGAAGATGAAGAACCCCACGACAACCGTCAGCACGATCGCCAGCAGCGGCGAGAGGAAGGCCATGGTCGTCGAGCGCTCGGGCCGCCGGATCAGCTCAATGCGCATGCGCCGCCTCCCCCGCACCGCCCATCAGCAGGCCGATCTCCTCGCGCGTGATCTTGCTTGCGTCGCGCGGTTCGGAAAGCTGGCCCTTGGAGATGACCGCCACCCGATCCGAAATCTCCAGGATCTCGTCGAGGTCCTGGCTGATCATCAGGACGGCCGAGCCGGAACGGGCGAGGTCGACCAGCGCCTGCCTTATGGTCGTCGCTGCACCGGCATCGACGCCCCAGGTCGGCTGGCAGATGACGAGCACGCCCGGATGCCGGTCGATCTCGCGCCCGACGACGAACTTCTGCAGGTTACCGCCGGACAAGGCCGTCGCTTCCGGGTCGGGGCTGCCTTTGCGGACGTCGAATTCCTCCGAGACGCGGTCGCTGACCTCCCTTGCCTCGCTGCTGAAGACGACGCCGCCGCGTACGATGCGATCATTGGTGCTGTGGCGCGTGAGGAGGATGTTGCCGGAGAGCGACAGGCGCGGCACGGCGCCATGGCCGAGCCTCTCCTCGGGGACAAAGGCGGCACCGAACTTCCGCCGCGCCGTGATATCGAGAAGCCCGCTTGCCACGCCGTTGAAGACGATCGCTTTCGAATCCCTGGCAAGCCGTTCACCGGACAGCGCCGCGAAGAGCTCGTCCTGGCCGTTGCCGGCAATGCCGGCGATACCGACGATCTCGCCGGCCCGCACGGTAAGCGAAACTTTGTCGAGATCTACGGCAAAGGGTGTCGGCTTCGGCAGCGACAGGTCTCGCACCGCGAGCCTTACCCACGCCGTTTCTTCGATGAGAGGCGGCGTGGCAAGCTCGCGCAGTTCGGCGCCGACCATGAGCGTGGCGAGCCGCGCCGCCGTCTCCCTCTGCGGATCGCATTCGCCGACGACCTTGCCATGCCGCAGGATCGTCGCGTGATGGCAGATCGCCCGCACCTCTTCCAAGCGATGGCTGATGTAGAGGATCGAGACGCCTTCGCTCGACAGCCGCTTGAGCGTCACGAAGAGATCGGTTGCCTCCTGCGGCGTCAGCACGGAGGTCGGCTCATCCATGATGATGAGCTTAGGCTCCTGGAGAAGGCAGCGGACAATCTCGACTCGCTGGCGCTCGCCGACCGAAAGATCGGCGACGACGCTGTCCGGATTGAGAGGCAGCCCATACTCCGCCGAGACCGTCCTGATCTTCGCCTTGAGCTCGCTCATCGACGGCCTCGCGGTCAGCGCCAGCGCGATGTTCTCGGCCACCGTCAGCGCCTCGAACAGCGAGAAATGCTGGAACACCATGCCGATGCCGAGCCGGCGGGCGGCTGCCGGGTTGCTGATGACGACAAGCTTACCCTTCCACCTGATCTCGCCGGAGGTCGGCTGCAGCGCGCCATAGAGAATCTTGACCAGCGTCGACTTGCCGGCGCCGTTCTCGCCGAGCAGCGCGTGGATCTCGCCGGGGCGGATCGAGAGATTGATATCGTCGTTGGCGCGCAGCGTCGCGAAGTCCTTGGTGATGCCGATCGCCTCAAGCGTCGGCTCGCCGGTCGGTCGGCCCGACATCTGGTTCACCGAGGGCGCCACCGTCGTGTCCATGCGCTAGCCGGCCAGCCTCCGATGCGCGACAGGAACGCTCTTTGCCGCCCGCAGCGCCTCGTCGCGAATGAGAAGCTGCGCCGCGGTGGCCGCCGCGATCGACGACGGCAGCTTCGATCCGATGCCGTCTATGCCGATCGGGCAGACCAGTGTCTCGATACGCTGGCGGGCGACGCCGCCTTCGGCCAGCCGCTTCTCGAAACGCGCCCGCTTGGTTGCCGAGCCGATCAGCCCGACATACGGGAAACGCTCGTCGCCGAGCGCCGCCGCGACGATGGCAAGGTCGAGCGGGTGGCTGTGGCTCATGACGAGCACGAACGTGCCAGCCGCCGCCCCGCTCAGGGCCTCGACCGGATCTTCGAGCTGCAGTGCGGTGGTGTTGGCCGGAAGATAGGCAGGAAAAGCCCCTGGCCGCGGGTCGATCCATTTCACGCCAAAAGGCAACGGCGCCAGGGAAAGCACCAGCGCCCGTCCGACATGGCCGGCGCCGAACAGCAGCAGCGGCCGCGGATCTTCTCCGAAGCTCTCGAGCAGGAGGTCATCCTCCCAGGCCGCGCTCTCCGCCGAAATGTCCGTCCCCCCGACCACCTCGCGACGGACCCCGTCCGTAGTCGAGACCCTGGCCCGCGTCGCGAAGGCCCCCGATGCCTCATGCGCGGCCAGATCGGCAACCATGGCGCTTTCCCGTTCGCCGATCAATTCCACGATCAACTCGACCTGCCCGCCGCAGCACTGGCCGAGTTCCGGTCCCAATGCGAATTTCCGAATCTGCGCCCGATCCGCCGAAGGTTTTGAAAGCAGGGACTGTGCCAAAGCGATCGCCCGCCATTCGAGCGTGCCGCCGCCCACGGTTCCTGTGAACGAGCCGTCGGGATGAACGATCAGCCGCGCCCCCGCCTCGCGCGGGGCGGAACCTTTGGTCGACACCACCGTCACCATCGCTGCCCGGTCATGTCGGGCCAGCACGTCACGGAGATGCGACCAGGGGCGCATTATCCGTCGCCTCCCGTCGTGGCGCGGATCGCGCGCATGATCGCTTCCGGCGTCGCCGGCGCATCGAGCCGCGGCATGACCGCCGGCTTGAGACTGGAGATGGCGTCGGTGATCGCCGAGAAGACGGAGATCGCCAGCATCAGCGGCGGCTCGCCGACGGCCTTGGAGCGATAGATCGTGTCCTCGCGATTGCCGCCAGACTCGAACAGCGCCACCCGGAAATCGGCAGGCAGGTCCGACGCCGTCGGAATCTTGTAGGTCGAGGGCGCGTGCGTCATGAGGCGCCCGGCCGAATTCCAGACCAGTTCTTCCGTCGTCAGCCAGCCCATGCCCTGGACGAAGCCACCCTCGATCTGGCCGATATCGATTGCCGGGTTGAGCGATTTGCCGACGTCATGAAGGATATCGACGCGGTCGACGCGCATCTCGCCGGTCATCGTATCAATGGTCACCTCGGAGCAGGCGGCGCCATAGGCGAAATAGAGGAATGGGCGGCCCGAAACCTTCTCGCGATCCCAGGTGATCTTCGGCGTCTTGTAGAAGCCGGCGGAGGAGAGCTGCACCCTGGCGACATAGGCGGCGTTGGCGATCTCGGCGAGGTCGTGGGACTGGTTGCCGAGCAGGACCTTGCCGTCGCGGAACTCGACGAGGTCGCGCGGTATGTTCCACTTCTCCTGGATGAAGCCGTAGAGATTGTCCTTGATCGCCCGACACGCCATCAACGCCGCCTGCGCGTTGAGATCGGTGCCCGACGAGGCCGCGGTCGGCGACGTGTTCGGCACCTTGGCGGTCGAGGTTGCCGTGATCTTCACCTTGTCTAGGGTGACGCCGAATTCCTCCGCGACGACCTGCGCGACCTTCGTAAACAGCCCCTGCCCCATCTCGGTGCCGCCGTGATTGAGGCTGATCGAACCGTCGCGGTAGAGATGAACCAGCGCGCCGGCCTGGTTGAGGTGGATGAGCGTGAAGGAGATGCCGAATTTTACCGGCGTCAGCGCAATGCCCTTTTTAAGCACGGGGCTCGACGAATTGAAGGCGGCGATGCTCTTCCGCCGCGCCCGGTAATCGCTGCTCTTCTCCAGCTGGAGGACGAGATCGAGGATGATGTTGTCCTCGACGCGCATATTGTAGGGCGTCCGGTCGCGACCGGCGCCGCCGTAGAAATTTGCTTTCCGCACGTCGAGCGGATCGCGGCCGAGCGAATAGGCGATGTGGTCCATCATCCGCTCGGCGAAGATCATTCCCTGCGGCCCGCCGAAGCCCCGGAAGGCCGTGTTGGAAACCGTATTGGTCCGCAGCCGCTTCGAGAGGATCTTGCAGTTCGGATAGAAATAGGCGTTGTCGGCGTGGAACATCGCCCGGTCGACGACGCCGAGCGACAGATCCTCCGAATGGCCGCAACGCGCATTCAGCGTCGCATTGACCGAGCGGATGACGCCGCCCTTGTCGTAGCCGACCGTGTAGTCGATGCGGAAGTCATGACGCTTGCCCGTCATGATCATGTCGTCGTCGCGGTCGAGCCGCATCTTGCACGGCCGCCCGGTGACATGCGCGCCGAGCGCCGCGAGCGCCGCCCATTGCGTCGCCTGGCTCTCTTTGCCGCCGAAGCCGCCGCCCATGCGCCGCACCTCAACCGTGATCGCGTTCTGCGGCACATGCAGCATATGCGCGACGATATGCTGGACCTCGCCCGGATGCTGGGTCGACGAATAGACGGTCATGTCGCCGTCTTCGCCGGGCAGCGCCAAAGCGATCTGGCCCTCGAGATAGAAATGCTCCTGCCCGCCGACCCGGAGTTCGCCGATCGCCTGGCGCGACGCCCGCGCGATCTCGTCGACGACATCGCCGCGTTCGAAGACATAGTCCGGCAGCACCATCGACTGCGCCGAAAGCGCGTCATCGACATCGATCACCGGCATCCCCGGGGCCGTGACGATCCTGGCGAGCTTCACCGCGCGCCGCGCCTGAAGCCGCGTCTCGGCCACGACCGCGAATACCACCTGGCCGTAGAAATTGACGCGCTCCGGCGTGATGATCGGATCGTCGCCGACCCCTTTCGGACTCATGTCGTTGGCGCCCGGGATCTGCGCCGCGGTCAGCACAGTCACGACGCCCGGCGCCTTCCGCACCGCCTCGAGGTCGATGCCGGTCACCCGGCCGGCCGCGATCGGCGCATAGCCCGGGACGACATGCAGCGTCCCGGCCGGTTCGCGGATGTCGTCGATATAGACCGCGTCGCCGCTGACATGCTTGACGGCACTATCGTGTGGCAACGCCTCACGAACGACGGCGTATTTCTTTTCCTCGATCGGGCTAACGGACTCCATCGCCCTGTCTTTCCCGATGTCCGACGATCCGCGTCCGGCTGGACGCAGTGCCCGCCGCCTCGATCAGCGCTTTGCCGAGCAGCGCATGGGCCGTTTCCGTCCGATAGCGCGCGCTGGCGCGGTGGTCGTCGAGCGGTGTGAAATCGCCCCGGAGCGCCGTGAAGGCTTTCGTCCAGGCCCGCGAGTCGCGAAGCTGCGCGCCATTCAGCGCCGCCTCGGCACCGCGCGCCCGCCGCGGTGTCCCGGCCATGCCGCCATAGGCGATCCGCGCTTCCGAGATGGAACCGTCATCCTCGACCGTGAACCGGAATGCTCCCATGACGGAAGAGATATCCTGGTCGAAGCGTTTGGACACCTTGAAGCAACGGAAAATCTGGTTCTCGGCGAGCTTCGGCACGAGTAGTCCGGCGAGGAACTCGCCGGGCCCGCGGTCCTGCATTCCGTATTCGATGAAGAAACTCTCGATCGGCATGTTGCGGGCGGCCCTGCCCCTGCGCAATTCGACGCTCGCGCCGAGCGCAATCAGGGCCGGCGGCGTATCCCCGATCGGCGAACCGTTGGCGACATTGCCGCCGAGCGTCCCGCTGGCCCGGACCTGCTTCGAGCCGAGCCGGCGCAGCAACTCGCCGAGGTCGGGATCGATCTTGCGGAACCACGGCTCGACCTGCGCGAAGGTCGCGGCCGCGCCGATCAGCAGTTCGTAGCCGGTGTCCTCGATATGATCGAAGCCGCGCACCCGTCCGATATGGATGATCTTCGGCAGGTCCCGCATCTGCTTGGTGATCCACAGCCCGACATCGGTCGCGCCGCCGACCAGCGTCGCGGTCGGATACTCCTCATAGAGCGACGCCAGGCTGTCGAGGCTTGCCGGCGCCGCGAAGAAGCGCGTGTCGTCGCCGATGAAGAGGTCTTGGTCGTCCGCCAGGAAGGCGAGGAGGCCAGACGTGTCGCCGGCATTCTTCCGGAATTTGTCGTTGCGCAAGCCAGCGCAGGCAGCGATCCCCGCATCGATGATTGGCCGATAGCCGGTGCAGCGGCATAGGTTGCCGGCGATGCAGTCATTGACCTGCGGTCGCGTCACCGGCGTTTCGGTCTGCTGATAGAGCGTGAAGAGGCTCATCACGAAACCGGGCGTGCAGAAGCCGCATTGCGAGGCGTGGCTCGCCACCATCGCCGACTGCACCGGATGAAGCTTGCCGTTCCTGTCGGCGAGATCCTCGACGGTGACGACTTCGGTCCCGTCGATCATGCCGATCAACTGGATGCAGGCATTCACCGGCTCATAAGTAAGCCGCCCGTTGCGCAGCCGTCCAAGCGCCACCGTGCAGGCGCCGCAATCGCCCTCGTTGCAACCCTCTTTCGTGCCGGGCGATTTCTCGACCTCGCGCAAGTAATCGAGCAGCATCGCCGTCGGCTCGATATCGCGCAGCTCGACGAGCTGGCCTTTCCTTATGAACCGGACGGCATTGCGCATGAGAACTCAACTGCCCCGATAGGTCGAATAGCCGTAGGGCGATAACAACAACGGCACGTGATAGTGGTCGACCGCGGCATCGATGCCGAAGCGGACCGGAATGACATCGAGAAAAACCGGCTCCGGCGGTCGTTGCGTCTTGCGGAGATAGTCGCCCGCGTGAAATCGCAACTCGTAGACACCGGTGGTGAAATGCCGCCCGTCGAGGATCGGTGCATCCAGACGGCCGTCATCATTCGTCGTCGCGGACGCCACATGCTCCGTGGCCGGCCCGAGTCGATAAAGCTCGATCGTCAGCCCCGCGGCGGGTTTGCCGAGGGCCGTATCGAGCACATGCGTGGTTAGGCGTCCCATTGTGACACCTGTTCTCTGCGATGGGTCGCCCACCGGCTAACGTCCTGACATACCGGCATGAAAACCGATTCAGGACGCCCCGGCATCATCGCATGAGAATGGATTATGCCTAAAGGCTGATCAAACGCTATTTTTGATCAGCCTCTGGCGTGATTTGCGCCATTTGACGCTGCTACGGGAGCAGGACCGTTGAACCGGTCGTCTTCCGCGATTCAAGCGCCTTATGGGCATCGGCGGCGGCGCTCAACGCGAACTCCTGGCCGATCTCGACGGCAACCTTCTTGGCTCTCAGCACATCGAACAGCCCGTGGGCCGCGGTCTCGAGGTCCGGCCGCTTCGACAGATAATGCACGATCGTCGGCCGGGTCGCGAACAGCGAGCCCTTCTGCTGGAGCATCGAGGCGGTAAATTCCGGCGGCGGACCGGATGCCGCACCGAAGGACACCCACATGCCGAGCGGCCGCAGGCAATCGAGCGAGCCGGGGAATGTGTCCTTGCCGACCGAATCATAGACCACGTCGACGCCCTTGCCGCCGGTGATCTCCTTGACGCGATCGACGAACTTCTCCTCGCGGTAATTGATGACATGCGCCGCGCCATTCTTCTTGGCGAGCGCCGCCTTCTCGGCCGAGCCGACGGTGCCGATCACCGTCGCGCCGAGGGCCGTCGCCCATTGGCAGGCGATCACACCGACACCGCCGGATGCCGCGTGCCAGAGAAGCGTCGTCCCCTTGGTGACCGGAAAGGTCCTGAACAGCAGCGAATGGACGGTGACGCCTTTGAGGAAAACCGCCGCGGCAGTCTTGTCATCGATATCCTCAGGCAGCTTCACGCAGCGTTCTGCCGGAACGAGGCGAGCCTCGGCATAGGAGCCGAGCACGCCCTGATAGACGACCCGCTCACCGACCGCGAAGCCCGTGACGCCTTCGCCGACCTCTTCGATGACGCCGGCGGCCTCAGATCCCGGCGTGAAAGGAAGGCCCTCAGGCGCCTTGTACATGCCGGTCCGGAAATAGATGTCGATGAAATTGACCCCGACCGCCGTCTGCCGGAGCCGCAACTGGTTGGCTCCCGGCTTTCCGAGGTCGACTTCGGTCCACTTCATGGTCTCGGGGCCGCCATACTGCTCTACGCGGATCGCCTTCGGCATTTGTTCCTCCCGGGCTGTCATCAATCGACGCCGACATGCTTAACCGGATTCGCGGATGACATCGGGTCGCGATGACGACACAACCCTTGCCAAACAATCCAGTGGGTTCCATTCCTAGCGGCATCGCCGGTTGACGAGCAAGCAAAAGACTTTCGCCGCCGGCGATCGGACCCGCCCACATGCCTGCCACGACGACACCACCCGCCCCGAACGAGCTTATCGAGCTTTTCACGCCGAAGCTCGTCAGCGCCCTGCGCGAAGGAACGCCGAAGGTCCACTTCGCGCCCAATATCGAGACGGCGATTTCCGAAGCGGAACGACCCGACCTGAAGCCGGCAGACGCCTAGGCGGAAGCGCCCGCTTCGCGCCGCGTGAATTGCAGGAACAGGCCGATCAGGCCGAGATAGGCGCTGGCGGCGAGAAACGCCGTCGAGACGACCGCTCCCGGCTGTAGATCCTGAGCGAGCACGACGATCGAAAGAACGGCCCAGGCCAGCATCACGGCAAGCGTCAGCGGCCTCAGCCTGGTCACGCGGATCGGGTGAATGAACTCGGCCGGCGTAAAGGTCAGGACCGCGAAGAAAAGGATTACCGCGACGGTGATGATCTGACCCGGCTGATAGACGATCAGCAGATAGACGACCGCGTTCCACACGGCGGGAAACCCGCGAAAGCCGTGCTCGGCCGTCTTCATTCGGTTGTCGGCGAAATAGAGCGCGCCGACGACGGCGATGACGATGCCCGCGATGCTGGCCAGCGGCTCGTCGAGCAGTCCGCTTTGAGCAACCACATAGGCCGGAATGAAAACGTAGTTCGTATAGTCGACGACGAAGTCGAGCAGCGAGCCGTCAAACCACGGCAGCCGCTCCTTCACATGCGCCCAGCGCGCCAACGGCCCGTCGATCCCATCAACGATGAACGCCACGCCGAGGCACAGGAAAACAAGTTGCCAGGATTCCTGCGAAGCCGCGACCGCCGCAATGAGCGCGAGGCCCGCTCCACTTGCCGTCAGGAGATGGACCGCCCAGACCGTCAGTATGGACATTCGCCCCGCCTCGAATGAATCGCGGCTCATGCTTGGCCGATCTTCACGCCGCTGACAAGACATTGATTCTGCTTGCTTGTGAACGCGCCGCTGCCTATCGCTGGCTAACCGTCCGCCGATCGCGGCGGAACTCGAATTCCCATGCTGCTGCCTTTCGGCCAGCGCGACGCAGGGGCCAGGCCGATGCCCGCGGAAAGCCAAGCAATTGCCGTCGTCGGCAACGGACCGGTCGGGTCCGCCGCCGCCCTCCTGCTCGACAGGATGGGCTTCGCAGTGACCCTGGTCGGCCCGGCCGGCGGACAGCGCGACGAACGCACATCGGCGCTGCTCGGCGGATCGGTCGACTTCCTCGAGCGCCTCGGCCTCTGGGCCGACATTGCCGCCGCCGGCGCCCCGCTCCGGACGCTCCGCATCGTCGACGCCACCGGCCGGTTGATCCGTGCGCCCGAAGTGACCTTCCACGCCTCGGAAGTCGGTCGCGACGCTTTCGGCTACAACATTCCCAACGCGGTGCTGACCGGCGTCCTGACACGAGCGCTGGATGCAAGCGGCGTCCTGCGCCGAGACGCGCTGCTGCAGGATCTCGAATCGGGTCAGGACTCGGTCCGTCTGAGGCTGTCGGAAGGCGAAGACATCGTTGCCCGGCTTGTCGTCGCGGCCGACGGGCGAAAATCACCGAGCCGGACCGCTGCCGGGATCTCGACGAGGGAATGGACCTACGACCAGGCGGCGCTTGTCGTGAACCTCGCGCATTCTCTGGCGCATGACGATGTCTCGACCGAGTTCCACACGCCGGACGGGCCGTTCACGCTCGTCCCCCTCCCCGGCAATCATTCGAGCCTCGTCTGGGTCGGCAAGACCGACGACATGAAGGCGCGCGCCCTGCTGTCCGACGACGATCTCGCCGGGGAGATCGAACGGCAATCGCATTTGATCCTCGGCGCCACCTCGATCAATGCCGCCCGCCAGCTCTTCCCCCTGTCGGGCATGACGGCTGCGAAGCTTGCCGCCAACCGGGTCCTGCTTGCCGGTGAGGCCGCCCATGTTTTCCCGCCAATCGGGGCGCAGGGCCTCAATCTCGGCTACCGCGACGTGGCCAGCCTCGAACGCGTCCTGGCGAACGCCGCCTCCGATCCCGGCGGCCCGGAGACTCTTCATGCCTATGAACGCGCCCGCAGCGCCGATGTGCTGCTGCGCTCCGCCGGCGTCGACATGGTCAACCGGACACTGCTATCGGCTTTTCTGCCCGCCCAGGGGCTTCGCGGCCTCGGCCTCTTTCTCCTCGACCGGGTGCCGCCGCTGCGCCGCACGCTGATGCAGCAATTATTGGCGCCAGTCTGAGCTTCAATGGAACGGGTCGATCGGCAGGCGC